>CAYPQA010000165.1:0-6916 GCA_964412725.1 uncultured Eubacteriales bacterium
AAGTTTCCTGCTCTGAACGAACAAGAGATTTGCTGAAATTATTGCCGAATATATACTATATTCTGTTGGCATACTCTTTCACCTCTTGCTTATAAGTATGCCCTCTATACTTTATGGCTAAAAGCGTATACAGTCTTAAGACGGTGGGTTTAGACCACGTGAATTGATACTAAAGAGTTTGCTGTCTAATGTACCTTTGTATGTAAGAGGAGCACAATACCTTCAAGTCCCAACACATCCATAACGGATTTCCGCTCAAACCTAATATTCGGAACATAACCGTTAACTTATAATTATGAGCAAAGCCTTTACAATAGACACCACAGGCTACACTCAAAGCTTTGAAGACAACATAAACGCGGGCAAGGCAAAGGTGGTGTACACCAAAGGCGAGACCGTTGTGGAGAAAACTTTCAACATCACTAAAGCCACCATTGACGGGCTTTCCACGGCACAATCGCTGCGCCATTCAAACACAGCCGCACAAACCATTGATATTCCGGCGCTTGTGAGCAGCTATAAGAAAAGTGGAGATGGGCTTATATTTAAGCTTGGCTTCGTTTACGACGCGATGTTGTTTCGAGCGGAACCATCTATGTCAAGCTTGATGCAACCGCAACCCATAACCAGTCGCCGGCGGCAAGCATTACGATTGATTTTAGATTGCTTGACCAAGCGGCTCCTGAGACCGATTAGACGACAAAAAGAAAACGAATCTGGAGATTGCAGAGTAGTTTGACATTTCTCCAAACGCAGTAAATTAGGTAAGGAGCCTTTATGCAAATGAGGGATTAGAGGCAGCTATAAAACGAAAAACGCCACTCCATATTTCATTAAATTCTTTGCATAAATCTTTACAGAGTAAAGATTTCATGTTATTATATTTACACTGTAAAGATTGTAGGGAGAGATGTTTTATGAAAGATATGCCATACCATCATGGAGATTTACGAAATAAGCTTATAGAATCCGGAATCATGCTTATCAGCGAAGATGGGGTAAATGGTTTTTCATTGAGAAAAGTTGCTGCAAAATGCGGTGTAAGCCATGCTGCTCCGTACAGTCACTTTAAGGACATTAAGGAGTTAACCCATGCGATGGGCGAATATGTGACTGAAAAGTTTATGAAAAAGCTGTCTGCATCCATTGAGGGTCAAAAGGATAACTGTATGGCAGTATCCTTGCTTGGTGCTGCATACATTTCTTTTTTTATAGAAAACCCACATTACTTTCAATTTTTATTCTATCATTCCAAATTAGTTATTGACTTGGATTGTGATGAAAACAATCACTATCCTCCATTTGGGTTGTTTAAGGAAATCGCATATAATGCTTTTCAGGATATTGGGTTGCCAAAACAAGCATATTTAAATAACCTGCTTGCCTTATGGTCGATGGTACACGGTATTTCTTCACTCTGCACCAATAAGGGCGTTCATTATTCTGGGAACTGGAACGATGTACTTGATGCAACCGTTTTAAGAGGAGGAGTACCAAATGAAGAATAAATTGATAAAAAGGAAAACTAAAATGATAGCGCTGTCGCTACTCGCTTTTATAATGCTCACAACGCTGATATTACTATTTCGCCCTACATGGACCCCAACGATAACTGGAGACAATGCAATTAGTGAATTATCGGCAATTGAAATTAATGGAACAAAACTTAAATTGATGATTCGGGGTAAGGATAAAGGCAATCCTATTATTATTTTTGCACATGGTGGGCCCGGATGCTCTGAAATCCCGTATGTTAGGAAATATCAGGATTTATTGGAAAATGACTTTACCATTATTCACTATGACCAACGTGCCAGCGGTAAATCATACCATTTCTTTGAGGATTACTCTAACCTATCGGCTGAAACCCATGTGGATGACTTATTGGCTCTTACAGATTATGTGAGCGAGCGATTTCATCAGGAAAAGGTCATCTTAATCGGTCATTCATATGGAACCTATATTGGCACGCAAGCTGCAGCGCAAGCACCAGAAAAATTTACTGCATATATCGGAATTGGTCAAATTGGCGACCAATCAGCAAGCGAATTGGAAAGCTTAAATTTTTGTATATCAGAAGCGGAATTGGCTGGATGCAATAAAATTTAATATAGGGGTGTTGAAATACCAAGAAGTACTGTTGAGAGAAACAATTGGTCAGCCACTATCTAAAATTATAACAACACTGGATTTGCCTTTTTACTTTGTCATGGGCAAATATGATTATCAGACCTCTACTTCCGTAGCAAAAGAATATTTTAATTCTATTTCTACGACACATCAAAAAGAGTTTATTCTATTTGAAAACTCAGCACATTATCCTCAATTTGAAGAGAAACAAGAATTCTATAGTTGGATGTGTAGTACATTTAAATGATACAGAAGAAAATGATAAGGAGATTAGTTTGTGGATAAAAAGGAAATTGTTGTAACCGGTGCAAGCAGTGGCATTAGTGAGATTCAATGGGCAATGGTCTATTGGCTGGGAACAATACTACAAATGGCAATTATTTGTGTAGTTATTTGGGTGCTGAGAATAAATCAAATACAATATTCAAAAATACTGAGCTTGTTATTTTTAGCGATAGGTGGGACTTCATCTGCTTTTTGGGGAGTAATTGTTTCCAAGAAATCCGGTCGGGTATGCTCCTATAAGCGGATTTTAGTAGACTTCTTTAGCATAAAGCAACCTTTGAGGTTTTATGGCTTAATCGCTTTATTTCTGTGCTTTTTATTCGGATATCAACTGTTTAACGGTAAAATAATGAACGGAATAAATTGGTATAATTTTATTATATTTTTTGCTATGGCAATTGTTTTTGGCGGCATAGAAGAAATTGGATGGAGATACACGTTTCAACCGATATTAGAGAAAAAGATGCCTTTTGAGGTGGTAAGCATAATTACATTCCTTTCTTGGAGTGCTTGGCACTATTTGTACTTCTGTCTTACCGATAGTATTTTATCAGTGCAGCACAATGTATTTCTAATAGGGTTATTAGGAAGTTGTTTTGTTTTGGGAGCAATATACAGAGTAAGCAATAGCTTGTGGTTGTGTGTGATGTATCACTGTCTTTTTAATGCGTTTTCACAAACAATGCTTCAAAACAGTTTAGGTTTCGTGGTAATTGGTAATGCATTATGCATTTTGTTAGCAATTTTTATTACAAGGAATCCAAATTATATTCGTGTTCAAAGAGTCTAAACGGTTACAGATAAAAAAGGCTCAGTGGGTGTGTTTAATAGCCTTATGTGTTGTTGGGCTGTCGCTCGCCTTTCCTATTTTCTTATATATTAGAGAATGTAAAATTGAATTGGATAGTAGGCATGAAACTTAAAATCAAACGCCAATCCCTTTAAGACTGATGCACAACTATAGGTCAAGCTATGTACGGAGTGGTTTTAGAAGCTGAACAAAAGGAGTAAATTTATGCACATTTTAATCTGTGATGATAATATATCTACCCACGAAGCATTGTCAGTTTATTTGAAAAATGACGGTATGACCTATGCTTCGGCTTATGATGGAGAGCAAGCATTAAATATGGCAAAAAATGCACAATTTGACTTAATCATTTTGGATATTATGATGCCAAAGCTGTTTGGCACAGAGGTTTGTAAAGAAATTCGCAAGCTTTCCGACGTGCCAATTTTGATGCTTACTGCAAAGGGTGAGGAAATCGACCGCATTGTAGGGCTTGAAATCGGGGCTGATGATTATGTTGTGAAACCTTTTTCTCCACGTGAGGTTGTCACTCGTATTAAGACAATATTAAAGCGTAGCACCCCGAAAGAAAAACCCGCGCAAAAGAAGCTTGCTTTTTCTGATTTAACCATTGACTTAGATAAATATGAAGTTTTTATTTGTGGCGAAAAGACAGAGTTTACTCCAAAGGAAATTGAAATTTTCTATTTTCTTGCTGAAAATGCAGGGCGAGTTTTTTCTCGTGAACAGCTACTTAATAAAATTTGGGGATATGATTACTTTGGTGATACTCGTGCTGTGGACACACAAATTAAACGGCTTCGCAAAAAGTTACCCGAAAATGGTGTCAGCTTTGAGATAAAATCCATTTATGGCGTTGGGTACAAGTTTGAGGTAGGCTTATGAAAAACAGCTTTTTTATAAAAATTGTGCTTGTACTCCTTGCAGTTATGATTTTAGGTCAAATTCTTGGCTCACTTGCCATTCGATATTTTTTCCTAAACACCAAGGTTGACGAGTTATCTCCACAGCTTTCGGACATTGCTGATGAAATTGCGCTTTACGGCACAACCTCTGTAAAGAGAAACGATTTTATTCTGAAAGCCTATGATTTATATAAAAATGAAATAGATATAGGTGCAAAAAAAGACGGATTAAATCCTATGTTTACAGATGAAGCACTTATGGGTGGACTTTTACCATATATGCCAAAGGTGCTTACAGGGCAAAATGTGGCACACATTACCGAGATAGACGGACTTCCGGCAACATCTATTATTATCGGTGTTCCAATTGTTAAAGACGAACAGATTATTGGAACGGTGTTTTTAATGAAGCCGGCAAGCGATTTTAGGTCGGCTTTGAATGGATTTTATCTTGTATTTTTCTGTATCAGCTTGCTCAGCGGAGCAGTTATTTTAACCATCTTCGCTCTATACTTAAAAGTTAATAAACGC
Source organism: uncultured Eubacteriales bacterium (assembly GCA_964412725.1). Classification (GTDB taxonomy): domain Bacteria; phylum Bacillota; class Clostridia; order Lachnospirales; family CAYPQA01; genus CAYPQA01. The sequence goes on from CAYPQA010000165.1 coordinate 4,663, forward strand.
TTGGAGCAAACAAGGCGTGATTATGTTGCAAACATCAGCCACGAGCTTAGAACACCCATATCCTCTGTAAAGGCACTCTCTGAAACTCTCTGCGACAATATGATTACTGATGAAAACGATAAGGCGAGATATTATCATATTATTCACAGCGAGAGTGTCCGCTTGGAGCGACTAATTTCTGATATGTTAGAGCTATCCAGACTGCAAAGCGGAAAATTGGCGTTTAAGAAGTCACATTTTAGCGGAGCAGATATGATGGCTGAAATTATCGAAAAGTATTCGGTGCTTGCTGATGATATGGACATAGCGTTTTCTGTTTCAGAAAGTGCCAAAAATCTGCCCGTGCTGTTTTCTAATATGGATAGAATAATCCAAGTACTTAATATTCTGCTTGACAATGCATTTAAGTTTTGTGGTGATGAGGGGACAGTTTTCATTAATGCGGAGCAAACAAGTAAAAATATAAGTCTTTCGATTGCAAATAACGGTGAAACGATTGCAAAAGAGGACTTGCCCTTGGTTTTTGATAGATTTTACAAATCCGAAAAAGCAAGAGAAAGTCGTGGAAGTGGATTAGGACTTGCCATCGCAAAAGAAATACTTAATAATTTAGGCGAAGAAATAACGGTAACATCAGAGCAAGGTAAATTTACAACCTTTACTTTTACAATCAGGTTATGAAGTAAAGACAGATGTTGGTGAGAACCTATTTTTTTGTTTCATTTGTTACAAGCCCCTGCCATTTTTATGCCACATTTGCTTGCTATAATTTAACCATCAAAACAAATGGAGGGAAAACAAATATGAAACGACTTCTATCAATTATTTTAGTGGGGGCAATTATGATGAGTATGGCAGCTTGTTCGCAAACAGCTAAAGAAAGCACAGATACCACAAGCACCGCCCCAACATCAAGCGAAACAACAAGCACTACACAACCACCTTTGGGTGATAAACCGCCAAAAGGCGGTTTGGGCGGAGGACTTGGAGGAATGTCTGCCGATACCTCGTGGATAAAAAATCAAGTAACAGATATTGCTTATGGCTCACTTAGCGACACACAAAAGCTCAATATTTATTACCCCGAAGAAAAGGGTGACACTCCTTACCCTGTAATTATTGCTATTCACGGTGGTGCATTTAAGATGGGTGATAGAACAGGCGGGGACATTTCAGCAATGCTTCAAGCAGTAAAGTATGGTTATGCGGTTGTCAGTGTAGACTATCGTTTAAGCGGAGAAGCTATTTTCCCTGCGGCAATCAGCGATGTTAAAGCTGCTATTCGATTTATCAAAGCAAATGCAGAAAAATACAATCTAAATCCGGACAAAATTGTCACTTGGGGTGACAGTGCCGGGGGAAACCTTTCTGCTCTTGCAGGAACAAGCGGTGATGATGATACATTAAACGGAGATAATAAGGAAAACTTAGAGTATTCCTCGGCCGTTCAAGCTTCAGTTGACTGGTTTGGTCCACTTAATTTTTTGCTTATGGACGATCAATTCAAGACCGCTGGAGTTACACCTAAAATGGGTGCTACAAGTACCGAGTCATCACCCGAAAGCCAGTACATTGGCGGAAATATTACGCAAAATATAGAGCAGACCAAAAAGGCTAACCCTGAAAACTATATTACAGCCGCCGACCCTTACTTTTTTATTCAACACGGCAGTGCCGACACCAATGTCCCTACACAACAAAGCATTGATTTTGCCGAAAAGCTAACGGCAGTTTTAGGCAAGGATAAGGTAACACTGGAAATATTAGAAGGAGCAGGACACGGCGGTACGCAGTTTGATAGTGAAGAAAATGTGAAAAAAATTATAGCGTTTTTAGATAGTGTTTTGAAATAAGATTGTTTATGCAAATCCAAACAAAATAAAGCGTGGTGTCGTAATAGAACGGCTCAACGCTTTTATAATTTGGCAAAAATATCATTTATTTCACAAACTATGGGTTTAATGCTGTTACAATGAAAATGTATATCAACTTATTCTTTTTATATCCACATTTTGATCAAACGGCATTTTCATTTAATGTGATGCAGCATAACGGGCAGCGGTCAATTTGATTTTTAGGCTCATAATCTTGAGTGGCTCCGTTTACACCGCTGGTAAATGTAATTTTGGCAATATTCAGTTTGTCTTTTAGCACTTCATAAACGAATTTGATCATACCTTCAACCGTCATAGTTTCTTTTGTAACAACCAAACGACAATCGGGATAAGCTGTTGCAAGTTCAGTTTTAAATGCC
>CAYPQA010000166.1:0-6728 GCA_964412725.1 uncultured Eubacteriales bacterium
CCGCACAAGCATGGTAAGGGGTTTTAGAGGCGACCAATATATTATCGTTTCAATGGTAAAAATATTACCATTACTTCTAATTATGTCAAAATATAACCATATATTTTTACTCAATTATGTCATGATTAAACCTTTATCTTTAAAAACCTTATGATATAATGACTATAATAAAAAATGAAAATCAAAATATATCCAAAATATTGCACAATTTGAACAAAACAAGTAAAAATCTTCTTGTCATTATACCATATGTGTAAAGGTTGTGGAAGTTGTTTATTTCAAATTTAATATTTTGGTTATGAAAATATAAAAGGAGTGATTTTGAATGAAAAAAGCATTTATTTCCCCATCAAGGTATATTCAAGGAGAGGGCGAGATAAAAAATCTGGCGACCTATATCAAGGATTTTGGTAAAAAAGCATTGTTGGTTGCATCAAATGCTGACAGAGAAAGGGTTATTGAGGATTTGAACTTTGCAATGAAGGATTCGGATTGTGAGCTTGTATGCAGTGATTTCGGCGAAGAATGCACAAAAGAAGAGATAGAAAAGCAGAGAGAGGCGGCTAAATTAAACAATGTTGATGTAATTATCGGATTGGGGGGCGGAAAAGCTCTTGATACAGCAAAGGCTACCTCATATTATACAAAACTGCCGGTTATCGTCGTTCCTACAATTGCATCAACTGACGCTCCAACCAGTTCATTAGCTATTATATACACAGCAAAAGGCGAGTTTTCAGAATATTTCTTCATGAAGCGCAATCCGGACTTAGTACTCATTGATACTCAAATCATAGCGAAGGCTCCTGTAAGATTTTTAGTTGCGGGTATGGGCGATGCTCTTGCTACATATTTCGAGGCTCGTTCATGTAAGCAATCCTTTGCAAACAATATTCCGGGCGGAAATAGTACAATAACTGCAATGACTATTGCAGAGGCCTGTTACAAAACCCTTTTGGAAGATTCGGTCAAGGCTATTGCCGCATGTAAATCCAAAGTTGTGACACAAGCCTTGGAAAATGTTATTGAAGCCAATGTTTTGATGAGCGGCTTGGGATTTGAGTCAAGTGGCTTGGCGGCCTGTCACTCTGTCCATGACGGCTTAACCGCACTTGAAGAAACTCATCATCATTATCATGGAGAGAAGGTTGCTTTCGGCATAATCGTTCATTTAGTTTTGGAGAACGCACCCAAAGACGAAATTGACGGTGTGATAAGATATTTGAAATCAGTGGGGCTGCCAGTATGCTTAAAAGATGTTGGCATAACCGAGGTTACGGAAGAAAAATTGATGAAGGTTGCAAAGGCGGCCTGCGCACCCGGTGAGACTATTGTAAATATGCCGTTTAAGGTCACCCCTGAGGAGGTATATGCGGCCATTTTAGTTGCAGATCAATTGGGAGGTCAAACTAAATGAAAAAAATAATTAATCAACCTGAACAAATTGTAAACGAAATGTGTCAAGGTATTGTAAAAGCATACCCCGACCAGCTTAAGCTTAACTCCAAATATCGTATTATCTTAAGGAAGGATAAGCAAAAGAGCAAGGCTGCTCTTATAAGCGGCGGCGGTAGTGGACACGAACCCGCACATGGCGGTTTTGTCGGAAAGGGTATGCTTGATGCGGCCGTTTGCGGTGATGTCTTTGCTTCACCTTCAACAATTCAGGTTTACAATGCCATATTGGAATGTCAAAATGACGCAGGCGTTTTATTGATTATAAAGAATTATTCGGGAGACAGGTTGAATTTTGATGCGGCAGCGGATATGGCTTTTGAGGAAGATGAAATCAAGGTTGAAAAGGTCTATGTGAATGATGATGTTGCGGTTGAAGACAGCCTCTACACAGAGGGACGCAGAGGCGTTGCAGGAACAGTTTTTGTGCATAAAATAGCCGGAGCTAAGGCCGAAAAGGGTGCAAGCTTGGAAGAGGTTAAACGTGTTGCAGAAAAGGTTATCGCAAATGTTCGTTCGCTTGGATTTGCTTTAACGTCTTGTACCGTACCAGCTAAGGGTACTCCTACATTTGAAATTGATGAGAATGAAATTGAATTCGGAGTGGGTATTCACGGGGAGCCGGGTATAAAACGTTGCGAACTTATGAATGCGGACGCATTGGCAAAGCAGACCGTCGATAAAATTGTGGATGATTTACCTTTTGAAAACGGTGACGATGTTGCTTTATTGATAAACGGTTTTGGTAGCAGTCCGTTAATGGAGCTTTATGTATTGAATAATTCAGTTAACCAAATACTCCAAGACAAGGGGATAAATGTTTACCGAACCTTTGTTGGCAACTATATGACTTCAATTGATATGGCAGGCGCATCTGTTTCAATTTTGAGGCTTGACGATGAATTAAAAGAACTGCTGGATTGTGAATGTCTTGCACCGGCTTTTAGAGTTTAATGGGGAGGTATAATCATGGATACGTTTTCAACTGAAACTATTATAAAAATGGTAGATATTTTGGCAACAGGTGCAATTGAAAACGAAGTTTATTTTTGTGAGCTTGATTCGCATGCTGGTGACGGAGACTTTGGAATGTCTCTTGCTAAGGGCTTCAAACAACTTAAAACGGAATGGGAAGAGATTGATAAAACCTCTATAAATACATTCCTTAAAGGTTGCGGAATGATAATAACCGAACATTGTGGCGGTGCTTCCGGTCCGATATGGGGAACGGCATTTATGAGTGCGGCACGTTTTGCGAAGGGCATAGACAGCCTTACAAAGCTTGAGTTTGCAAAAATGATGCAAGCCACAGCCGACGGCATTATGAAACGCGGCGGTGCCAAGCTTGGCGATAAAACCCTTTTGGATGCACTCATCCCCGCGTGTGATGCATTATTGCTTGCGGCCGAAAAAGACTCCTCGATAAGCGATATGTTACAAGACGGTGCGAACGCCGCAGTTGCCGGAGCCGAAAAAACTAAAGATATTATTGCAACAAAGGGACGTGCAAGCTATTTAGGCGAAAGAAGCATAAACTATCCGGATGCGGGAGCAACCGCTATAGGTATTTTATTTACAAAGATAGCCGAAGAAATAAAATAAAAAAATGCTGTTGAAAAGCTAATTTCATTTTAGCTTGCAACAGCATTTTTTTGCAATTTAATATAGGTTTATGTTGTTATAAACTGTATCAACTACTTTAATATCATAAGAACTAACCCATTCATCAATCAAGCTCTTGATTTTCATATCAGCCACGTTGCTTTGAACATATTGCTTTATGGATTCAAAATCCGAATTGGCATCAAGTCTCATAATATGGTAACCATAGAATGTTTCAACAATACCAACATCGCCAAGCTCCGAAGAAAAAGCCCAATCCTCAAATTCTTCAACCATTTCACCACGTACAAACGTGTATGCACCGCCGTCATATTTAGAACCTAAATCATCTGAATATTCCAAGACAAGGGCTTCAAAGTCTGCCCCATTTTTAACAAGCTCCAATAATTCATCGGCAAGTAAAGACAATTCTTCTTTTTCTGCAAATGGAATAGGATTACCGTTATCATCAAGTGTAGACAAAAGGATATGGCTTACGGTTACATTATCATAATTAAGGTCATAAAAATCCTTGTTGTCGTTGTAATTACTTAAAATTTCTTCATCCGTTATTGAGATTTCGTTTCTAACAACGTCCATATAGCTTTCGGCCAAAATCATATCCGCTAAAAGCTTAATAAATTCAGTGTAGCTTGAACCTACATATGATTTAAATGCCTCGTTTCTTTCTTCATCAGACTCGCCTAATGAATCATAAAACTGCTCGTAAAATTCAGATATCTCACTTAACTGCTCTTCCTCAACCGTCACACCCGCCTCTTTTGCCTTTTCGGCCATAACGACGTATTCACGGCACATTTCTAAAACATTTTCTTTAATTGCTTGGGCCAAAGTCTTATCTCCCATATCATAATTCCAGAATTCAACTCTGTCTTCTTCGCTTATATAATTATTTTGCTCAAGTTCATTTTTTACAATATTGAGAAAATACTTATACATAGCTGAACTTATGGGTAATTCTCCGGCATATGCAATACGTTCCTGAATGCCCAGCATCTCTGGGGTTATATTAGCGTCACAGGCTGATAAAAGCATGGTAATTACCATCAATGGTAAAAGGACTTTCTTAAATACATTTAAAAATTTAAACATTAAAACCTCCATTTAATTTGAGTTATCTATAATCAGAGCCCTAAAGCCCATATTTTCAAACAAAGACTTGTCAACATCGTTGCCGCTTACAAACGCAACCTTTGGGAAGAACATGTAAGAGTACCTGTCGAGACAAAGTAAACTTGTCTGAATGTTTTGAGCATCAGGCATTCCGCAAACCCAAACAGACGAAGAGAATTTTCTTGAAAACGGTAAAAAAGTTTCAAGGTCGTTCTTTCCATAAACAACCTCAATGGGTTCAGGATATGCAACTTTGATAAGAAGAACGCGATTATATGCAGAGACGTCATCCTCATTTAGGGTTGTTGTAAGAACAACCAAATTTTTAACACCCGCAGGGTCTGGCAGCATTGATGCATCATTGCAGAAATATTTAAACCCAAGATTGGCTTCACGACCAAAAAATTTTTCAACAGCCTCAACGCAAGCTGCTTCATTAGAACCGTCATATATAATAGACTGAGTCATTAACGAAACCTCCAAAGAAAGAAGATAATAAGCAAATGCAACGGATATGCCACATAAAAGCCCCAACGAATAAATGCATTATTAGGGCCTCTTTTGCCGTTGTAAAGAAAGATAAATAAAGGAGCAAGCAAAACAAGGTAAATCGGCCAGGGTTGCCCAAGACAAGTGTTAAGCGAGAATATCAAAATAACTATAACCTTACCTATTTTTTGAGGAATAGAATACAAAATAAGTATGAGTAAAACCCCAATAATATCATAGTCAGACTTTATAAAAAGAGTAGCAAACAATACACCGAAAAGTCCCACAATCATGATAGATTTGCGTGTTTCAATAAAAACCTTATAGAAGTAGGTTGACAACGCACCTAAGGCAAGGGTAAAGAAGACATTTTGGTAGGCCGGAGTGAGAATAACAAAACCATTTAGCAATATAGCATTTTTGTCCGGTGTAAAAAAGGTGTTATACAAAAGTAGGTCAAACGGAATTTCAGAGATAAAAGCAAATAATAAAAGTCTTAGTACATATTTCTTTAAATCTCGGGTTTTGGCGCAACCTTCTGCAATCAAAAAAGCATAAATAGGGAAGGCTATTCTTCCTATACCGCGCATAAGAATAATATTACCGAAGGTTGCACCATAATGGTCAATTATCATGCAAACAAGTGCAATGAGTTTTAAAACAAAGTTAGACATCAAATTCCACCGGTTCCAATAATTATTATAACATCAAATTTAGACGGTACGTTGCGATCAACCTCAACCTTAGGGTTTGTAAAATAACTTTCAAACCCTTTTCCAACGCTTTCTTCACGAACTATAATACGGGTTTCTTCTTTTTGGGTTCCGGAATAGTTGCCTATTTCAGCAACCTTTAAACCGTCATCCTCTAAAACTTTAGAGAAATTCGTTGCGGCACCCGCTCCACCGCCACCGTTCAACACCTGTATGCGCAAGTCCTTAGACGGAGAAGATGGTTTAGGGGATGCAGAAGGTGAGGGCGACGGAGATTTTGTAGGCGTTGGTGAAGGCGATGCAGATGAAGAAGGCGAAGAAGTAGGTGATGGCGAAGTCGAAGGCGTTTCTGTCTCATCAACCCCCTTGCCAAAGAAAATCTTGTCCGAAAGCTCACGTGTTTCTGCAGGGTCGTGAATAAAGTAAGAAATATCACCAATGTATTTGTCTATACCCGGAAGAATGTGTGTTTCAATACTTTCAACTGAAAGGCTTTTAATTGTACTCATATACTTAGGCAAATCTGTTATACCAAAATCCGTTTTAACATAGCCGAATATTATAGTCATAATCTCAAGCGGATTTTTCATTATTGTTTCCTTGTTCAAAATTTGCTTAAACATCTCTTTCATGAATTGCTGTTGAACATCAACTCTTTGTAAGTCTCCGCGGGGATAGCTACGATAGCGCACAAGTCCCTCTGCTTTTTTTCCGTCCAAAACCTGTAGTCCACCCGGAATGTTAATGAGAAGATTTTGTAACGGGTCATTATAATAAAGCCCACCTTTTGGAACCTCAAACTCTACGCCGCCCACTGCATCCACAATCTTTCTGAACGCTTCAAGGTTTATCTCAACATAGTAGTCAATTTTTATACCCAAAATAGCTTCAAGCTCAGCCTTTAAGTACTTAACGCCTTGCTTTCCTGCAAGTGCGCGTAATGCATTAATCTTTGCCATTTGAGGGAATTTTTTTCCACCCTGAGCCTCGGCCTTCGCCCAAGGCTTATCAAACAGAACTTGCGTATCTCGCGGTATGGAGATAATTTCAATTTCATTGCTTTGTGAAACGTAGCTTGCAACCATTATTGTGTCTGTATTGTACTCTTCTTTATCTAGTCCGTAGACAAGAACGTTGGTACGAAGAGGCGTTTTTGGCGAGGGAGTGTGCGCTCCATTAGGAGGAGGGGTAGCCGTTCCTAAAATATTATTGTCAATAATGTTTTCGGAATCATCGGTAACAGCCCCAACGCTTAAAGTCCCACCCGCAAGCATATAAGCCGCAACAGCAGCGCCGGTTAAAACAACACAAGAACCGACAGTTATAGCTATAATC
>CAYPQA010000167.1:0-6684 GCA_964412725.1 uncultured Eubacteriales bacterium
ATATACACAAAACCAGTGCATACCTTGTTGCACGTGATGAGGCTCGGATCGGACGCTGTTTTCCTGAAAATACAAACATTTCTGATATTACTTTGTTATTTAACGCATTATCACATAATGACGTTAAAGAAGGCTTACTAAAGATAAATGTCGATGAATCACTTAATCTTAGCCTCGATGACTTTCGCAAATATATAGAACAGGCTAAGGACATGTATGGTAGTAACTGGGGCAAGTCATACAGCGAAAAGACAGATATTGAGATCGGCGACGAGTGTCTTGCTTATATAACAAGCTTAGGTTTTGCAGAATACGACGGTCAAAATGTTAAACTTACGCCTATCTGTGGCAAGTTAATTGGAGGATACAATGATAAGCAGTAAATGGATAGCATACAGGATTGGACTTATAGACTTTTGGTATTATGACGATGAGGAGTTCGTCTTTGAGGATGGACGAATGTTGCTGCGTGGGGCCAACGGTTCTGGCAAATCTGTTACAATGCAAAGCTTTATACCGTTGCTTTTAGACGCAAATAAAAGTCCCGGAAGGTTAGACCCCTTCGGCAGCAGAGACAGAAAGCTTGAAAATTACATGCTCGAAGAAGGTGACGGACGCGAAGAACGCTGTGGTTACCTGTATATGGAATTTAAGCGTAGTGCATCAGACACATACCTTACAATCGGAATGGGATTACGTGCAAGGCACAGTAAGCCTTTGGATTCATGGTATTTCAGCATAACCGATGGCAGACGCATAGGTGTTGACATAAATCTATATAAAACCGATAGGGCTGGGGAAAAACTTTGCTATACAAAAACAGAGCTAAGGAATCTAATCGGCAACGGTGGCCAAGTAATGGACAAGCAGAGCGAATACATGGACATGGTGAACAAACAGCTTTTTGGTTTCTCTTCACTTGACGAATATGGCGAGTTGATTAACTTGCTCATACAGCTTAGAACACCGAAGCTATCCAAGGACTTTAAGCCCACGGTAATTAATGAAATCCTAAGTGCCTCGCTTCCAGCCTTGTCCGAGGATGACTTACGCCCGATGTCCGAAGCCATAGAGAATATGGACAACCTTCGCACCAACCTTGAAAGCTTAGAGGATAGCAAGAAAGCCGCCGATCGAATACTCAATGTATACGCACGATACAATCAATCAGTGATATTTGAGAAGGCAATGTCCTACAATGAATACAACAAAAGCTTAGATGCTCTTGTCATAGAGATCAACAAACTTGATAAAGATAAAAAGCAGCTTGAGGATACTCTTAAAACTAACACCTACACACTTGGTGTACTTGAACAGGAACAACAACTTCTGACAGATCAAAAAAACTCTCTTGAACGAGACCATGCCGATGCGTTCAGGCTTAAAGAAAGCTTAGATCTTTGTGAAAAGGAGCTTTTTGAGCAGAACGAAATGCTTGAAATCAAGAAAAATGAACTTGACGTAAGGCTCAGACGCTTTAATGCTCTTGAAGGTGAGATAAAGCGTAAGCAGGACGAAACTGATCAAATTCGTCAAGCTGCTTTCGACCTCCTTGATGATATGAATAACTTAGCCGAGGATTTTGCCTTCGGCGAGCATAAATTTATGGAAAAAGAGATAAGGAGTAACTTTTCTAGCAAGTATGATTTTGCTTTTTCTAAGAGCAGACTTAATGAAACAGAAGCCTTAATAATAAACGGACTCGAAATGCTAAGAGAAAAAGACGAACAGGACCGAAGATACAATGAGCTTTTGCAAAAATATGACGAGCTTGTCTCAGACAGAGACTTTCAGCTATCTCAACTAGAACAGTCACAGATGCATCTCATTGGCATTAAAGGCAGCCTAATAGAAAAGCTTAACCTATGGCTTGACTGCTGTAAGGAGTTGAGATTGGATAATGCATGTATGTTGACCATACGTCAAGCCATCGAAGCGCACAGCTATACGAAAGGCTTATTAAATATAAGAACATTCACTGAAAAGTCATATGATCAAATCCGAAACGAACTTAATATACAGAAACTGTCAAGCACGGCAACGTTAGACGCATGGATTGAACAGAGGCACAAGAAGCTTGCGGAATTGTCCGTTCTCCAAAATACCAAAGAAGTGGAGCCTGAACTACCGGCTGCATTGATTAAAAACAGGCAACGTTTAAAGGAGCTTAATATTCCGTTTGTACCTTTTTACAAGCTTATTAGTTTCAACGACGATATTACTGAAGATATGGCAAACATTATTGAAGAAACGTTTATCCGGATGGGTATTTTAAACGCGTTAATAGTACCAGAGGAATACAAAGAAACTGTTATGAATGTTGATTCGGGTTGTTGCGACAGCTATCTGTTCAAGGGTGAGGCGTCTTTTAATAATGCGTCCAGCATTTTGAAAGCCGATACTGCGCAATATGAAAGTGGTTTTGAACTGCTGGTAGCCGATATTTTATCCGGAATATCCATAGACGCATCCAAATCACCTTCCCTAACGAATGTAAGAACAGATGGCAGCTTCAACATAGGATTATTAAGCGGTAACATTTCTGGAGAATATGTATCAAGATTCATCGGTGAGCAAGCGCGCGAACGCAACCGACAAAATGCTATCGCAAGCTTAGAATCTGATATTTTAATTGTTGAGCAAGAGATAGAAAATGCCAACATGCTTATACAAGCTATAACCGAACGCATCAACACTCTAGCTGACGAATACGATTCCATGCCCGACACTGTAGAGCTTCATATAGCCCACAGCATGGTTCGTGAGTACGAGGATGGTGTTGTGAAGGCAAATGCCGCTATTGAATCCTGTGCTAGGGAGAAACAACAGGTATTGATCAAGCTTGACGAAATCAAGTCACGCATAAGAGAATTTCACTCTAAAATTTCGCTTGTTACAAAGTCAGAAGTTTTCATATCCGCATTAGATAGTCTAAGGGAATACCGCAACCTTTTGGTTGAGCTAAACATCAATCATAACAACTTTATCACCCAAAATGAGATGACAAAAGACAAAGAAACACAGCGCGATGAAATTGATGAGGTTATCTATAACCTTCGATATGATTTAAGCAGAATCGAAAAAACGGTGCAAAAGCTAACAACGAATGCTGAGATGTACCACAAGAGCCTAGAACTCACCAATTATGATCAAGTAAAAGAACAGATCGACTTATGTATTAGGAGGTTGGCTGAATTGCCTGATACGATCAAGATTCTTTTTGCCAGTGCTGAGACCGCAAAGAACGAAATAACACACAAAGAACAATCAATATCAGTCAAACGAGCCGCGCACGAAACTCAAAGTATAAAGACCGACGCCTGCAAAAATGCGTTACTTGAGGAACTTAATCTCGGTTATACTGCGTTTACTCAGATTGATGAAGTGTTAATCAACATAGATACACGTGAGACCTTACGTGACAGTATTTCTCTGCTTGTTTCGGTTCAGGACCAGTTTTACAAAAATATTGACAAGTTGACCGAATACAACCTTACTATGAATGAAATCTTTTCAGACAACCCTCTCCTTCCTGAAGTCAAATTAAGACGTATAGACATCCAGTGCAGACTTAAAGGCCGACATGTCGGTATCAGTGAGCTTGTAGATGAACTCTCGCAGTCGATTGATGAGCAAAACCTTCTTCTTAAAGAAAGCGACAAAGAAATCTTTGAGGATATTTTGACAAACACGATAGGTAAGAAAATCAGTGCAAGAATATATAAAAGTGAGCAATGGGTTGAGAAAATGAACAATCTTATGAAGAACATGAATACGTCAAGCGGTCTTTCGCTAAGCCTCGAATGGAAGAAACAGCGTGCCGAGACCCACGAACAGCTAAACACGAACGATCTTGTTGAGCTTTTAAAGAAGGATGCAGGTCTTATGAAACAGAGTGACATAGACAGCCTTGCCTCACATTTTCGTTCAAAGATAGATGAAGCACGCAAACGCCTTTCCGACAACCAAAGCACAATGACATTCCATGCTACAATGAAAGAAATCTTGGACTACAGAAAATGGTTTGAATTCCAGATTTTCTATGTAAAAACCGGAGAAAAGAAACGTGAGCTCACAAATAAGGCCTTTTTCCAGTTCAGTGGAGGCGAAAAAGCTATGTCTATGTATGTGCCTCTGTTTTCGGCAGTTGCAGCTAAGTATCAGGGGGCAGATGCAGATGCACCAAGACTTCTGTCGTTAGATGAGGCCTTTGCGGGTGTGGATGACAAGAATGTGAAAGACATGTTCCGCCTCATGGTTGAGTTTGAATTTAACTTTATAATTAACTCTCAGGTCCTCTGGGGCGATTATGAAACCATCCCGCGACTTGCCATCTATCAACTCCACCGACCTAACAACGTCAAGTATGTAACTGTTATTCGATATATCTGGAATGGACGCTCACGGATTATACACAATGGGGAGATGAACATTGGATAATAATATATCTGAATGTGTGCAGTATTTTAAAAGCAACGACGGTTACAAGAGGCTGTTTGAAGCATTAAGAGATCGATATATTTCTCTTGGACATTTAGGGGGTACGATTAGGCTATGCGAACCATCAGCATTGGAGCGTGAGGCTATCCGAAATCTTATGCTTACAGACTTCTCGGATAAAGACGTAATTGTTATACCAGTCTTAAAAATCCAAAAAGCTTTGAAGAACACGCGCTTTGAGATGTATAATATAGATGAACTCCTCGAAGCTTATTTTGGAAAAAGACTCGTATCGAACACCCAGAGAAAACAAAGTTACGAATCTGAAAGGCAAATCTTCTTCAATAAATTTATAGAAAGCATCCAATACGAGCCGGTAAGAAATTGGTTAAGCCATATAATTAATCACCGTCGAAAGCCCTATGCAAGCATAATAAACAAGTACAAGACCAACAAAGCCGAACTTACTTCCCTGATGTCAAACGTTATTAATGCTTTGACGACGGCTGCAAAGAATACCGACATAATACGGTTGCCTGTTTTCGCTGCCAAAATCACAGGCAACCCACATTATTTCGACGACGGAAACGAGGCGGGACCGATCTTTACGCTTGGTCTAAGCTTTATCCTCAACACAAGCGAACCGACCAATGCTGCCGAAAAGGCTGAGCTGTTTTTTAGGGTGGGCATAATTAAAAGCGATATAACGAATGTTACAGTGTGTTATGGACTTGAAGCCTATGCAGATGGCGAAGTACATAAAGGTTGGGCGGCATTCGCTCAGGCTCATGAACCATTAATGCTTTCTTTATCAAACATCTCAAAGATAAGCCGCATTATCCCTTCTTCTAACTCCGCAAATACAACCGCCATATTCTGTTTTGAAAACCCTGCTGTATTCAGCGCAGTTCTTGATTCCTTACCCAACTGCCCTGCCCTACTCTGCACAAATGGTCAGCCTCGACTTGCCACCTTGATCATCCTGGACAAGCTGGTTGCAGAAGGTGTTACCGTTTACTACTCTGGAGACTTCGATCCTGAAGGTTTACTTATAGCTGACAACTTAAAAAACCGTTATGGAAATCAACTTGTACTTTGGAGGTTTACAGAAACGGACTATATTTCTGCTCTATCAAACGAAATTTTTGATATAACAAGACTGAAGAAACTTGACAAACTTGTAAACATCGAGCTTATAAAGCTTGCAGAAATTTTGCGCATTAATAAACGTTCTGGATATCAAGAGCAGATAATTGACAAATATATCCAAGACATAAAAGGTTTGTAATGCAAGTTTGCGCCATTTTGCGAAGAAAGAAGTGCAGATTTTTAGCGTTAAGATTATAGAGTCTTGCCAAGTGATGTAAAAGGGAAACTCCCTCAAGAGTTTCCCTTTCGCTCCGAACTATAAGGAAAATTTAATTACCGTCAATATATATCAGTTTTTCCAAACTTTCTGATTGCAAACAGGACAAAAGCAATACTGTATATACCAATATATACAAACATGGCTGAACTTGCTGCCTTGCCGCCGCCTGACAGACCTCCCATACCTCTCATCAAATCTCCGGCAATACCTGTGGAAGGTAAGAGTATCCTTTGTGCTACATTATATAGAGTATGAAAAGGCGAAACAAGGCTAATAAAGATACCAGAGCTTATGACTAAGGCGTTATTAATATAGTTACCAATCATTTCCACCATACCACCGATATTTCCTAAGATGTAGACAAAAATCATCAAAAGTCCGCATGGTATTGTTTTTATAACGGTTGAACCGTATAACGTTACGCATAACAGACACAGTGGAACAAGCAGATAGAAAAACCAGGCTCCAACAAGTTGCGTAAAAGAAAGTGCTAAAACTGTTTCAAGAGAAAACACCGCACCAATAATCAAAATTGCGGAAAACAAAACGGTTGCATAAACACTGACAAGACAAAACAGGCCAAGGAATTTCCCAAATACATAATCACTTCGTCTAATCGGCCGTGAGATTATGGCGTGTACCATACCATTTTCAAGCTCGCCAGCAATGCTTCCCGACGATAGCATAATGGTAAGTAAGCTTAGAAGCATAGATGAAAACTGTAGGCCCATTTGCGTAAACATCACCGAAGCAAGCGGTTTGAATTGCGCCTCCGTGCCGTGGTTAACGGTGCTTGTACTAAAATAATAAAGCAGGATTATCCACAAAATTAAATACAGACCCACAAGCACAGTCATTACTGTAAAGGTCTTTTT
>CAYPQA010000168.1:0-6628 GCA_964412725.1 uncultured Eubacteriales bacterium
TTGGATGTATTATATCATACTTCATTATATATGTTATGTGGAATTGCTATAACGAGGAAGTTATGACCGCATGGGAGCATACCTTTTCCGATGAGCAGATTCAAAAATGGATTGAAAATCAAATATTACGCTATCAAAAAGAGATTGTCGGTTATTTTGCTGCCATACGGAAACACACAGGCGAGTTTATCGGACAGATGGGTTTGCTTTGGAATGATTTTGATGAATTGAGGGTGCTGGAAATCGGTTATATGCTGAGGCGTGAATATTTGGGTATGGGTTATGCAACAGAGGGAGCAGCCGCCCTTGCGGAGTATGCCTTTACTGTAATTGGCTTAAATAAGGTATATGCTTCAATACGCCCTGAGAACACACGCTCAATCCGTGTTGCTGAACGAATCGGTATGAGGACAGAGGGTTCTTTCACAAAGCAGTATAACGGCAAGGATATGGAACATATCATCTACGTTAAAGACCGTTTAATGCCGAACCCAACGAAATCGTAATCCCAAACAAAAGGCTGAGGTTTAATTACAATACCTTGGTCTTTTATCTTTTTACCCAATCTCAATTTAAAGTAGCGTGAGGACAGCTTTTTTTATCGGCAACGGCTACATCATGTCCTAATGCGCCGTGGGATAGAGGACTTGCAGTTATAAACCTTGCGGAAAAATTTTGAGGAAGGAGGAATTAAAATACCGGACCTTGAAAAATCATTCAGCGACTTTTTAGACAGCAATGACTATGACAGATTACAAGGTACTTTGCTTTCGGCTATCAGAGCCGCATATAATGCGGGTTGGATTGCAGCAGACGGCGAAGAACCCAGCCGCAAGACGAATAGCCGACCCAATAACCGGTCAACTTATTAAAGCCGTGTTTTCACTTTATTGTGTGAAGCCACGGCTTTTCTTATTATGCTCAACAATTTATGATTATCCAAGTATCTTTTTAAGGTCATGTTCCGGCGAAGAAATAGGTGTCAAATTCCATTTCTCAACCAACACATTAAGAATATTCGGTGAGATAAACGCCGGTAGGCTCGGTCCGATATACATGTTCTTAATGCCAAGAGCAAGCAGAGATAGTAGTATGCAGACCGCCTTTTGCTCGTACCACGAAAGTACCAATGTCAGTGGCAATTCATTTACTGTACAGTTAAAAGCTTCGGACAAAGCAACTGCCACACGAATGGCACTGAAAGCGTCATTACATTGTCCTACGTCTAAAATACGGGGTAAACCGCCGATTTCACCAAGGTTAAGGTCATTAAAACGATATTTACCACAAGCAAGAGTGAGGATAATCGTATCTTTGGGTGTTTGCTTTACAAACTCGGTATAGTAATTTCTGCCGGGAGCTGCACCATCACAGCCACCAACGAGGAAGAAATGCTTAATTGCACCGCTTTTTACGGCTTCAATTACCTTGTCAGCCACACCGAGAATCGTGCCGTGTGCAAAGCCCGTGGTTAGCGTATCACCGCCGTTGATGCCTGTCATTTTGGTATCAGCCATATAGCCGCCGAGTTCAAGTGCTTTTTCGATTACAGGAGCAAAGTCCTTATCATCACCGATATGTGTAAGTTCGGGATAAGATACTACAGAGGTTGTAAAAATCCTGTCTGCATAGCTCTGTTTAGGCAGCATTAAGCAGTTTGTGGTGAAAAGAACAGGAGCCGGGATATTTTCAAACTCTTTTTGCTGATTTTGCCAAGCCGTACCGAAATTGCCCTTGAGGTGCGGATACTTTTTCAGTTCGGGATAACCGTGTGCAGGAAGCATTTCAACGTGAGTATAGATATTTACGCCCTTACCCTCTGTCTGCTCTAACAGTAATTTGAGGTCGTGGAGGTCGTGACCAGACACAACGATAAAAGGACCTTTCTCAATATTACAGCTAACAGTAGTAGGAACAGGATTGCCATAAGCTCCTGTATTGGCGGTATCAAGAAGTTCCATACATTTTAGATTAACATTACCTGTTTCCATCACAAGCGCAAGAAGTGCATCAGACGATAACTTTTCATCTAAAGCAGACAATGCCTTGTAGAAAAAGTTGTTGACTGTTTCGTCTGTTTTGCCGAGAACATATGCGTGATGAGCATAAGCTGCCATGCCACGAAGTCCGAACAAGATAAGAGATTTGAGGGAACGAATGTCCTCATCGTCACTCCAGATAGATTCCATATCCATTTCTTCGGTGTCAGAGAATTTGGCTCTCACTACATCTACCTTATCGCATAATATGTTGATTGTTTCGTTGTTAAAATTTACGTTGGTTACAGTGGTAAACAGACCGTCAATAATTAGCTTGTCGGTTTCCTTTGTAGCCTTACCTTTAGCGGCTTTTGCAAGGGCAATCAGCTTGCCTGTGAGCTTATCTTGCCAGTTTGCAGTGTCGTGCTTTTTACCGCACACACCGTTTACGGTGCAACCCTTTCCCCCTAAAGCCTGTTCGCATTGGAAGCAAAACATTTGATTTGACATAAAACTCTCCTCCTAATTTATAATCATTACAAGCACCCTGCTTGCGGTTTCAGAAATAACATTGTGTTCTACTCTTGCATCAAACTCTAAAACATCACCTGATGAAAGGGTGTAAGCGTTGCCGTCAGTAAAACTGATATTTACCTTACCGCTTACCACTTGAATGATGGCCATACCATTGTGAGTGTGGTTGGGTAGTCCTTTTCCTTGTTCAAAGACGAAACAAACAAGTTTTAACTTGTCATTTTTTACAAGAATTTCTTTTTCGCACACATTATTAACATTGCATACTTTCATAGCATACCTCCTAATTTTTGTAGATTTTTGCTTTACCTGTGATTTGCTCTATACGAATTTTGCATATAGCTGTTCTGCCAAGCGAACGTGCTATTGCATTGTCAAATTCGCTCATATTGGTTTGTGCATACTTTTGGCAGATTACCCTTAAAGCTGTAATTTTTTCTGCATCATCAACTACAATCTCACATTTACCTGTTACAACCGCACTTTCAAATTCTGTTGTAAACTTTTCGGGAACGAGTTTTGTGTTGCGGACACAACTGATGCAGACATTAGAATTTTGATTAATATTGTCTAACTTTTTACCTTCCAATGCACAATGGAAATAGATGTATCCGTCAATCAATACAGGAGAAATGGGGATACAGTAAGGTGTGCCGTCCTCATTGACCGTTGCGAGGGTAGCATATTCGCAATCTCTCACAACTTCAAGAGCAAAACCAGCATCTTTTTCCCTGTCTTTTCTTCTCATAAAATCACCTGCCTAACCTAAAATTTTACCGTCTGTTGATATTGTAACTACTTGCCACGGAATTAACTTACCGCAGTTTTGCAAAGCTGCTTTCACAGCGTTTTCAATGCCGCCGCAGCAAGGCACTTCCATTCGGGCAACGGTTACAGACTTTATGTTGTTCATCTTCAAGATGGCAGTCAACTTTTCGGAGTAATCACCCTCATCAAGTTTCGGGCAGCCGATGACAGTTATTTTATTTTTCATATATTCGGTGTGGAAATTACCGTAGGCAAAGGCAGTACAGTCAGCCGCAACCAATAAATTGGCATTATCAAAGTATGGTGCATTAGGCGGCACAAGTTTTATCTGCACAGGCCATTGATTGAGGTGAGTTTCAACTGATGTAGCCTTTTCGGGTGCTGCTTCACAACAACCCTCACGCTTCAAAGATTTTGATTGAGTACCGGGGCAACCGCAAGCCAAAGTTTCCGGCTTTTTGTTTTCCATATTTGCCTTTACCGCAGCTTCATCAAACGCTTCAGCTTCTCGTTCCTCAAAGGTAATAGCTTCGGTAGGACAGACAGGTAGGCAGTTTCCGAGTCCGTCACAGTAATCATCACGGAGTAGCTTGGCTTTGCCGTCAACCATTCCGATTGCCCCTTCGTGGCAAGCATTTACACAAAGTCCACAGCCCACACACTTATCTTCATCAATCTTGATAATTTTTCTAATCATAAAATTTCTCCCTCTGCTTGTTATTATGTGCTTATCATAATATAATAAAAGCAATAAGTCTGTTGTATATACAACGAAACGAGGAAATTAATGAAAAAAATTTTTGATGTGATAAAATGCAATCCATTATTTAGCGGAATCGGATACAGTGAATTTGAAAAAATGTTTAGCTGTATTGAAGCGAGAGTGGAGTGCTATAAAAAGTCCGATGTCATATTACTGACCGGTGATGTGGTTAGCTTTGTAGGCTTGATTTTATCGGGTAGAGTCAAGGTTATCAAAGAGGATTTTGATGGCAACAGCACCATACTCACAGAGTTATGTGCATCTGAACTATTCGGTGAGGTGTTTGCTTGTGCCGGAATTGACCACAGCCCTGTGACGGTGGAAACATCAGAAGATTGCGAGGTGCTTTTCATAAATTACAAGAAGGTAATAAGCACTTGCTCATCGGCTTGTTGCTTTCATTCAAGGCTAATCGAAAATATGCTACGGCTTATTGCCAAGAAAAATCTTTTGCTTAATCAAAAGATAGAGATACTGTCCAAGCGCACCACAAGAGAAAAATTGCTCTTGTTCTTTGACACTCAAAGGGGTATGGCGAAAAAATTCACCATACCCTATAACCGTGAAGAAATGGCCAATTACCTTTGTGTTGATAGGAGCGCTATGTCAAATGAATTGTGCAAAATGCGTAACGAGGGATTGATACAGTTTAACCGAAATGAGTTTGAGATAATGTAATCGCTTTTGCTGGACAACTCTTGCAAATTTTATCAAGAGCTTTCGTGTCTGCTTCACTTATTTGCGTATCTTTAATAACTACCTTTTTATCAGCCATTTCAAAATACTGTGGTAATTCTCTCGCACACAAGCCACAACCAATACAATAATCGGTTTTGGCAGCAAGCGGAGCATTGTTTTCGTTAGATTCTTCATTGGGTATATCGTTATTACGGATAATCAAAGACGAGAGCCAAGCCATAAGGAATATTGCCGAAACCGTCAACACCCAACGCACCGCCATAAACTTTACACCGAGAAATTTGGCTTCATTGGCAAGCATCGGCACTTTAATTACCGCCCACGAGCTAAGTATAATGATGATGTTACCGATGCTTGCGCCCTTTTTAAGCAGTAGCTTGCATATAGGAAATGCAGCATAAATCGGACCGGCAGACAGGCTGCCAAGGAGTAACGAAAACACACCGCCAAGCACTCCCGATTTTTGACCAAGCCTTTTAATAATCAAGTCTTGCGGTATCCACGCATCTATGAATACGGTTAATAGAAACACCACAGGCATAACCGTAAGCATTTCAAACAAATAATATCCGCTGTTCTTTATTGCTGCAAGCCCCTTATCGGGTGCGATTATAGAGATGATAATGTAGATAAGAGCGACAAATACAAGCAGCTTGTTTTTCTTCATAATCTTAAAAATACTCATAATACCACCCCCATTGCAAGAGCAATCAACACAGCAAAAGCAAAGCTGAGAGCATTTCGGACAAGTGCAAATTTAAGTCCAAACTCTTTCTTTTCAAGCGGAAATGTAACAACCCCGACCATTGTAAGCGTCGTTAAAAATGCAACTGCTGGAATTATACTTGCACCGTAGCCGATGAGTGAGCCGACAAGAGGAAATGCTACAAACGCAGGGATTAGCGTTATTGCTCCAACCAATGCGCTGATAATAGTTGAGAGAAAAGTGTTTGATGTTCCGAGCAAGCTCTTGATTGTTTCCGGTGGTATAAATGTGAGCAGTAGTCCGATAAGAAAGATAATTGCTATGATTTCTCCCATCATATTGCCCATCATACCCTTTGACTTTTTCGTCGAAGTAAAGGTTTTCTTTTTGTCTTTAATTATGGAAAAAACAAAAAGAATCAGACCAAGTACCAAAAAACCTATTGTAAAAATGTCCAAAGTTTATTCCTCCTCTTGATTTATTAACTAAATTCTACTAAAATGAAGATGATAAATCGGTTGCATTTGCAACAAATGGAGGAAAGTTTGAAAGAGTATATAAATGACCTCAAAAGGAATCCATTGTTTCAAGGATTTGAGGACTTGGAGCAATTACTTGCCTCGCTTTCTGCAAGGCTTGTCTCGTTTACAGCGGACGAATTAATATTATTAAGCGGTAATACGGTAAGCGATGTTGGTATTGTGTTGTCTGGAAACCTCAAGGTTATCAAAGAGAACATTGATGGTAACATAAACATAGTATCCGAGCTTTCAAATGGAGATATTTTTGCTGAAGCCTTTTTGTGTGCTGAAATCACTGTCAGCCCTGTAACTGTGCAAGCAATCAACGATTGTGAAATCCTATTTATTGATTATGAAAGTGTTCATAAGGAGCCGAAACTTGTGTCAAATATGCTTCGGCTTATCGCAAGAAAAAGCATTATGCTAAGCCAAAAGATTGAGATAATGGCAGGACGTACTATCCGTGAAAAGCTGTTACTATTTTTAGGCACACAAAAGGGTATGACGAATACTAATAAATTTACCATACCTTATAATCGTGATGAATTGGCACACTACCTTTGTGTTGACAGGAGCGCTATGTCAAGAGAGCTTTGCAAGATGCCACGGCATTCTAATTTCCAGTTACTTCCAACAACTTGCATTTAGACAGGCGATG
>CAYPQA010000169.1:0-6593 GCA_964412725.1 uncultured Eubacteriales bacterium
CAAAAAATCCGATTTTGGTTGATTTCTATAACCCTGAAAATGGAGATTGGAATAGTCATGTCAAATTAGGATTATGGGCAGATGCTTTGATTATTGCACCGGCAACCGCTAATACAATCGCTAAAATGAGTAACGGTATTGCAGATAACTTACTGCTGACAACTTATTTCTCGGCTCGTTGTCCGGTTTTTGTTGCTCCGGCAATGGACATGGATATGTTTTTACATTCCGCCACTCAAGATAATATTGCTACATTGAAAAATTGCGGTGTTCACATTATAGAACCCGAAAGCGGAGAGTTGGCCAGTGGATTAGAAGGAAAAGGACGTATGGCTGAACCTGAAAATATTATTACAACTTTAGAAAACTATTTCTCTGAAAGCGCACTACTGAAAGGAAAACACTTTATGGTAACCGCCGGTGCAACGGTAGAAAAGATTGACGCTGTTAGATATATCAGTAATTATTCAACCGGGAAAATGGGCTATGCTGTAGCAGAAGCATTGGCCGCTAAGGGGGCTGATGTAACTTTGATTTCCGGTAGAACATCACTATCTGTTCAACATAAAAATATCAGATTAATTTGTGTGGACAGTGCTTTGGAAATGTTTGACGAGTGTACAAAAACTTTTCCTCAGACGGATGGTGCAGTATTGGTTGCTGCGGTTGCAGACTACAGACCATCGAACCCTTCTGAACAAAAAATAAAGAGAGAGTCAGATACTTTAACTTTATCTTTAGTGGCTAATCCAGATATTGCAGCCGCTTTAGGAAATCAGAAATATCCTCACCAAATTCTTGTTGGTTTTGCTTTAGAAAGTGAAAATGGCATTGAACATGCTCAAGGAAAATTACAGCGGAAAAAGTTAGATTATATTGTAATGAATACATTACAAAATCCCGAAACTTGCTTTGATTATAACACCAATCAAATTACGGTGATTGACACATTGGGTCATGTTAAAGAATATCCTAAAAAAAGTAAACCCGAAGTTGCCGAAGATATTGTCAATATCATTACAGAACACTTCCAAAATCTGTAATCGGCAGTAAATTTATTGGGTTGATTGCCATTTGACTCCCGCCTTTTTCATTAGTTTCAAAACTGAAAATTCCCCACAATTTCAATAGGGTTAAATTACGCTTATTTAGTTAATGGAATTGCCGAATAGATGTAAATACGGTATTTTTGCCGAAAATAGCATAGCAAAATGACATACAAAGTAAAACCTATAATCAAATCAAGAGTCTTTAAGACCTATACCCAAAGTAATCGGCTGGTCTGTGGCTTGGTATTTACTTTGGTGATAACTTCAATTTCTTTTAGCCTAAAACGGACATTATCATTATTTTATTTACAACTAAAATTTCAATCTTATGAAATTAAATATTCAATTAATAACATTTTTATTAGCGCTATGCTCGTTAACCATTGGGTGTAATCAAGAAAAATTTAACCCTGAAACTCCCGAAGTGAAAACAACCAACACTGGGATATATGTCAAAAACGGTGTACTGCATTTTGACAGTATTTCTACGTTTCTGAAAACTCAAGAAAAATTAGATGCCATGACAGAGTTACAAAAAGATGAATGGGAAAAAAGTTTGGACTTTACCTCTTTGCGTACAGAAATTAATCATGTGTATAATACTACAGAAACGATGGATTCTTATGAGAATTACAGAAACTTCATCAACACCAATGCCGATATTGTCTATTACAACGAAAATGACAGTATTGTTTTACCTAAAATTTCTACTGAGTATTACACTTCTATTGTCAACCGTGCAGGTCAATATGTCGTTGCAGGAGTATATTATACCGTAACCGATAGAACCATTACAGCACAACCCACCCTCGAAAGTTTGCCCGAAGAAGCAAGAAAACAGTATGCCTCCAATACAAAAAGCACCACCAATCCATTGCTTGCCCCTGTTACTTCTGAATATGTATATACTTCTGAGAAAAACAATAACACTATCAAACCTAAAGATATTACTGCAGATTTGTGGGTGCGAGATGCACGTTATGAAAACAAGGATCGGGATAGAAGAGTTTTTACTCAAGTACATATCTATCGACTTTCTCAAATGGTGTCAGAGAGATATAATGGTCAATGGGTTATGCAAGAATATAGTCGACCACGAGTTGAACTTCAGGTGTGGGGACACAAAAAAAGTTGGCTTGGATGGAATATCTATTCAACAACAACAAGATTTGACCGATTGTCTTATAGTATAGTCCTCTGTGGAAAAACTGCAGCAGTTCATTCAATAACTTCCGGAAATGGTAAAGAAGCTAAATATCATGCTCATGTTATTGAAGATGAATTTTTAAATACAGATAAGTTTTTTAATAACAATGGATTTTATAGAGGGCGAATTGCTCTTAATGATTTTGCTCAGTTATCCTATAGAGCCGTAACAAGAGGTACTGGAAATTGTGGTGCTACCGTTGGTGGAATATCACAATGTCCATAAAATAAATTATAGATCAACTCCATTATTGTATTTATTAAATACGGTGATGGAGTTATTTAATTTAAAATAAATAAAATATCATCATGAAAACCCTCTGCCTGCTATTATTCATTACCCTTCTTTCCGTCAGTTGTGAAAAGGATAAAAAAGACTGGAACATTACGAATAATAAAACCGCTAAAGAGTTGAAGTTAAAGGGAAAGGTCAAAACATACCAAGATAACAATTGGTATATTGAGTTTGATATTGACGGAAACTCCACGTACTCTAAATACGCATCTTCGGTGAACAATGGATATTACAAACCCTACTTCTATCAAGACTTGGAAATCGGCGTAGCCTTACTTATCAATGAGTCACCGCAACACAATTACGACAGTGTCAAAGTGATTGACATTCCGCTGAAGAAAGTTACTGTTCCACTTTATGCTATCACCAAAGAGTATCCCGCAGGATTTCTATACGGCATAGATACCTTCATCAACTTCTTTATTACACCCTATCCTAACAGTGATATTGTCGGCGGTACACGATTTAATACCGACGGTACTGTCTTTAAGCAGTTCCGCCATGACTATGATAGCAAAGGCAGCATTACTGCAAGTTACCTTAAGTTCCCTACCGACAGTGAGGATGAAAAGGTACTCTACAATACTTACGCTTATGACAATAGAGACAATGCCATTGAAATAAGTTCTTATCAGAAAAACCCCTCTACCCGTCAGTTTGAGCAGTGGTTCTATGAGACCAGAACCATCACTTACTGGGATTAGCCTGACCTCATGCTGAGAATTGTCTTTCTCTGTATTCTTTGTTGTGTTGAAGGATTACCCCTATTGGCAGCGGTGTTAAACGGATATGTACGTGATGCTCATTCCGGAGAGCCGCTGCTGTTTGTTACTGCTACCGATAAAGCGGGTACATTAGTTTGTAGTTCTGACAACGTAGGGTATTTCACAGTCGTAAAACCCAAAGGGGATACGCTGCTCTTTTCCTGTCTGGGATACTTTCCTCAACAAGTAGTGATGCCCAACAACAACCATAGCCTTGATATTTATCTTGTACCGCAGGTGATTGACATTGAAAGCGTAACCATACAAGAACATACCCCGATACACAAACAAACGCTGCTGGGTAAAACCACCATGACGGCTCAGGAGATTAAACAACTCCCGACATTCTTAGGAACTCCCGATATTATGAAAGCCCTCTCTACTCTGCCCGGTGTTGCGGGTGGTAGAGATGGTTATTCGTCGCTCTTTGTTCGCGGGGGTGATAAGGGACAAAACCTGATTTTGTTCGACGGCATTAAACTCTACGGCAGTAATCATGTCGGCGGATTGGTGTCGCTCTTTAACCCCTACATTGTCAAACAGGCAGACATTTACAAAGGGGGATTTCCTGCACGGTACGGCGGACGAGCATCGAGCGTGATTGATGTTTACACCATAGACGGCAATAAAGAGAAGTGGCGGGGGATTGTAGATTTGGGAATCCTTAATGCAGGCGTTGCGGCAGATGGTCCTGTAGGAAGTAAAAGTACATTGTCGGCAGCCGTGCGTACATCATACATGGATATTATCAACATTATACCAGCAATAAACTATAAACGTACCGGCAAGGGTGATTTTGTAGGACTAAACTTCTTTGACGTAAACCTAAAGTTTACTACCCAACTTAATCCTAAACACAAGTTGGCTATTATCGGCTATTCGGGACACGACTTTGCTTACGGTACCGAAAAAGATGACATTCGGCGGTTTGAATCCTCCAGCCTTTACCGCATTCACAATACCGGTGTTTCAATCCAGCATCAATATATTATCACCCCGCAGTTCTTTTTAAGAAACGCCATTACTTATAGTCGTTATCAAAGTAACAGTAAGCAGACCGACCTTTCTTACAACAAAGGCGACAGCACCCAAACCTCCTACACCAATACCGCCGCCTCTCACATTCAGGAAATCAACCTGCGTTCTACTTTAGATTACTATCACTCCACCGCTCACCAGTTCAAGTTTGGTGTAGAAGTTAGCGGTTATCATTTCAATCCATCTCTGGCTTATTACTATGACTCAGGGATTGACCATCAGAAAATCACTGCCGGTAACTCCAACGGCTTTTATGCCGCCGAAACCTCACTGTTTGCAGAAGATGAATTGACCCTCTTTTCTGACCTTAAACTCAATATAGGATTGCGAGGTGTGGCTTACGCAGTCAAAGACAGTACCTACTTTCGGTTAGAACCCCGAGTCTCCTTCCGCTGGTTAGTCAATCAATACTGGTCTTGGAAGGTCAACTACACATTGATGAACCAGTTCCACCACGTGGTAACACAAAAGAATTCACTCTTTGAGAAAGAAACTTGGATGACCGCCACACGACGATTGCCACCGCAATTTGCCCATCAGGTATCGGCAGGAACATTCTTTTCCTTTGTGAACAACAAGGTAGAGTTCGGATTAGAGGGATACTATAAAACGATGGGTAACCTGTTGGAATATAATTACCTTAACTTCTTAAACCCGCTTAACACGTCAGACTTTGAAGAGCATGTTGTTTCAGACGGTAAGGGTGTGGCTTACGGACTTGAATTTAGAAATACAGTGCAATGGTGGAAACTGCAAAACACCATCAACTATACCTTAAGCTGGAATTACCGACAATTCCCCACCCTCAACAACGGACAGTGGTATCCTTTTATCTATGACCGCCGGCACGACTTCTCCATGCAGACCGTCTTACAACTTACCTCCAAGTGGAGATTTGCTACCAACTTTGTTATAACTACCGGTAGCAGGGTTACCTTGCCCACCGGTTATTCCGGCTATGACGGTTGGGTGCCCAACTACTTTATTTTTGAGAGCATCAACAATGTAACCTTACCGCTCTATCACCGTTTAGACATCACCGCAAGTTACTTCTCCAAGACCAAAAAAGGCAATACATGGTCATTGGTACTCAATGTTTATAACGTTTACAACAAGCATAACCCTGTATATATGTATTACGACAGTTTCAACCAAGTGGTCAAAGGGGTGGCACTGTTTACTATCGTACCGACGGTTACTTTTACGTATGCTTTTTAAATATCAGGCAGTAACCAATAAGGTTTACCGTCCAGACATCAGGGACGCATACGTCCAAGTACCAGGGGAAATATACACACTGTCCGTTGGGCTTTGGAGATTGTGTACAACAACAGCAAGAGGGTATTTAACCTTAATAGGGAGCATGAAACTAACGTATTACAGAGCTTGTTAACCTTATTGTATTCGTTGAATAAGGTCAATCAGATTGAACTTTCAATTTTTTGTACAATCTTTTTTTATCTAATGGAGCAGAGAATATATTTCAATTCATAACTTGTTTTCAACTCAATGAAATCTCTATTTTACAACAACCTTATTATCCTCATTGTCTTTGCTATTGAAGGGTGTAATGGCATTAGCAAAGATTATGACTTCCATCTGTATTACGGCGGAGATAAACTGATACTGCACGCTTATATATCAAACAGTGAAGATATTGAGATAGTCTTAAAGAAGACGCTACCGCCCGATAAAACCTACAGGGCAGACAGTGTAAAGAATGTAAGCATGGCTATCTTTGATGAAAGCGGACATGTTGCTGATTTTGTCAAGCAAAGCCGTTATCGGTTTACCATACCCGGATTGCGGCTTGATCCTGCTAAAAAGTACAAAATATCAACTACTGCCGATGGGCTCTATGCCGAAACTCCCTATCTCCATATCCCTGCACCTTTAACTATCGACACTGTATATATCCGTAAGTTTTATGACATGTATAATGATAACTACTACGATATATTTGAGATTGTATTGACCAATCCTACTCACTATCCTCATCTCTACATTGACCGTAAAATTTTCCCAACACCCGATAACCCGACTGTCCCTGATTTGCCATGGGAAGAACCCGAAACACCAAACCCGCTTTACGGCAACAAGTTTTCTCCCAATCTCTACATCAGATTGCCACAACAAAGTGCTACGACCTATCACTACAGCGACCATCAAATCCTCGGAGTTCCCGAAAATGCAGACAGCGTACAAATATTACTTTATACGCTGTCTGAAGATATGGGAAAG
>CAYPQA010000170.1:0-6564 GCA_964412725.1 uncultured Eubacteriales bacterium
TGGGCTTTCTATGAAATTATGGAAGCTGTAAATGAACATTATTATTCAAGAAATTCAGATAAAGATGAAAATTGGTTAAAAGAATAAATTTAAAAAGCTGATGCAGAATGTGTTTTCAATACAAATTGACATCAGCTTTTTTTAATAAACAAGTGGCTAATAATATAAAATACTATAACAAGAATAGAAACAAATAAGAGGTATGTAACAGATGTTTAAATAAAGGCAATCTCTAAATTTTTTGGCGTGTCATATGAGTATTTAATTGAGGTAATATATAAAAATGAGGAATCCGACTAAACTCGGATTCCTCATTTTTAATTACAAGGGTTGTTCATTTAGAATTCAAAACCATTGCATGTATAAGGTTTTTCAAAACCGAGCATGTTTCAGCCCTTGTTAAAAAGCCTTCAGGCTTGAACACATATGTCGATTCTGTTGTATCGGACGGATAACCGGAGATTATTTTTGCTTTTTGGTTAAGAGTTATAGCGTCCATAACTGATTGCGAAAGATTGTCACAGTCAACAAAAGGCAAGATACTTCTACTTTCGTCCACATATATTTCAGCATACTTAAGATAGTTTGCTATAAGCATAGCCATTTCCGCTCTTGGCATTGGCTTTGTTGGGTCTGAGGGTTCGAGACCTGAAAGCAATCCGCTGTCCAAAGCCCAACGGACGTAACCCCCATACCATGTGTCTGTCTGAGCCACTTGAGCATTACCAATACGTCCCAATACAGTAATTAGCATAGCCTGCGTCATATATTCGTCGGGAGCAAAATCGTTGTCTCCCACGCCCACCAAAATTTCTCTTGATGTAATGAAATCAATAACATCGTTAGCCCAGTGGTTCTGTGTGTCGGAGAAAGCTTTTTTGTTTTCCCTGTACAAGTAAGCGCCTGGGTTTGGTACATAAAATCTTAAGCTACCGTTATTAACTACGCTGAGCTTTACAACCCTTTCGAGACCATCGTTAATAAAAAACGGTACATAGGTATTTGAGTTTTGCTTACCGATATTTCTCTCAACCCAGGCATTTTGTATCATCTCGGTTGAAAGAATATATTTCTTTCCGGCGTTATATCTTAAGGTCAAATATCCGCTTTCATCCGTTAAAATTTCATCAACATAGACTGTACCGCTTGTGATATCAAAAATATAGAATTTTGTGACATTTTCCCTATCCGTCTTAAGCAAAACATCAGCTTCAAAAGGATATTTACTGTCTGCAAAGGATATTTTAAGCCCTTCAATTTGCAAGGCCATATCATAATTCTTCGTGCCGGAAGGGATTTTTTGTACGCTTTTACCGTTTATAAGCCAAAAATATCCATTTAGATTAAGCTTAAGAGTAATATCTTTTCCCTTTATATCCTCAAGTATATAGGATGGTAAAGTTGATGTATCTCCAAGAACAACGGACACGCTATCCCCACTTTTAGCCTTTTTAATTTCATCCTGCAGATTTACCCAAGTGGTTAGCTTTGTTTCGGTAGCAGAAGGCGTTGTACCTTTAGAGCTTGTGTCAGTTGTTGGAGATGAGGCGTAAGAGTTATCCGGGTAATAAGGAGCCGGAGGCGGTGTCGGTGTTGAAGGAGTAGGAATTCTCTCCAAGCTTATATTTACATCATCGCGTGGAGGAGGGATGATAATCGTTGTTTGACCGTCCATTGAGAAACGCGGATCATTCATAGTATTGTAATCCCTGTATCCGTTTTTAGAGGCAGTAACCTTGTACTTACCATCTGGAACCATCCAACCGTATTTTCCTTCGCTATCAGTAAGCATCGGGTTGGCTTGCCCATATTTTTCGGCGTTCCAGAGTACCCAGTTACCATTTGCATCAAGTTCATAACAAGTCATAAGCACGTCGGATATGGGTAAACCTGTTTCCTTGTCTGTTACAACTCCACTAGGGTCTATTAGAATGGTTGCCTCAGCTACAACAAAATGCAATTCGCGTCCATCCTTTGTTTGAACAATAGCCCTAAGCGTCTTTAATCCTGAACCATACCAATTACCAAGTGTAGCCGATACAGTATTGCCATTTATACTTGCGATATATTCGTTATCCGAGAAGATAAACTTAGCTGATTTAATCTCCGAGGCATTTTCAAAAACCGCTTCAATTCTAAAATCATGGCCTTTTAGGCTCATATCAACCCAAGTAGAAAAGGTGTATACATCCACTATGCCGTTCTTATGAAGCAAAACACCGTCCTTTCTTACAGAAATGAGTGAAACTTGGGTTTCTCTCACGTCTATAATTAAGGGTTCAGAATGGATTTTTTCTCCGTTAATTTCTATTTCAGCTGTTACCGAGTGTACACCTTCTACGAATGGTTCAAGTTCTGTTGAATAAAATCTTCCGTTCGTAATAGCAGTGCCCAAAAGCTCGCCCGTTACAGTATTTCTTATATATACGGTGCAGTTTTCAGCCGCTTCACCATACACTTTTGCTTTTTGCCCTGTTTTAAGGGCACCGGGGCCGCTTAAGGTTACCTTTTCAATTTTTACATCGGCCTTTCCAAAATCCTTCCATGTGTTACCGCCGTCAACACTCACAACGACTTTTATGTCAGCAACATTGTACTGAGGATTATTTACCCTTATGGTAGCTGTATGTTTACCGCTGTCACCATATTCTAAATCCTTGTTCGGAGTATGTGTCTCATGACTTATGTTTTTAAACTCCAGACCATCAGGCAATATAATCTTGAAAATCGGTTTTACTGGTGTGTTTCCGTAATATTTATAGCTGATTTGTAAATTGATATTCTTGCCATTTGCCGAAGATTTAACATCTGTGGTCACGGTATTGCCTTCGCCTTCAAAGGACACCTCTATGTTCTGAGGATCACGGTAGGTCAGGTTATATTGAATTATGCCTGAAGGGTTAATAACCGTAAACAGTACCGGGTCGTACTCGTAATTTGGAGTTGTACTGTTTCTGTTCTGAATGGAGGCAATTGTAAGCTTATAATCGCCGGCTTCACGTATAACGCTATCGAACAAGAAACCTTCAGCTCCGGAAAGAACACTGCTCATAAGCACGTAGTCTGTTCCTATTTTTCTGTAAAGATTGACCGTTGCCTTAAATGCACCAACGCCGCCTTTTGTAACGGTTCCTCTTAAGTCGGCAGCCTTTGCCAATGTAAGGTCTCTTGTAACGCCCGCATTGGTAACGGTTACGCCTTGATCCGGCATACTGAACTTATTACTGAAAACAGAAAGCGTGTAATCGCCTGGTGTTAGATAGCTTATTATATATTTGCCGTTAGAATCGCTATAGCCATAATGCAATTGGCCGGATGCGTCCCTTGCTGTTATGCAGGTATAAGCCTCCGGTGTTCCGCCACCTGAAATGGACAGCGTTCCACCAATGGACAAGCCTACATTCTTGGGTGAAATATTGATAACTCCGTTTTTGTTGCTGTCTGTAACTGTAACACTCAGGCTTTGTGCAGAGTAACGTGTTTCCCAAGATGAAAGGCTGATTTTATAAGTGCCGGGACGCAAATAGTTGAAAACAACCTTATTTGCGTAAGGGTTTTGAGTGCCTTCCAGTTCGGCTCTGAACCAACCTATGTGGGTGTTGCCGTTTTGATCCTCCGCGATAAATTCTAGATAAGTATTTATCGGAAAGGTTCCGGTTCCAAGCTTCGGTTCTAATAAAAATTGGTATGCCTTGTCGAGCACAAAGTCTTGTTTAGCCTCCGGTCCGGTCATGTTCACCATAACAGTGTTGGATACGTAGTAATCAGAAGTTGGGGGATTTTGGCTATAATCGTAAGATTGTGCAGTAGCATATACTTTATAGTTACTGGGCAAAAGCCCCGGTATATCATAAGTATAATATTGTCCATCAAAATTACTACGGGAATAGTGATTTCGACCATCCTCTCCCGTTGCTACTACATTAAACCAAAAACTCTGAGGAACCTCAATTCCTTGTGAAAAGGATATCTTTCCTGTTAGTCCGGGTTTTTTAATTAATGTTATATCTACGCTTATGTCAGAATCTGCTATCACAGCCTTTATTTCAGGAAATTGTTCAAATCTGTTTTCCCATTCGTAAAGCTTGATAACGTATTCTCCTGCACGCATATTAAAAAATGCGTATTTTAACTCGTTGTTTTCTGTATAGTTTTGAATATAAAATACAGTACCGTTAATGTCCGTAGCCGTGATATTGGGGCGTATATTATTCCCCCCTGTAGGATAAGACAGGTTGACATTAATGTTATATCCTTGTTCTAGCGCAATATCAATAGTGGTATCTACGCCTGAAAATTGCAAGGTTTTTTCTGTATACAAATAAGATTGATTAGTATTGTTTCCAGAAACCATAACTTTGACGTCGCCTGAAGGTAGCCCTACTATTGCAAACTTACCGGCCTCTTCATACATAGAATAGTACCATGTACCGTCATTAGTTGTCGCATAAACATAGAAACGATCCTCTGGAGACGGAATTGTGCCGTCCGGTAATTTTATATTTACATATAAAGTCGGAACTCTTGTCAGAGATATGTCAGAGACAACGTCCTGATCCGTTACCGTGATTTGTTGATTAACTTGCTGAAACCGTTTATCGTAACTATCAATATCTACAACGTACTGTCCTGGGATAACACGCTCAAATAGATAGTTGCCATAAGAATCGATATTAACATTTCGCGACTGACCATTTGCATCAGTCAATGAAACCCAAATATTCGTAGGAAGTGCACTTCCGTTTGACATACTTAACGTTCCAGAAATATAGTAAGCTTTTTGCAACACAAAATTTTCTGTTATGTTTGAACTTGTTATTGTGATAATTTTATCCGGAGATTGAGCGTAATTTGACGAACCCCATGAATAAGCATGCACTAAATATTCCCCTGGCAATATGCCTTCAACACGATAGGTGCCCGTCTGACTATCCCAACTTGTAATACTGTAACTGTTACTATAATTTGAAGTCTCTCTTAAATATACACCGGCTCCTTGAATTGCGCCGCCATCAGAGCCTGTAATAGTACCGCTCATACTGTACGTGCGGGGGATAGTAATATCTGCCGTAATATCTGAGTTGGTTACAGTTACTTCCTTTTCACCCATTACTCTTGAACCCGAATAAATCTTAATTACATATTTGCCAGATAGTAGCCCTTCAAAACTCCTTGATGTATCAAAATAATGTGGATATATTACATTCCCCTGATGATCCGTAGCTGATATTTGAACATTGGGTGGCTCACTACCGTCAACAACAATGATGTTTGGCTTTACTGAATAGGTCACGGGAATAACAACATCAGCGTCAATGGTGACATTTGAATTTGTCACAACCGCGGTAATTTTTGCAAGCTCTATTGAGCTATTTACACGAAACAATAGTGTATAGCTCCCCGGAAGGGCACCTGAAAGCTTAAAAGTATTGTTTATTCTGTCAATCTCTATGGAACCATAATGATTTGTTTGGTTGGTTAATGCATTACCGTATAGATATAGTGGAATAGTACTACCGTCAGATGCGTTTATTTTACCCGAAATTGTGTATGATGTCGGGATTTGAATATCCTGTACAATGTCTGACGAAGATATTGTAACCGTGAGTTCCTTAAGAAATGCATATGATTGTACATGTTCTATTACAAGTTTGTAGGTTCCTGGATTAGGAACGTTAATAGTATATTGCCCATTAGTTGTAATTGAATTATCGTAATAATAGTAATTATCCGAACCTACTGCTCTAACACGGTACATCGTTGAATCAAATGCACTTCCATCAGCCATGCTCAACTGTCCTGAAATTGAGAACCCTGTATTAAATGTAGATGCATTAGACTGTTGAGTACCATAAGTCACATTACAACCTTTTGAAACCAACATATCTATTACATTCATAGTAGGCGAACCCGCAGAAGTGTCGAGGTTGTTATTACTTAAATCAACGAACAACAATTTCTGAAGATTTCTGAGAACAGAAATATCTCTAATCGCGTTTCCGGACAAATTCAAAGATGTAAGCTCTGGAAGGTTTGATAAATAGCTTATGTCCGCAAGCTCACATGAATTTATGGTTAATTGTGTGAGATTCTGTTTTCCGTTCAGAAAATTAAGATTATTTAGAGAGATATTATTGATTGATATGCTCCGTAAATTAGGGAATTTATTTACGATTGGCGTTATGTCATTAGCTACCATTTGAGCACCCGAGATTTTCAAGCCGGTCAAATTGGTAATTGTGGGCAAGGCAGACAAATTTTCGTTATAGTTAACTGCCAACGCGGACAAACTAGTAATATTTATCAGCGGGGTCCAATCTGATATTAAGCTGTTACTGTAAAAATCCAACGATGTTAATTTGGTCAATCCACTTAACGGCGAAATATCTGTGACTTTTGAGAAACCAAAAAATGAGAGAGATTCTAAATTTTGTGCAAATTCCATTCCGCTTAAATCTGATATGTTATTTGCATTCATGCCTGTTAGCGAAAGATATGTTTTTTCTCTCATTGCACCACGCGTGATATCGCCGCTTTGGCTTGTTCTGACTCCTGCTTCAATTA
>CAYPQA010000171.1:0-6547 GCA_964412725.1 uncultured Eubacteriales bacterium
TTTTGCCCAATTTTTATGTCTTGGGGATTTTACACCACTATTTGAGATTATAACGCTTTTTGTAAACTTGCAGAGGTAAGTTTGCGCCCTTTTGCGAAGAAACAAGTGCAGATTTTTAGCGTTAAGGAGTATAGCAAATAAAAGAAGCTTTTGGACAATTAAGTAATGTCCAAAAGCTTCTATAATCTAATCGCTGAATGAATGGAATTTTGCAAGCGAGCCTCGAGCATCATAATAACCAAGGCTCATTCGCATTTGGATATCTTTTTTGTTGAAATCCAGAGTTTTGTGTTCAAAATATTTTCTATGATTATACGGTGATACAAACCAAAACGTCGAATCGAGATAATTCAAGGTGTTAATGACCTTTTCGCTCGAACTCAAGGATACAACGATAAACTCTCTGAAACCCATGTCGTAAAGAGGTTTTATAGGAGTATTGTCAGATATGCCGCCGTCAACATATACATGGCCGTTTATTGAAACAGGAGAGTAAACCCCCGGAATGGCGGAGCTTGCAAGAAGGATGTCGCGCATGCTTCTCTTATCTCTGGCGTTAAGTATGAAATACTCTGCTTCAAAATGTGGCAAACGGCAACAGGTTGCAAAGGCAGGCATGTTGCATCTTGAAATTGCATTCAAGTCCAAGTTATTGTCTATTAAATCAGCAAGGCCCTCTTGAGAAAAAATCGCTTTGTCCGCGATAATCTCGGGGGCCTTGTTTATTTGCAATATGGAGTCTTTAGAAACACTGGCCCAGATATCGTGTGCAACGCCTAGGTCGTTCTGTGCAAAGAGAGCTGTATTAAGTGCGCCAACGGATGTACCCGCAACACCTTTTATATAAGCCTCAATGCCCATAACCCTCAAAGCCTTCCAAACGCCGATTTCATAGGAACCTTTTGCTCCACCGCCACAAAATACAAGTCCAACCTCTCTCATATATACCCCCTAAAAAATCAGATATGTAGGCAAGCCGTATGGAAAAACCATATCGGCCTGTGTATATATGAACGAAGCGGCCACTTCGGAATTTTTGTATTTGGCTATCCATATTGCTTTCAATGTATCATATTCTTAAATTAAAAATGTGTGCAAATATTGTTATATTCATCTATTAATATTTCAATATCTTTGAGAGTTTTTCTTATAAGTGTTCTGTCTAGGTAACCAGCATGCATTGGAACAACAGTTTTGCATCTTACATGAGGTAATAAAAACAATACCTACGTTGACATAAAATAAAATTTTTAAGACATACTAAAACAAACAAGAAAAAAGGTGACAAAGGTAGGGATAATTACGGACATTTATATTAAACCGCCAAAAAAAGTAAGTTTGAAAAAAATAACAAAGCTTACGATTAAGGATATAACGGATGTGCTCGCACCTAAAAACATTGCTGAAAACATCGAAAAAACAAAGGTTATGGACATAAACACCAACGAAAAGAAAAGCATACTTGTGTCTGTAACGGATTTGGTTAAGCTTATAATGAAGGCATATCCGGACGCAAGCGTTGTAAATCTGGGTGAAATGGACACGCTTGTGCTGTATTCGCCAGATGATAAAAAGGAAAACCCTTTCTTTAAATATGCAAAGGTGGCTGTTGTGTGTCTCATACTTTTTGCAGGCGGTAGTACGGCCATTATGAGCTTTCATACAGATGCACAAATCCCGCGTGTTTTGGAAAAATATTACGAGATATTTTTCGGCACGATAACAACAAAGCCGCTCATCGTGGACATACCATATTCAGTTGGTCTTGCTGTGGGTATATTTGTATTTTTTAATCACTTCTTTACTAAAAAGCTAACAGACGACCCAACGCCTATTCAGGTTGAAACAAACTCCTATGATACGGACGTTACGGATACGATTATTAATATTCTAGAAAAGGAGCAAAAACAAGGTGGGTAAGATTATACTGAGTTTTATAGGCTTTTCATCAGGACTTGTTATTTCCGGTGCTGTTTTTGCATTCATAGCCATAATAGGTGTCGTACCCCGTCTTGCTCAGAAAACAAAAACCGTGCAATACCTAAATGCTTATGAAACGGCTATTATATTGGGCGGAATATTTGGTTCGCTTACGAATGTCATAAAATTTTCTATACCGATAGGTAATTTGTCGGTTATATTTTCTTTGGCGATTGGTATATTTTTCGGCTGTCTTGCAGTTTCGTTGACCGAGATTCTGGATGCCGTGCCTGTGCTTGTGAGACGCACAAAAATAAAAACCGGTTTGTTTTTCCTCATATTGGCTATAGCGTTGGGAAAAATGACCGGCTCGCTCTTATATTATATAATGCCTGGCTTTTATACTGAATAATAAATTAACAAACTGGAGGTTTATATGGATTTAACACAAAACGGAAAAGATCGATACCAATATCTAGTTAAAAAGGTTTCACCTAATAGCAAGGTGTTTACGGACTGCTTAAAAGCTTTTATTTCAGGCGGACTTATTTGTACATTCGGACAATATCTAACAGAAACCTTCACCAAAAATGGAGCCTCAAAGGACAATGCATCAATGTATACATCCCTTGTTCTGGTATTCTTGGGCGTTTTACTCACAGGCTTGGGCATCTATGACAGACTTGGTAAATTTGCTGGTTCCGGTACAGTTGTACCCATAACGGGCTTTGCAAACTCCATAGCTGCGCCTGCAATTGAATTTAAGAAAGAGGGATTTATCCTTGGAGTTGGCGCAAAGATATTCATTGTTGCAGGCCCTGTCATTGTCTACGGACTTGCAACTTCCGTTCTTGTGGGTCTTTATTATTATTTTATGAGGTGATTCTTATTAACACGATAATTTTCAAAAACCCGCCTTCTATAGTATCTATTTCCTCAATCGTTGGACCCAAGGAAGGCGAAGGGCCTATGCGACCGTATTTTGACGAGGTGTCCTCAGATATACTTTTTGGTCAAAAAAGTTGGGAAAAGGCCGAGAGCAAGCTTGTCATGAAAACAATAGAGTTAAGCATAAAAAAAGCCGCCTTGAACATAGGCGACATAGATTTTGTTTTTGCGGGAGATTTGCAGAACCAGAGTACAGGCTCGAGCTTTGGTGTACGCGAGTTAGGAATACCATTCTTTGGTCTTTTCGGAGCCTGTTCAACAATGGGTGAGGCCTTAAGCCTTGCATCAGTTTTTGTAGACAGCGGATACGCAACCCATACCGTGGCCTGTGCATCAAGTCACTTCTGTGCGGCTGAAAAGACCTTTCGCTTTCCGCTTGAACTAGGCACACAACGTCCACTCTCATCATCTTGGACTGTTACCGGTGCGGGAGCCTGTGTTTTGGGAAAGAGCGAAACCCCCCCGTTTATAAAAGGTTTTACAACAGGAAAGATCGTTGATATGGGAATAAAAGATGCAAATAATATGGGTGCAGCCATGGCACCTGCAGCGGCTTGGGTTCTCACAGAGCACTTCAAGCAGCTTCAACGCAAACCTGAATATTACGATTATATAATTACAGGCGACTTAGGCTCCGTGGGCTCGGAATTATTTCTAACACTTATGCGTGACGAGGGTTACACAATTGCAAACCACAAGGATTGCGGCATGATGATATTCGACCCAAACACGCAAGATACCCATGCGGGCGGAAGCGGATGTGGCTGTGCGGGCAGTATGCTTTCATATTTTCACAAGGGCTTGGTTGAAAAAACCATAAACCGCATACTATTTATCCCCACCGGCGCATTGCATTCACCCATAACAGCAGGTCAAGGCGAAACCATTCCAGCCATTGCACATGGCGTAATTATAGAAACAGACGCCTGATTAGGTATCTGTAAATCAGGCATAGGAGTTGATAACAATGATGTATCTTAAAGCATTTTTAGTAGGTGGGTTGATCTGCGTTATAGGACAGATTCTTGTTGACAAGACCAAGCTCACAAACGCTCGCATACTTGTATTGTTTGTTGTTACGGGCTGTATCTTAGGCGGGCTTGGACTTTACGAGCCTCTTGTAAAATTTGCGGGTGCGGGGGCACTCGTTCCGCTGCCCGGGTTTGGGTACTTACTATCCAAAGGTGTCAAGGACGAGGTTGCAAAGAGCGGTATAATAGGTGTCCTAACCGGCGGCCTTAAATCCACCGCAGCGGGCATTACAACCGCCGTTATCCTAGGTTTTCTCGCATCTCTTATCTTTGAACCCAAAGAAAAAGCATGATAAAAATAGAATAAACTTTTGTAAAACTCCAAGGACTTTTCCAAGGAAATAGTATACAATCCAGAAAGGTTGAGAAAGCGAACACATCCACCCTTTGACAAGGCTCTGACTTTTATCAAGAAGTGAAACCTATTAATCATGGGTTAAGTTAAAGCTATATTCAACTACTTTTGAAAATTTCGCAAAACCTACCATAACCCGAAAGACGAAAAGGCTTATCCGTATTGCCGGCGCAGATTATCTGTTTACGGGTAAGAGATATTGTTTATAGGGTAAATCCGCTAAATGGGCTAGCCCGGTATGGTTATGCGATACAAATTGAATAACCAAGACAGGGTAATAACAGATAATCCTGTTTTGAAAAAAGTCGGCAGTTGTCAACAGAACATCCGGCTTCAAATAAAACCTAAGCAAAAGGCTTTTGGGCATTGTTTTAATGCTCGAAAGCCCTTTTTTTATGCAAAATTCGACCCGAAAACAGCAGCAACTCTAAACAGCTCAGGTACTGTAACCGCAAAGGCAGCCGGAACTTCAACCATAACGGCACGGACTTCCAACGGGCTCACATCAAGCTGTACAATAACTGTAACCGATCCGGGCAAGGTAACGGGGGTTACGGTTAGCCCCGTGACGCGTTCTATGTATGCAAGTACGGAATACACAATAACGGCCAACGTTTTGCCTTCGACTGCAACCAACAAAAATGTGACATGGACAAGCTCGAATACAAGCGTTGCAACGGTGGATTCTGCGGGTAAAATAACGGCTGCATCGCCCGGAACCTGTGACATAACCGCAAAAACCGTTGATGGAAGTTTCAGCGCTCCATGCAGATTGACCGTCACGGAAAATCCCTTCCTTGTTTCATCTATAAACTTGTCGCCCGGAAACGTAACTATTGATTTCGGCGCACAATTCAGCGGATTTGTTGTAGACATTCAACCCACAACCGCAACGGATAAACGCGTCACTTGGTCAAGCACAAACCCGGGCATTGCCTCAGTTGATGCAAACGGTGTTGTAACGGGTGTATCAGGTGGCACTTGCGATATTGTTGCAACAACGGTTGACGGCAACAAGGTAGCTTCAAGTCGGGTTACGGTTTCGCCTCAAATTCATGTAGACTTCGTAACGGTTACGCCTCAAACGATGAACCTGAACGTTGGGCAGACAATGGCTTTAGGCGTAAGTGTTTCACCTTCTAACGCACATAATCAAACCTACTACTGGTCTGGCGGCGATCCGTCCATTGCAACGATTGATCCCGCAACCGGTGTCGTAACCGCACATGGAAACGGAACAACCGCTTTCAGCGCAATATCATATGACTTGGGACGGGTTAGCACCTGCAACGTTACAGTTACAACTCCTGTTTCGAGCATAAGCTTAACTGAAACGCAAAGAGAAATC
Organism: uncultured Eubacteriales bacterium; assembly: GCA_964412725.1. Lineage (GTDB taxonomy): Bacteria > Bacillota > Clostridia > Lachnospirales > CAYPQA01 > CAYPQA01. The sequence goes on from CAYPQA010000171.1 coordinate 5,603, forward strand.
AAAATAGGCAATTCGCACATGCTTACAACACAGTTTAATCCTGCAACTTCCTCTCGTCATAAATCGACACGGTTCGACATAAAAATATTTTGCAATGAATTGTTCGATGATATTATCTATGGGCCAAGTTGACTCTATTTACCTCCTCCTTTGTGGTGGTGATGTGTTGGGTTTGTTATTGAGCAGTGTGCTGTTTTATTGCAGGTGCCGACTGTAGCTCGTCTTTTTTCGTTCCTGTTACACATCTATTGTAATCCTACATTTATTGCTTATTAATTTATGTAAAGTTGTTGAGTAACTTGTTGAATTATGGTATAATATTGTATAATATGCAATATTAGATTAAGGTAGCGGAATTCTTATTATAGCAATAATGCGAAGTTTAACATAGAATTATATTGTAAGCTTGCTTTATCCTAAATGGAGTACAGATTTAGAACTACTTTTGTGAAAGGAATAGATATGGAGATAATATATATTTATATAGAGAACTATAATGACATACTTATTAAACAAGAGTATAACTTTAGTAGCAAATATAGATTAAGGTATAATAGCGGTTTTCTTTTTGCCGAAAAATCTCTAAATAGTTGCCCAGATAATTTTTTTTCAAGTAATAAGGATTGCATATCTAAAATATCAAATATTACCGCTATTATAGGGGAGAATGGTTGTGGAAAATCAACATTTTTAAAATTTATTAAAGAAAACTTCAGTTATTATAATTTAAGAGTAGATCAAAATTATATTACTGATAGTAAAAATAAGTTTATGGTTTTACTAAAAGAAAATGATGATTTTAATCTATACAATGTTGGAAATGTTGATCTTAATAGCATTGACGGAAACCTCAAAGTCATCCAAAGAAACCTTAAATATAGGGTTAATTATGAAACATATACAGAACTAAAATTTATGCCGGAAATAGAAAAAACTAAAATAGTT
>CAYPQA010000172.1:0-6515 GCA_964412725.1 uncultured Eubacteriales bacterium
ACTACGCTTATGGCGCGCGTGCTTGGCATAAATCCGATAACAGCACAGGTTCTTGCGAATCGCGGGGTTGATACAAAGAATAAGGCATTGATGTATCTTAAACCGGCCAAAGCACAGCTTTCAGACATACGACTTGCCAAGGACATCGAAAGAGCCTATGAACTTCTAGACAAGTCTATTGAGAGCAAGGAGAAAATCGTTGTCTATGGGGATTATGATGTAGACGGCGTTATGAGTAGCGTTATCACGTATAAAACGCTTTCATTTTTCGGTGCTGATGTGTTTTGTTTTATCCCTAACCGTAAGGATGGTTACGGACTTAATAAAAAGGCTATTCAAAAGATAAAGGACATGGGTGCTGGGCTTATTGTTACTTGTGATAATGGTATCGCGGCCTATGATGAGATAGAGTTTGCAAAATATCTGGGGTTGTCTGTAATTGTGATTGACCACCACGAACCGCCTGAACAAGTTCCGGATGCAATTGTGGTTGACCCAAAGCAGTCGGACTGTGCCTATCCTTTTAAGCATCTATGTGCGGGAGGGCTTGCGTATAGATTTTCTGAGGGTTATTTTGCGCAAAGAAAGCAGGACTTTGTACTTGAAAAGGAATTTCTTTCGCTTGCGGCTGTGGCAACGCTTTGTGATGTTGTACCTCTTGTGGAAGAAAACCGAATGATTGCGAAGCTGGGCTTGCAGGTTATAAACGCTGACAAAACGCTTAACAAAGGGCTTTATACCCTTTTTGAAAAGCGCTCTCTCTTACGAAAGCTTATTAATACATACGATATAGGCTTCATAATTGGGCCTTGTATCAATGCCTCTGGGCGTCTTGCAAATGCTTCAATGGCCGCAAAACTTTTTTGCAATACTGATTCCGAAGTTTGCGCAAACCTATGTGACGATCTAATTATGCTTAATGAGGAACGTAAGCGTATGACCTCGGAGGCTGTGTTGATTGCAACGGAGCTTGTCGAGCAAACGGATATAAAAAACGATGCCGTCTTTGTTGTATATTCTGAAAAAATTCACGACAGCATTGCCGGTATCGTAGCAGGGCGTATTAAGGAACGATTTTATCACCCTACTATTGTTTTGTCCGATGCCGGAGAATTTGCAAAGGGCTCTGCACGTTCTATAGAGAGGTATAATATTTTTGAAGCGCTGTATGCACAAAAGGACTTGTTTCTGCATTTCGGCGGGCATGCTATGTCCGCGGGGCTTTCGCTCAACAAGGAAAACATTGAAACTTTAAGGCAGAGGCTCAATCAAAACTGTGATCTTAAGGAAGAGGACTTTTGCAGTGTCATTAATATTGACAAAGAACTCTGCTTGTCTGAAGTTACCTACGAGCTTGTGAACCAACTGGCTTTGCTTGAACCCTTCGGTCATAAAAACCACGAGCCTGTGTTCTTGACAAGAAATCTTAAGGTTACGGCAGTTAAAGTGAAGGAGGAGAAGAATACACTTATCTTAACCGTATCTGAGGGCAAGAAATCTATGAAGGCTATCGGATTCGGACTTTTGGAACAGTTCGCGGAAGTTTTATCTCAGAGCTTTGATGAATATTCCTGTGAAAAAATCTTTAGCGGTTTTTTGGGCAATATAGATTTAAACCTTGACTTAGTATATGTGCCGGAGATTAATGAATTTAATAACAATGTAAGTGTACAACTAAGAATAAAAGATATAAGGGGACTTAGAGATGGAAATTAAAAACTATATAAGAGAAATTTGGGATTTTCCGAAAAAAGGCATTTTATTCAGAGACATAACTACATTGCTTAAGGAACCAGACGCATTAAAGGCGGCTATCCTGCAAATGCAAGGGCTTTGCGAAGGTTTGGACTTTGACATTATTGTAGGCCCTGAATCACGCGGTTTTATTTTCGGCATGCCCATGGCTTTTAATATGGGTAAGGGCTTTGTACCTGCAAGAAAACCCGGCAAACTGCCTGCAACGGCCGTGTCAAAATCATATGCTCTTGAATATGACACTGCAACCATTGAAATTCATGCCGACGCAATTCAAAAAGGACAGCGCGTTATAATCGTCGACGACCTTTTGGCAACCGGCGGCACAGCCAATGCTTTGGCGGAGCTTATAACGGATATGGGCGGTATTGTGTGCGGTCTTTTCTTCCTCATAGAGCTTGAAGAGTTACGCGGACGCGACATTATTAACTTTCCTTGTGAAAGCGTCCTGAAATATTAAACTTATTTATGATCAGACAGATGGTTTATATACAGAATTTCTACAAAAGATATTTCAAAACAGTCTATCTGCTTATTTTTCTTGGAATTGCATATGTTGTGTTCAGTGTTATCGTTGTATCATTTGCGGCTGATGTTCTAACGAATGAATATCAGAAGTATTTAAGTTCACAGGCCGTTAATATTGCGCTTATTGCGGCCTCTGACCTTAGGCTCACGGATTCAGAATTTGAAGAGCTAAAAAATATGAGCTTTGCCGAGCTTCACCAGAGTGAGGTTAACCAAAGACTTACAAGACTGTTTGAAAGCGATAAATTCAGTAGTGACTTACGGTTTGCTTATATAATGCACAGGCTTAAGCCTAACGAGATAAAATACTTTGTTGACGAAAGCAACACGGAATATTACGGCGCACCTGTAGGTACGCCGCTTGATTCCGTTTGGCTTATGGATGCCGTTGTAAATAAAAATGAGTCTGCAGGATATTTTGAGGATGACTACTATTCCGAGGATATAAGGCGATATACCTATTCGCGCCCTGCAGACATTGAGGCATATAACAAACGTGATATTTCTTATCTTATAACAGATGATGAGTTTGGTAACTGCATAACAGGTTATGTGCCCGTATATACTGTTGAGGGCACGCATGTGGGCATACTTGGGGTGGATATTTATTTTAACCTGCTCTCGAAATACCGAAACAACAGCCTTTCTTTCTTTGCTATTGTTTATCTTATTCCGGGCTTTATACTCATTGCTCTTTTTTCTCTTGTGTACGTTAGATATGTAAAACGTTTCAGAGATTCTGCATTTACAGATTCTTTGACAGGTGTAAGCAACCGTGCATTTTATGCACAAATCTTTCCAAAGATTATTCGTAATTCCATACGCTCTCAAAAACCTCTAACCGTTGTTATGCTTGACATAGACAATTTCAAAAACTATAACGAGCATTACGGACACATTAAGGGCGACCAGGTTATAAGAAATATAGCAAAGGTTTTGTCGGATTCCGCCAAACGTCCGTATGATGTAATTGTGCGGTATGGAGGCGAGGAATTTCTGATGATTCTGCCAGACACAGACCATGACGGAGCCGCAACGGTTTGTGAGAGGATAAAAAACAACGTTATAAAGCTTAACATTGAGCATAAGTTCAGTGCTTGTGCAAACGTTATAACCGTTTCTATGGGCATAACCTCCACAGTTTGCCGTATTGACTCGCATAATAAAAATGCGGTGGAGATGTGTATTGAACGGTTTGTAAGAAATGCGGACACAGCCCTTTATCGCGCGAAATCAAAGGGACGTAACCGCTATATTATATTGGAGGATGTATAATGCTTAGTATTAGAGGCTTAACTAAAACTTACGGAGACAAGAAAGCTGTTGGCAATTTAAACCTTGAAATCGGAAACGGAGAAATTTTCGGTTTTATCGGACATAACGGTGCCGGGAAGACAACTACAATAAAGTCCGTTTGTGGTATTTTAAACTTTGACGGCGGAGAGATTCTCGTAAACGGCTTTAACGTAAAGACAAATCCCATGGATGTCAAACGTTCGATTGCTTATATACCGGACAATCCGGACTTGTATGAGTTTTTGACCGGTATCAGGTATTTGAACTTTGTTTGCGACGTGTTCGGTGTTTCATCCGCGGACAGAAACGAGCGCATAAAAAAATACGCAGACATGATGGAGCTTACCTCCGAGCTTGCACAGCCCATTTCATCTTATAGCCATGGTATGAAGCAAAAGCTTGCGATTATCTCTGCTCTTATTCATAAGCCAAGCCTTTTGATTATGGACGAACCGTTCGTTGGTCTTGACCCGAAGGCTGCATTCCTCTTGAAGGGCGTTATGCATGAAATTTGCGATGAAGGTCGTTCAATATTCTTTTCGACGCACGTTCTGGACGTTGCGGAAAAACTCTGTGACAAGATTGCGATTATCAAAGGCGGAAAATTAGTTGTTTCGGGAGAAACATCAAAGCTTGTCGGAGATAAATCTCTTGAAGATGTATTCTTAGGCTTGGTTGACGAGAAATCGGCAGGTGGTACATTATGATAGGTACTCTATTTAAAATCCAGTTATCATCTCTTTATAATACCTTATTCACGCGCTACACGGGATTTCAAAAAAAGAAGCCTACCGGTGCCGGTAGGCTTAAATTTGTTTTGTTTGCAATTGTACTTATTTATGCACTTGGTGCAATTGGGTTTTCTTATGGTTTTATTTTCATGCAAATGGCTCGTTCATTTTCGCAGATTGGTCTGGACTGGCTTTTGTTTGCAAACGTGGGTATTATGTCTTTTGGTGTAAGCGTGGTTTTAAGTATATTCATATCTCAGTCCATGCTTTTTGAAGCCAAAGACAACGAGATGCTCTTATCAATGCCCATTAAACCCTCTCATATCCTTGGTTCAAGGCTTTTGGTGCTTGCGGCTTTTGAATATGCAATTGAGGTCTTTATTATGATTGTGGCCGCGTTTTCATATGTATATGTGGTAAACCCGCCTGCAACCTTTTATCCGATGTTCATATTCTCACTGGTTTTCTTTCCACTTATGGGTTTAACGGCCTCTTGCATCTTTGGCTTTATTGTTTCCTTTGTTTCAAGCCGTATGAAAAACCGCTCTCTTTTTGTTTTTGTTATTTCAATCGCTTTGTTGGGAATCTACTTGTGGCTTTATTTTTCCATGATGGGCAATCTCAACAACCTTATCGAAAAGGGTATGGACTTTGCTCTTGCGCTAAAAAGCCGTTTACCTATGTTTTATTATTTTGGCTCCATACTCACACAGCCTTCTTTGACGGAGATATTGTTGTTCCTAGCTTGGTGCATCATACCGACTGTAATTGTTTTCTACATCATATCTTTAAACTTTATAAATATTGCCACAACAAAGGTTTCTGCAAAAAAGACTGTGTACAGAGAACAAAAACTTTCACAAAGCTCTGTATTTAAAACGCTGCTTTCAAAGGAAATGTCAAAGCTTTTGAATTCACCAATGTATATGCTTAACAGCGGTCTGGCGTTCCTTTTGAACGTGGGCTTGGGTGTATATGTATTAATAAAAGGCAACAGTTTTATAGAACAAATCTCTGCATCTATTCCCAATGCTGATGGTTTTGTTGTTCCGCTTATAACAGCAATGCTCTGTGCGCTTGCAGTCATGGGCTACACGACAGCTCCGTCTATATCTCTTGAAGGCAAAAATCTTTGGATACTCAAATCTTCACCAATAAGAACCATTGAAATTCTTAATGCAAAGATTGGTCTTAATCTTGTTTTGGGGATACCAACGCTATTATTTGCGGCTGTATGTATGCTTATGACGTTCCCGACCACCACCGTAAATAATATTTTAATCTTGGCTCTTCCAATTGCGTTCCAGTTTTTTTCTGCGCTTGGCGGGCTCATAGGAAATTTATTCTTCCCTAAATTTGACTTTGTGAGCGAGGCCTCCGTGGTTAAGAACAGCGCAAGTGTACTTGCAAGTCTACTTGCAAGTATGGGTGTTCTAATGACCTCTGTCTTGGGATATGTTGCATTTAATGAATATATATCCTTTGTCCCCTACGCATTTATTCTTCTTGCTCTTATGATTATTATTGACGTTTGCTGCTATGCGTTTATTTATTTCAAGGGTACACAAATGTTTGAAAATATGTGAGACACCGTATTAAACAAATAAGGAGGGGCGGTAATTCCAATAATCGGTATTGGAATTACCGCCTCTCAAAGCTTGTTAAATGCTTTTGGCACGATCTGCCGCTATATATACAGTTGGAGAGAAAATGATGATTGCAGACAGTTTATTACGCTATGGAGATAGACAAATAACAATTTTTCGTATTTTTAAAGTTCTTTTGGAGCGGTCGGATTATTAACAATCGCAAATATAGTATAGATAAAGCTACCAAGCATGAATGGATTGCTAACAATTTTGACCACGGCATCGGCCAACAATGCCCAGGATGTTATGGTTTCAGGCTTTCCCCCAAGAGCCATGAACGCTGACAAAACAATCCCGGCCCACATAACAGCACTCTTTAACCGGCTTTGCATACTAGCACCTCCTTTTTATCTTACCACTTCCTTTGACTTGCCTCAAGCTTGTACGACAAGTCTAATATATCTTATGCTTGTCTATTAATAATGTGTCAAATTTTTTGTAATCTATATATTTGGAAACTATATATACGGTTTAGATCATTACTTGAATATTAAAATATATAATTTGAATACTTGTGTAAGGATTGGTATAATAATTTCTATAAAATTTAAGAATT
>CAYPQA010000173.1:0-6500 GCA_964412725.1 uncultured Eubacteriales bacterium
CCCTTTTATGGAGGAACTATGACAGACTTTGATTTTATGCAAGAGGCGTATAACGAGGCTTTAAAAGCATTGGAAATTGATGAAGTGCCGATAGGTTGTGTAATTGCGCTTGAAGGGCGTATTATCGGGCGCGGATATAACCAAAGGAACAGCAAAAAGAACGTACTGTATCACGCGGAAATAAGTGCCATTAATGAGGCCTGTGCGGTTATAAACGACTGGCGGCTTGAAGATTGCACTCTTTATGTAACCGTGGAACCTTGCCCCATGTGTGCGGGTGCTATCGTGTCCTCACGAATTAAGGCGGTTGTTTTCGGAACGGAAAATAAGAAAGCCGGTTGCGCGGGTTCAATCCTGAATATTTTAGATGAAGACCGCTTTAATCACCAGGTTATTGTTCGCCGCGGTGTTATGCAAGAGGAGTGTATGTCGCTTATGAGCGGCTATTTTAGACAAAAGAGAGGAAAATGAAAGAAAAGGGTGCTATTATGAAGGTTTTGAAATTTTTTGTTTGCATGATGTGTATAATTTTATTTGGAACGAATATGACTGCGTTTGCGTCGTTTACGGACATCGGTGATGAACAGCCGGTTCAAAGGGCTTTGGTTGCCCGCATGCTTGCGCTTGTGTTTGGAGACGAAATTGTTATTGAACAGGGTCAGACGGAATGGTATGACGGCTATGTAAATTCGCTTTATGCACTTGGCTTTCTGGATGAGGGCGTTGAATTCAGACCATTGGACAACCTCACTCTTTCTGAGGCGCAGGAGTTTGTTTTAAGGGTTAATCCTAAATCGAAACTAAAGATAGCTATAACAGAGGAAAATAAGGATACACAGGTTTCAATGGCTCTCTGGGTAGAGCTTTTCGTTAACCTTGTCAAAGAAACCGAACAGTTTTACGGCAGTTCGTATGGTATGACTGAAAAATTGTTAATTATGTTGGCTACAAGCGGCACAAATCCAAGCTTAAATCAATGGGCTGCGGTTACGGATACGGGCGGAGTTACCCATGGCGGGATTAACCTTGATGCATATGTGGATAAGCAGATTCGCGTGCTTTCAAAGGGTACACAGGTTCTTGCGGTTTTAAAGGTTGAAAATTCGGAACCTACTGTAAAAAATGCTTTCGTTGTGGATAGGACGGAGAATGACATAACCATATTTTCAGGCGGTGCAACAAGGCGATATGCGGTGGAGAATGGTAGGAGCATTGTAAACGGCGAAGGACAAATTTGCGATATTACTATCTCCGATAAACTTGTTCTTAATGCAACTTTTTATAATGATAGTGTGGGCGGAGTCATTAAACGCACTGCTACGGGGATTATTGAGTTGGACAGTGGTTCTTTGCTGATCGGAGAGAGTTTTAAGGTTTATGATGCCTCAGGGCCGGTTAAGTGGAAAATGCCTGTCAATATCGTCGTTGGAACGAATGTTACAAAAATATATGTCAAAGACGGTAAAGCCGCTGCCGCGGTTATGGTTCAAAAACCCGAATTGGATAAACTGCGGATTGTGATAGGAACAACGGGTTTCACAGGTTATGTACATAAAACCGTGGCGTTGACATCGGATGAGGATTTTACTGTTTATGGCGGAAATTTTAGTAAGGATTTTAAAGCCGGAGAGGTTTTTACAACAGACGCAAATGGGCTTTACGGTACGGAGAGATTGTATATCCGTCCCCAACAAGGAGCGCGTATTGAGCTTTTGAATATAAAGCGCAACTGGCCGAATGGTGAAAATCCCAAGTATTTGGGTTCGTTCGAGTTAGGATATGAAGCCGGCGGTTATTCGCTTATAAACGAAATTGATATAGAGGATTATTTATATTCTGTTGTCCCAAGTGAAATGCCGTCAAGCTATGGTGTAAGCGCATCAGCGGTGCAGGCTATAACCGCTCGCAGTTATGCATATAACCAATTTTTTTCAAACAAGTACCACGCTTATGGAGCAAACATCGACGACTCTGTAAGCAGTCAAGTTTATAATAACATTCCTGCAAACCCAACATCTATACAGGCTGTTGACGAAACACGAGGGCAGTATATTGCCTATGAGGGTGAGGTTATAAGCGCGAACTTCTTCTCAACCTCATCTGGTATGACGGCAAACAGCGGTGAGGTTTGGGCAAACGGAAATGAATTTCCGATTGAAACTCCAGTCTACCTGTCATCCAAGAAACAATTTGAGGGCGATTTCGGAAATCTAAGCTTTGAGGATAATGCGTCCGTGTTTTTCAAAAATACCGACATCTTGGCGTTTGACAGCAAATTCGCCTGGTTTCGCTGGAACACACAAATGACAAAGGCACAGCTTGAAAAGTCCATAAACGATATGATAGGCACGCGTTATAAGGTCAATCCAAGCCTTATAAAAACACTTCAAAAAGATGGACGTTACAGAAGTCGTCCGATTGAAAGCGTAGGGGCTCTTCTGGACATCGAAGCTTATAAGCGTTCTGAATCTGGCAGTCTTTTGCAGATTAAGATAATCGGAACTAAGGCTATCGTGCTTGTGACGGGCGAGCTTAATATAAGGTATCTTCTTAAACCCGGAGCTTTAAACCGCATTGACGGCACAAAGGTTGATAATTATTCTCTACTTCCGTCTGCATTTTGTGTGTTTGAGAAGTCCTATGATAAAAATGGAGCGCTTTCGGCCATGACTGTCTTTGGCGGCGGCAACGGTCACGGCGCAGGTATGAGCCAAGTCGGCGTTAAAGGCATGCTAGACCGTGGTTATGCAATCCCGGATATTCTTTTCCATTACTACGAAGGTACAAGCATAATAACCAAATAAAAAGTACATACTATGTCTCGGTGATTAGTATGTACTTAAGATTTTTGATATACGGAGCCATGGGTCTTATTATGGAGGTTTTTTGGACAGGGCTTGCATCGTTGATTAGACACGAGTATAAGCTCACCTCTACAACCTCCGTTTGGATGTTCTTCATCTATGGGAGTGCTGTATTTTTGGAGCCTGTTATCGGGGTTATGTCGGGCTTAAACATCGTTGCACGAGGACTTGTCTATATGCTTTGCATATTCTCGGCAGAATACATCTTCGGTTCAGCTTTGGCGGCCGGCGGTATCTGCCCTTGGGATTATAGTCACAGCCCTTACAGCATAAATGGCATAATTCGCTTAGATTATGCGCCCGTTTGGTTTTTCGTGGGTTTGACATTTGAATACGTATACAAGATTACAGCACGTTAGAAATTTACATTTTGTCACCTCTAAAAACCCTTGACTTTTTCGTGTTAGTGTTGCCAACCTATACGCTAAGCTCGCAAACTACGCGGTGTTGCGTACAGGTCAGCAACTACACAAAAAAGTCAAGGCGGGGTTCTTAGAGGCTTCTATCAGGAGGAGATTATATTGAAGTATTTCTTAGCACTTATTAATTCACTTAGCCTTGTTATTGTGTTTTTGTTCCTTTCAATTCAAATCCCCTCCTTTTTTACACCATTCTATAAATATGAGTATAAAAAGCTTAACGTATACGAGAGTGTGAAAATGACAGAGGATGACTTGATGGCTGTAACGAAGCACCTGCTTTCTTACCTTAACGATAAGGTTTCGGATCTGAACATAGAAACCGTTGTGGACGGTCAAACAAGGATGTTTTTTAACGACAGAGAGCTTGCACATATGGAGGATGTAAAGCACCTTTTTTATCTGGGATTTTCTACAAGAAATATAGCCTTAACGTTGCTTGTGATTTCGTACATACTGCTTATGCTCAACAAAACCGAACTTAAATTTATTCTCAAATTCTACCGGTTTTTCTTCAGCGCTTTCATAGTTATTATGGGGGCTGTAACCGCATTTGTGGCCTTGGATTTCTCATCCGTGTTCACTTTGTTCCATAAGCTCTCTTTCAGCAACGACCTTTGGCTTTTGGATCCGCGCACAGACCTTTTAATCAACATTGTTCCTCTGAATTTCTTTATAGACATAAGCGTAGCCATTGTGGGGTTATTTTTATTCTTTATGATTTTAACCGTTGCAATTGGCATAATTGTACCACTTATTCGTCCATCGCAGAGAAAAGGTGTTTTTTAATGTTTATTCCGGTTTTATATGTTTTAACTTTTTTATTATCACTCATCATTATCATCCTTGTTGTACCGGTTAATGTTTATTTACTCGCCAGCGGAAAAAATTTTGATGTACGTTTACGCTGGCTTGTTTTCAATGCCTATTACTCAAAATTATCAAAAACTAAGTTTTTTAAGGAAAAGTTCGGTAAGAAACCGGACAAGAAAGAAAAACTTAAGGATTTTAGCCTGAAATCTGTAAAAGAAATGTTGGAGAAGAATAAATTGTTAATAAGGCTAGGTAAGGCTTTTTTAAAAGCCTTACACATAGACGGATTTGCAGAAGGTGTGTTGGGGCTTAAAAACCCTGCACATACAGGATATTTTACTGCTGTGATGTCTATTTTGAGAGGGTTCGGGCTTAAGCTGTATATCCAGCCGGATTTCCAAAAGGAAATCTTTGATGTGAGTGCAACCCTTCATGTTTGGGTATTTCCCATTTCTATTATAAAAAACTATTTTTTAAGGAGAGATTAGAATGAATTTATCTTCAAGCTTTGAAACTTTATTTGACAAAATGCAACATTATGTAGGAACACAAACGGTTGTGGGCGAACCTATTACTATGGGTGATATTACTCTTCTTCCGTTGGTTGATATATCTTTTGGTTTAGGTGCGGGCGCATATGACGGCTCCGGTGACAAGGGTAATCGTGAAACAGGCGGCGGCGGTCTTGGAGCATCCATATCACCTTCTGCGGTTTTGGTTATAAATAAGGACACTGTCTCCATGATTAACCTTAAGAGCCAAGAAAGCGTAAGCAAGCTTATTGACCTTGTACCCGGCGTTTTAAGCAAATTAAATTTGGAGTCGTTCCTGAAGAAAAAGAATAAGGATCAAAACCAAGCCGAGAGCAGTGACAGTCAGGCGGAGGGAATTTAATGCTGGACGTAGCTGTTGTTGGTGCGGGGCCGGCTGGTCTTTCGGCCGCAATTAATGTTTATGCAAGAAACAAGACTGTTCGTGTCTTTGGCAAAAATATGACAACGAGTTGGCTTTATAAGGCGGAAAGGGTTGACAACCATCTCGGTATGCCTGAAATGACAGGCGCCGAGATGCTTGAAGCTTTTTATAAGCACACAAGGGACTTAAATATAGAAATATCTGAAGGACGCATACTGCAAATCCTACCTATGGGTGATTATTTCACATTGAACTTTGAGGACGAATTTATAGAGGCGGCGCGGGTTATTCTTGCAACAGGATTGACCAAAGGCAAGTCCATCACCGGTGAAGATGAATTTCTGGGCAAAGGCGTAAGCTACTGCGCAACCTGTGACGGTATGCTTTACAAAGGTCGAAAGGTTGTTGTTGTAAATCAGCTAACCGAAAGCCCAGAAGAAAGCGAAGAGGATATAAAATTCCTTAATTCCATATGCGAGGTTGACGAGATTGAGCCGAAAAGGGTGAAACGCATAATCGGAGACGATCGTGTATCCGGTATCGAAACAGATGAAGGTGTTATAAAAGCTGCAGGTGTTTTCGTACTCAAAGAAACAATGAAGCCCGACAGGCTCATCTATGGTTTAGAGCTGTCGGGCAATTCGATTGTTGTTAACCGGAATTTTGAAACCAATATCCCGGGTCTTTATGCGGCAGGGGACTGTATCGGTGCGCCTTTCCAATTGAGCAAGGCTATCGGCGAAGGGCTTGTGGCCGGTCAGAATGCCGCAAATTCTATAAAGGCCAAAGGGAAAAAGGATAGTAAGAGTGAGTAACATATTGTATTAGGTATAGGGAAACTTGCCTCTGCAAGTTTCCTGCCCTTTTCACTCAATGGACAACATAAGAGAAAATGCTTGCTCGTTTACTGGGAGGTTAAGCTGCCGTTCTTTTGCCTATATCGGTAACACAAATTGCACCAGTTGGGTACAAGGCCGGAAAAGATTTAATAGATAAGCTTAATTTTAATGCTGTTGGTGAAATTAATGTTGGAGACGAACTTGAACCGTTCCTTAATGACATTGACTTAATCTATACTGAGTGCTGGCCAAATTCAAATGATTTGATAGATAAACAGAACATTAAGAACTTATTTTTACCATACCAAATTACTGAGAAACATCTGAAATTACTTAAACAAAATGCATTGTTTTTGCCATGTCCGCCTGTGACAAGATGACAAGAAGTTTCAGCCCGTGCAATGAATTCCTCACATTGTTTGAATTATAATGCCAAAGAATATCTATTGCACAGCCAAAATGCTGTTTTAGAATTTTTCTCTTATATATGAGGCTAAAATCTATGGTGGGAGCCAATATGAAGCAAATAGCAATCTTATATCATTCAGGTGTAGGAAGTACTAAAAAAATTTCTGAGAAACTCCACACTCAATTGAGCAAAGGTTTTCATGTTGAATTATATTCCATAGAAAAATTGCCCATGGGGTTTG
>CAYPQA010000174.1:0-6498 GCA_964412725.1 uncultured Eubacteriales bacterium
GTAAACTCTGTGAATTGGCTTGCAGATAAGAACGACATTATCTATATTGCTCCGAAGTCCTCAACATACACTCAGCTTATGATGAGCCAAAACGAATCATTTACCATTATGTTTATCTCTGTAATCTTTATACCTCTTGTAATCCTTATAACCGGTATTGTTATCTGGCTTAGGAGGAGAAACAGCTAATGAAAAAGCAAATAATTTTCATGGTTACGGGTCTTATCGTTCTGCTTTCGCTCTTGGGCATAAATTATTATCTAAAGAACAAGCCTGCCGATGAGCCTGAAATTTCGCAGGAAGTTAAAGAAACCGAGCCTATGCTTATAGACCGCGAGAGTAACGAGATTGAAAGAATGGAGTTTACAGCGGACGGTAAAACCATGACGTTTGTTGCAAAGACCGTTAAGGACAATACCGGCTTCGAAAGCCGCAAATGGTTTTTGGAGGGTTATGAGGACATAGATGTGAACAACTCTATTATATCCGGAATGAGTTCTCCATTTTATTACCTTTCTCCAAATAGGATAGCGGAGAACGTACAGGATTTGTCCGAATACAGTCTCGCGCCGCCTAAAGCCACAGGCACAGCAACATACACAGACGGCACGAAAACAACCATAAATATTGGTATGATGACGCCCGCAAAAGACTATTACTATGCACAGGTTCAAGGCAGCAACGACGTTCATCTTATGTATTCCACAACCGGCGACAGGTTTTTCTATACTCATGACAATCTCGTTAATAAGGAATTGCCGCAAATTACCGCAACAAATCTGCAATACATCTATATAAACGAGAATGGCAAAGAAATTGAAGTAGACTTTGTGGGCACAGAGGCTGAAAGACGCAAACAACTTGACCAGTTCGGCGTAAGCGCGCTTACTATGATAAAGCCATATTATGGGCGTAACGTCTACCTAATGAATTTTGAATTGTTTATTCTTCCCACATTTTCATCTATAAGGCTGGATAAGCTTGCTGACATCAAGCCCTCTGATTTAGCGGAGTATGGCTTAGACGAACCGCAACTTGAAATCCACCTTAAAGACCTTGAAAATGACTACCATTTGCTTATTGGTAAAGAATACGATGAAACTAGTGTCTACTGCATGCAGGTCGGAAATCCTTCCGTATATATAACAAAGAGGGAAAACCTTGAGCCTTTTTACAACATAAACGCATTTAAGTTTATGGAACGTTTTGTTTCGCTCGTAAATATAGACACAGTTGAAAAAATGGAGATAACAAAGGACGGTAAGACAAATGTAATCTTACTTAACCATGAAGTTCTGCCCCCTAAAAAAGAAGGCGAAGAGGGCGAGGAAATTATGCTACCTACGGTTGATGGCAAAGAGGTTCAGGAATTGGCGTTTAAGACTTTCTATGGCGCTGTTGTGGGTCTGAGCTATGACTCATACATCGCTGAATTTACACCAGTAACAACCCCTGAGGTTACAATCAAATTCTTTAGAAACAACGGCGAGCCAGATATTGTAACAGAATACTATCCTTACAATTCAGATTTTTATGCGGTTAAGCGAGATGAACTGCCTATGGAATTTGTTGTGAGTAACCATTCTGTAAGACTTATGTTCAAAGCTATTGACGACCTTGTCGAAGGTAAGCTTGACAGAGAATATTAGACATCGCGAAACAAAAAAGACCTGCAAGGTTGGCTAATGTGCCAGCCTTGCAGGTCTTTTTTAGCTATCTTATAAACAACAGGTTCCCATCTGCAATTCCCCTTACTTCATCAGCGTAAGAGGAAACTTTTTTTGAATGCGTGACTATAATGACGCACTTGTTTTCTTTGTGGGCAAGATTTAAGAATGTTTCCATTATGTCCTTTTCCGTTTCTGGGTCAAGATTGCCTGTAGGTTCGTCCGCGATAATCAAATCGGGATTGTGAGATAGTGCGCGTGCAATGCCAATCCTTTGTTGCTCTCCACCCGATAGCTTTAAGATTTTCCTATTTGCAGTTTCGTGGTTAATGTTCAATTTTTCCAGCAAGGAATATGCATATTCTTTCTTGTTTTTTTCAAGGCTGCCACTTATTTCCATAGAAAGTAATATATTATCAAGTGCGGTTGCGTTTGTAAGCAGGTTGAAACCTTGGAAGATAGAACCTATGCTTTTGGCTCTGTACAAATCTCTGTCAATACTCGCTAGGTTTTGACCATTGTATAGAATCTCGCCTCTGGTTGGGGTAGTAAGCCCTGAAAGGAGCGATAACAGGGTGGTTTTGCCTGAACCTGATTTTCCGATTATGGCATAAAGCTTACCGCTCTGAAATTCTCCGCATACATTATCTAGCGTCAAATGCTTTGAATTCTTATACATATAACAGACGTTGTTAAGTAAAAGCATGTCTTAACCCCTTTCCGTGAGTATGTCTATAGGTTCGTGTCTTATTACTGTGCTTATTCCGGATATGCTCGCAACCCCCGACAGCAGTATTGATAAAACAACTATCGTATAAATGGATTGGCTGTCAAGTCTTGCACTAAATTCGCTAATTACGCTTTCTTCTTGCTGCTTTAGAAAATAGTTTCCAATGTTGTCAGAAACGATACTGCCTGCACAAATACCAAGCGTAAGGCAAAAAGCGTTTACTATGAAAATTTCTGAAACTAAATTTGCGATTACCGCAATCTTTTTCATACCGATTGAGCGTAACACTCCTATTTCATATCTGCGTTCACGTATTGCTATAAAAGACATTAAGATAAGGATAGCCGAACCGAGAATGAGAATTACAACCAAGAAAATTGTTGCCATTTTACGAAGATTTTCGACGGGCTCAACAACTTTTTGATAGGCCTTCATGTCTGCGTTAGCATAAAAGGTATCGGGTAGACCCTTCTGTCTCATTTCAGTTTCAAAATTTGAAACATCATCTGGCGAATTGATATAGTATGATACAGTTACCTCTGAAAAAGGAAATCGGCTTTGGACAGTCTCAAAATCTGAAAGAATTTCATTTCTCCTGTTCAAAAACGGAAACTGAATATCGTCACCATAAGTGCCATGCTTTGGTGTGGAATCAAAATAAATTCCGGAGATTTTCATTTTAAGCTGTTGTCCGTTTATTGGTTGAACCCACATCACAGTAACAGTGTCGCCCACATGCAGAGAGTTTTTAATTGCTAAATCCTCCGAAATAATGCATTCGCCGATTTGTTCAAACATACTGCCCTCAACGATTTTCCTTGTTCCATTGGTAAATTCAGGAATGAGTTCCGGCGCCGAATAGCCTTTTAATTTAGCTGTAGGAAACCCGATATCTTCGCCGCCACCTCCAAAGCTTTTACCAGCCTCAATTACCTCGCTGTCCATTTCCTTAAAGTCAACTGCGCAAACACCCGCTTCATTCATAAAATCCGCAGACTTTACATACTCAGATTTTGCAAAGCTTATCAACATATCGTTGGTTAATGTCTTGCCTTCAAGATTTCCGTTAAGATCTCGAAACTTTTTTATGTCCGGCGACAAGACAACCTTCGTACCAAACCGGCTTTTATATTCGATAATCATTCTACCTGCTGATTGATTGATAACAACGCCCACTACCGAAGCTGTGATTATTCCAAAGAGGATAATTCCCATCAATATATTTCGCCCAATATTTCTGTATAAATTTTTCCATGCATTTTTTAGGATGTACATTTTCATCTTCCGGTTATAGCTATTTTGCCATTCTCCTGTACGGCTTGGAATTCTGGGCTTAATTGCAGGATCCAATTAGTGCCATTAATTGTAGATTCATTAATAATTTCGCCGTGATTCGTTAATAAAACATTTTTAAAATCGTTGGTTATAAGGCAATTTCCATTAGAAACTGTTAAAGTTCCCCAAGTGTCCTTCAATTCACAATCTTGATAAATAGTTCCCAATCCTTCTATTGTGAGCATTGTGGATGGATTCATAGCTATCTGTACATTAGCCGACAACTTCAGTTTTAAAGTATCATCCTCAGAAAAGATTGCCTTAAATCTTTCTATTTGGGCATTCTTTTTTTGTTGCAGTTCGTGTTCAACCATATAAATATCATTATATCCATAATCTTCTTTAATTTCTTCAAATTTATTTAACCCTTTGATATCAAACGCATCTTTAAGAATAAGACCCAGATCGGAATCATACCTAACTACCTTTTTCCAATCGTACAGTGAGTCATCCAATAATAAACCATATACGAGTCCCGATTGATAACCAAACATGCCCTCTAATGAGTTCATGAACAGCACCATTGCCCTGTTTTCGGCCGTCGCATTTATCAGTTCTTCCCTGTCACTATACCTAAGTTTATAAGCGGTATAGTTAGCTAATCCCTCTGAGATCTCCCGCTCATTTTCACCTACGGATGCGGACGTAAACAATTCTCTGCGTTTTTCCCTGAATGTCAAAGCGTCTGCAACAGCCTCTTTCTTTTCTGCACCTTCACTATTTAAGGCTTTATGCAATGCATTCCATTCCAGTTGCAGAAGAATGCGTGCCTCCATATTTTGAAAATGGCTGTTTTGAAAGCTACTGTTGTCTAAATTTATATATTCGCTAGACATCAGATTTAAAGAATCCTGCTGATAATGAAACATCTCGTGCATGATTGTTATGCAAATTTGGCTCGTGTCCTCCGGGTTCATTGGGTCTTTGGGCAGCGGCCACATTACCATCGCCCAATTTTTACCTCCAAATTCGGTTATAGAGTTTGCTATGGCCTTGTCTTTTGGAAATTTGCCAATATAAACATCACCGTTTTGAGTAAGCTTGCCTTCGTTATCCGGCTCATTTGCCAAAACATCAAGGGTCACAGGGTCGATGAATAGTAGAGGGGAATACAATTCTTTTCCCCATAGTCTTTCATTATCATCCCTGTAAAACTCTTTTACTTCACTTAGATACTTTTGGGCTTCATCAATGTCGATTGAAAAATCCTGATAGGCTGGACTTGTTTCAACCTGAACTTGACATGAGGAAGACAAAACCCCCATTAAAATAATAACTGCAATGATTGATACAATTTTCATACTAAAAATCCTCTCTTTTATTTTAAGAATCTATTTCTTAAAAATATATAGCATGGTTACTGTTAATTTAATGTTAAGGACGATTGATTTGGCTTTGATTAATAAAATGAAAAGGTGCTGTCGCAAAAGTTTTATTTTGCTACAGCACCTTTTCATTTTCTCTCAGGAAAAACCAAATAAAAGGTTGAACCAACCCCGACCTTACTGTCCACATAATATAGCCCGCCGCATAAATCACAGACATGTCGCACAAGGGATAAACCTATGCCGTACCCGTCTTTTTTAAGCTCCGATATGCGAAAGCTGTCGTTAAAGATATATTCTGTTAGCTCCGCTTCAATGCCTATTCCCTTGTCCGAAACAGTAATGATAACACTGCCCTGCTTTTTGGATATACAAACCTCAATCTCTTGGTTGTTCCCATACTTGATTGCGTTGTCAATAAGATTACATACAGCTCTATATAACCAGATTTCCTTTGCTAGAATAACATTTGTATCGTCATCATCAAATTCAAATATAATCAAAGGATATATCTTTTTATATTCATCGCAGGCCTCGGCGCATACGAGTGTTGCGTCAACCGGGGAAAGGACGATGTTTTCCTTTGAACGGCTAATGGTAAGTATATCATCAATGCGGCTTGAAATTGCGTCGATGTTATTTAATAGTTCCTTTTCACCACGCATTTCTAGTTTCGCACGAAGCAAGGAAAGTGCATTCTTCTGTTCGTGCGTTATATAGGAGTTTAGCCTTTTATAATCGCTCAAATATCGTTCAAATTTATTAATAATACCCTGATATTCATTTTCAAGGGGTTCACCTGAAATTTCAAAGGCAATATCATTTTGGATACATCTTATACGCTCAGATATACTGGCAAACTGATTTTTATAAATTGTTTTTAAAATCATCCACAGGATAAATGAGGTTAAGAAAACGAATACACAGATAACGAAAACGGATATCGGAAGATATCGTGTAAACTGTTCTTTGTATAACGAATCAAGTTCGTTAATGCTTATGGATGAATTTATACTGATTTTAACCTCGCCGCTTTCAACCACTCTCATAAGGTTGTCATTGTCCGTAAAGAACAGAACCTCATATTTGCTTGGCATATTCTGAAAATTTAAAGATTTACTAAACAAAAATAATCCAAGTAATAAGCTCGCAGTCATAACAACCGAGTAGAACAGGATAGTGAGGCATATCTTTGAATTTACTCCTCGCATAAAAAATATCCCTTTCCTTTGATTGTCTGCATAAGCTCCCCGCCGCTCACAGCACGCAGTTTCTTTTTGAGATTGGAGATGTGCACCCTTAAAACGGACGAAAAGGAGTCATAAAACTCATCGTAAACATGCTCCGCGATTTGCTCTGCGGATACAACGGACGGGTAGCAGCTTGCCAAGTATTCAAGTATGTCAAACTCCTTTGCAGAAAGGTTTATTTGCTCATCTTT
>CAYPQA010000175.1:0-6394 GCA_964412725.1 uncultured Eubacteriales bacterium
GAGTGGGGGAATGCGTCAGCGGCTTTCCTTGATTAGGGCTTTTGCGTACCCATCTGATATTCTTTTAATGGACGAACCATTCAAGGCTTTGGACATAACAATGAAGGATATAATAATAAAATCTTTTTTAAATCTTTACGAAGAAGATAACCGGACTGTGATTTTTGTTACACACGACATAGATGACGCGCTGATGACAGGAGATTTCATTTATGTTTATAGCAATAAACCTATGAGACTACAGAAAAGATTTGTAGTGGACGAGGAAAAGAAAAACAGAAAAATATATGATGAAGGCATTACAAAAATAAAAAACGAAATATACAGAGAAACGGAAAAATGGCAGCTCGTAAAATAAAAAGAACCCCGATTTGATTTGGATTAATCCTTTTCAAATTTAGGTTCTTTTTATTTTTACGCATATAGTTTTATTATAGTTAATATTGTGGTATACTCTAAGAAAATTAAGCCTATATATACAATTAATAACTTAAGGGGTGGTATTAGTGATAATCAACTGGATAGAATTTGAAAATTTAGAAACAGGGTTGAAAATTGAAAAGATACATTTTAATGAAGGTGTTAATTTATTAGTAGGAATTTCAGGAGCAGGTAAGACGCAAATTTTGAATTCGATTAAACAAATTTGTTTTTTGGCCATCGCAGCTACTGATTCAGTACACGATAAATACATTCAAAAGGCAGCTATAAATTTCACATATGATAACACAACATGTACTTGGGAGTATGAGCTTGGATTAGGAGCATTGGGTGAATATTTTTTTGAATATGAGAAATTGACGATTAATAATAAGGTTATTTTTAATCGGAGCAAGTCCAACGAAATTACAATCGAAGGATTTGAAAATGTTCCTACCCCTAAATCAAATGAAAGTTTAATAAGCCAGTATAGAGGCGTCGATTCAATAAAACCTGTGTATAACCAACTAATAGGTGTAGTTTATAAAGATAACGATTACTCTTCTACTTTTCCTGCAAGCAAGTATAGGAGTTTAGAACCAATAATTAAGTACATTGTAACCGGACCTAATGAAGCGCACACTTGCCTTAGTAACGGTGTTTTTAACCTAGTACCTTTTGCAACACTTGGTGTCATTAAAGAGCTAAAACCGGAATTATTTTTTGAAATCCTTGAGTTATATTCAGATATCTTTAACGAGGTTCAAGATATTAACTATTCTGAGGATCCCCAAGAACAAAGATTCAGGTTAATGCTTAAAATTAATGACACTTGGATAGACCAAAAAAATATCTCTTGTGGTATGTTGAAGGTTCTCAATTTAATTATTAGCGTTGTAACCTCGATTAATGGAACTGTTTTTTTAATTGATGAGTACGAAAATAGCTTAGGTGTTAATTGTATGGATGAGTTAACCGATTTGCTTTTGGAATATGATGAAAATAAGCAATATTTAATTTCAAGTCATCATCCTTATATAATTAACAATATAGACCTTGACAAATGGAGAATAATTACTCGTAGTGGCAATGTAATTAAAAGCAGGACTGCAAAAGAAATGAATATCATAGAAGGACACCGTGAAGGATTCTTTAAGTTAATTAATGCATTACAGTTTGAGGGGGAGCTATAATTGCGCATATACTTTCTTTTAGAAGATTCAAAGTCATTCCTAGATGTACTCCCTACATGGATGGGTTTTCTTAACCCAAAATATAAGAGAGTTCAAGAATTACAGGTTGTAGAAGAAAATTCTTACGTTCTTCATAGCGGGCATGGTTTCCCGCAAATATTAAAATACTTAGACCAGACGATTAAAGATATTGCGGAAAGCAAAAACGTTGACTTACTTGTGGTTGTGTTGGATACTGACGATAAAAGTGTTAGTAGTACAAAGGCACTTATCACTGAGCATATTGAAAAATATGAAACAAAACTCCCTTGTGCCTGTAAAGTGTTACCTATTAGCAGATGTTTTGAAACATGGCTGATAGGTAACAATGAAGTTTATCCAGATGAAACGTGTATGCATCCTAATTTTCGTCCTTACCATGAATTTTATGATGCATCTATAAACGACCCTGAATTAATGGACAGGCCTACTGGCAGCAGTGTTGGTAGATACCATGAAAATTATTTAAAATTTATGCTTAGATACAAATGGAAATACAGCAAGAGTAATCCAAGTGCTGTTGCAACTGAAGATTATCTAAATGGAATAATCACTAGGATAGACGAAACTCCTCACTTAAGCACATTTAAAGATTTTTGGAATTTAATAGGACAAATATAACTAGTTTTTAAAAATATTGTTACATAATATATAAAGGACAGCTTTTCTTCTTTAAAGCTGTTTTTTTATGCCGTTTAATTGCGATTGTAAAAGCTTAAAATGGCTGCAAGAAAAGATTTTGTGGCTGATATTATTTGTTGAGGGGATCGGGAGGACAAATGTTTACTGGATATGTTAGGGATGTTGGGCTGAGCTTTAAGACGGACAATACTGTATTTTCGCCGTCTGCTATAGATGACGGCACTTTGGCTATGTTGTTGGTGACAGAATTTAATCAAAATGACAAGGTTTTGGACTTGGGTTGCGGATATGGTGTTGTTGGCATATATGCGTCAAAGGTAATTGGCTCGGATAGGGTTGTTATGTGTGATGTGTCCGAAGATGCGGTGAAATATGCAAGGATTAATGCTGAACTTAACGGTATTGCGGGTCTGGACATAAGGCTTAGCAATGGATACGATGAAATACCTGAGAACGATTTTACTCTTATACTATCCAACCCGCCTTACCATACCGACTTTTCTGTCGCAAAGCGTTTTATTGAAGGTGGATTTAAAAGGTTGGTTTTTGGCGGGAAAATGATTATGGTTACAAAGCGGTTGGATTGGTATAAAAATAAGCTTACCTCTGTTTTTGGTGGTGTAAGAGTTGAAACGCTGAACGGATATTTTGTTTTTGTTGCGGAAAAGCGTGAAAATGTTACGAATAAGAGAAATAAACCAGATAATAAGTTATCAAAAAAACTACAGCGCAAGTATAAGAGCGTTCAGAAATAAAAGAGTGTTCAGAAATAAAAAACAGGGCTGTAACAGATTTTTCTGTTACAGCCCTGTTTGCGATTTTAATGCTATATTCCTTAACGCTAAAAATCTGTACTTCTTTCTTTTCGAAATTGCGCAAACTTGCTTCTACAAGTTTGCGAACGCTCGAAACAAGTGCGATTTTAATGCGTTAAGGAGTATAATCAGTCCGCTAAAAACGTAGCAAGCTTTTGCTTGGCAGTATCTCTGCCTTCTTCTGTCATATAATTGAGTGCGGTGTCTATCACAGCGGCAACCTGTTTCGCACTCTGTGGAGTGGTTATTTTAGGGAACAGGTGGCGTTCCAAGTATATCATAACCACTTTATCCACGGCTTCGGGTGACATAATGGGTATAAGAGTGTCAAGCTCATCTTTTCCAGAACCGCTCCAAGTACCCGATTTCTCCATTATCTCTATGCCTCGTTTGTCTGCCTCGGATGTTTTTAAATTCGTTGAGGTGTTTTTGGGCAAAAGGTGAATGGAGTTGTCTTCGCTTTTCCATTCCACATCGTATTCCAGATATTCTAGCAACTCTCTCATTGGCATATAAATCTGTGCGCTGTCGCTACCATCTTTAACTATGGAAACTAAGGAATTTTCCAAAATAATTTCTTTTCCATCCAGATATAACTTTAAATTACTATAATTGGCAGATTTGATTTTAGCGGAAGCAGAAACGGAAATCGTTCCAAGTGCCGCAATCGCAAGACCTGCAACTAAAATTTTGGTATAAAGTTTCTTCAAGTAAATCACTCCTTTTACCTAGGGATTATAACTTACTTTAAAAATCTTTGCAATGTCTGATTACGAATTACTCAATCTATGCTACGCGCAGTGCCAAGTTCAAGTTGTGGTTTCAGATATTCGTAAAAGCTCGTTAAATTCATAGAACCGAGGTTGCCATCCTTTCGGCTCCTAACCGAGAAAGTGACGTCTGCAACCTCCCTGTCGCCGATAACAAGGATGTAGGGTATTTTCTCAAGCTCGTACCTTTTGATTTTGTTGCGCATATGCTCGTTTTCGGAGTTCAGGCTCACACGAAAACCGATGGCTTTAAATTCCTTGGATAATTTCTTTGCATAGTCGTTGTGGTCTTCTTTTATGGGCACAATGCCAAATTGCACAGGCGTGAACCAAAGCGGGAAATCTCCCTTGTAATGCTCAATCAGCAGCGCAATAAAGCGTTCAAGACTGCCGAATAAAGCACGGTGTATCATATATGGTGTATGCTTAAGCCCATCATTTCCCATATAGAACATCTCAAAGCGCACAGGCAGATTGAAGTCAAACTGAATCGTACTGCATTGCCATTGCCTGTTAAGCGAGTCTCTTAGCTTCAGGTCAATTTTCGGGCCGTAAAATGCGCCGCCGCCCTCGTCGATTTTATATTCAAGTCCCACAGCCGTTACAGCCTTTTTGAGTATATCCGTGGCCATCTCCCAATCGCTGTCGTTTCCGACATACTTTGACTTTGGTCTTGTGGATACATACGGCTCAAACTGTTCGAGACCGAACGAGCGCAGGATATACAGGGAAAAGCGCAAGGCTTCCGTGACCTCTTTTTCTATCTGTTCGGGCGTGCAAATAATGTGCGCGTCGTCTTGTGTGAAGCCCCTCACCCTTGTTAGACCATTTAACGTGCCTGACAACTCATACCTGTAGACCGTGCCATATTCTGCATATTTTATAGGCAGTTCCTTATACGAGTGGACTTCACTGTTGTAAATATTTATATGGAATGGACAGTTCATGGGCTTTAGGTAGTATTCTTCGTTATCAATGACTATAGGGTTATACATGGAGTCACTGTAAAAATCCAAATGCCCTGATGTTTTCCATAGTTCCGCCCTCCCGATATGCGGAGTGTACACCCATTCATAGCCGTTCAGTATATGGGCTTTTTGCCCAAAGCTTTCAAGCAAATATCTAAGCATTGCACCTTTGGGATGCCAGAGGTTCAGACCTTGCCCTATTTCCGCAGAGCTTGAAAACAACTTAAGCTCTGCGCCAAGTGCCTTATGGTCACATTTTGAAGCCTCCGCAACAAAAGCCTTATAGTTTTCAAGCTCGCCCATTGTTTTGAAAGCCGCAACATATATACGTTGAAGTGTGCGCTTTCTCGAATCCCCATCCTCATATACACCAGAAAACCCCGTAAGCTCAAAAGCTACGTCCTCGCCAGCGAGCATACTGTCTGATATACGCCTAAAGCTATCAGGGTTTAACGGTGGTATGTCGTAGTCGCAAAAAAAGCCTTCCTCGCTTTCCTCATATGCTATTTGATTTACGTCCGGGTGCAAAGACCTAACCACTTTTAACAACCTTACTGCTAATTCTTCTTTGAAATTCATAAAAACATCTCCTTTTTGTAATGAGGCATTGATAAATAAAAAAAGACACCCTGCAAACTTTAAAAGTGTGCAAGGTGCCTCATATTCCTTGCAACCCAACGACAAATAGGACTAACCCCTGTCGCCGGTTGCATATGCAACTGTCAACAAAGTAGTCCTAAGTGGTGGTTGTGGTTGTAAGGAAATTTTTAATCATAGCTTTACCTCGATAGTAATTTTCGATAGTATAGTATAAGTTAGGTTGTTTGTAAACAAAAAATTGGATTTTGTAAATTTGCCTTAGAGCCCGTTTAACATCTCCAATTTACGTACTTTCGGTTGATTATTTGCTCTGCTACGTCAACGCCTCCTAGCAGACTTTTCTTCGAGTATGCATCGTCGGCGTTTCCTTGCATATCAAATAATCATCTCTAGATTACGATAAAAGCGAGATATTAAACAGGCTCTAAGACCGACTAAAACATTTTTCAACAAAAAAACCGTCAAAACTAAGTGTGGGCTTTTTTATAACTTCGGGATAATATTGTTTTCATTATTAGTGAAAGTTTAAATTACTCAAAAAACTTTCCCTTGTAGAAATTCTCATTGTCAAGCTTTTTTGCTGTCATTCTGAATATAACACAGCCATCGGGACAAACGACATCCTTACAGTATTTACTACTACCACCGATATTCTCTAAATTTCCACCACTTCGGACTGCTTCCATAATCGGAAACATAATCGTCATAACTTTTGAACAAATCCCCTGACCGTCTGCATTGACAGGGCAACCATATGTGCATGTGTATTTATCCCCGATTTCTTCGCCATTTCGACAGTATCGTTCCGTGTGGTCGCCACGGAGAAAACCCGTAACCTCGATTTCCCATTCGTATTCCTCGTCATACCATTTCTTCATGATTAACCTCCAATTATATACTCCTTAACGCATTAAAATCGCACTTGTTTCGAGCGTTTGCAAACTTGT
>CAYPQA010000176.1:0-6330 GCA_964412725.1 uncultured Eubacteriales bacterium
GGCAAGTTAAAATGTCTACCGTAACAGGTGGAATTATTCTATTAAATTATTCTATTAAATTATTCTAAGGAGGTTTTCTAATGAAAAATTCAAAGTCAAAAAAACTTTTGGCAGCTGCTTTATCTGCTACACTCCTTTTGGGAGCAGCAGGTTGTGAGGGCGGCGGTTCTTCAAGCGGTGCAACCGGTGGTACATCAGGTGCAAATGCCACTTCATTATTAGCTGATGCAAAAAAACCTGAATCCATAACCTTTATGGTTAACGGCACATTCCTTTTACCCGAAGATGGCCAAAAGAGTGTTGTCGACAAGTATAAGGAGCTTACGGGTATCAACCTTATTATCAACCAACCTACTCATAATGAATACCAATCTAAGGTTAATCTTGCATTTGCAACAGGCGATATTCCGGATGCACTTATTCTTGCAGCAAGTGACTACTTGAATTTTGCGGCAAACGGAGCTCTCGCAGACATAACAGACCTTTATGAAAGCTCAGATCTTAAAAAACGCATTACGGCTCCCGGCGTTATTGACCAAATCAAAATAAACGGACGTCTTTACGGTCTGCCAATTCAAAGAGGCAATGGTACAATAACCTACGTAAGAGGCGACTGGATGGAAAAGCTTGGTATTAAGAATCCTACAAACTATGATGAATTCTATGCTATGCTTAAGAAGTTTAAGGAGGCCGACCCTGCGGGTGGCGGAAAAACTATTCCTATCACAGCGGCAGGCCTTGTAAATACAGAGTATCCTCTTGACATTTACTTAAGAGAATTCTATCAAGACGCTACTCCGGACTTTGTAAAGGTTGACGGTAAATGGGTTGATGGTATGTCTCAACCTAATATGGTTGCTGCTCTTGAAAGAATGGCTAAGGCTTTCAAAGATGGCTTAATCGACGTTGATATTACAACAAACAAAACTTCCACTTGCCGTGACAAGTTCTATGCAGGTCAGGTTGGTACATTCAATTATTGGTCAGGAACTTGGAACAAAACATTAAGAGACAATCTATTGCAAAAGTTCCCAGATGCAGATGTAGTTCCTATTCCTGCAATCAAGGAAACGAAATATGTTGAGAGACCTGCCGTTCCCATATCTGTTACAACAAAGGCTAAAGACCCTGTAGCCGTTTACAAGTATTTGTTAGAGTATATGCTTGATTCAGGCGAAGGACAAATGCTCTTCTCATGGGGTGTTGAAGGCGTTCATTATGAAATGAAGGATGGCAAGTTTAAAAGACTTCCAAGCCTCCAGAACCCAAAGAACCCTGCTGTTAAAGCTTTTGCGGAAGCCGTCTTCAAAATCACAGACTTTAAAGATCCTGAAACTTACGAAAACGCTGTTACAAATTCCATAAAGATGTTTGATAAAGATGCAGTTCAATATGGCCTCTTACCCGCTACTGAGGTTATGTCAAGTTATCTTCCAGAGCTTAACACTGCAAGAACAACTTATGTTTCCAAGATTGTTACCGGAGACTTTAAAGTTGAGGAAGGCTTAGCTAAATATAAGACTGAGACAAAGGGCATGGTTGACGCTATTCTTGCTGACATTAATAAATAAATTATATTAATAATAACTTCAAAAACAGAGGGAACTTATATAAGTTCCCTCTGTTAGGTTAGTTTGTTGTATTTATCAGGAATGGAGGATAGATATGAAGAATAAAAGGAGCAAGGAGGCATTAATTGCCAAGCTGTCTCGAGACAGGTTTTACTACTTTATGTTTTTGCCTGTTTTTTTAGGCACCCTAATTCTTAAATATTGGCCCATGTTGGGCATACGTTTTGCTTTCTACAATTTCACACCGTTTAAAAAGCAATTTATTGGGCTTGATAATTTCAAAGATTTGTTTTTTGGAGTTACCTCATCTAGGTTTTGGGCTGCATTTAATAATACATTATATTTGAGTTTGACTAACCTTTTCTTGGCGACAGTTTTTACCGTTTTAGTCGCCCTCTTACTTAATGAGTTGGTTAGTAGCAAGATTAAAGGCTTCGTGCAAACAGCTCTATACCTTCCACACTTTATATCTTGGGTTGTTGTAGCCTCTATATTTACAATTGTTCTTTCTCCACAAGGCGGTCTTGTTAATATCATATTACAAAAACTTGGTATGCAGCCGATTCACTTTTTGGTTAGCGAGAAATGGTGGCCTCCCATATATTTAATTGTAAGTCGTTGGAAGGAAACTGGTTGGGGCACAATTATATATCTCGCCGCTCTCGCCGGCATAGCTCCCGAGCTTTACGAAGCTGCCTCTATTGATGGTGCAGGAAGGTTGAGACAGGTTATAAGCATAACTATTCCAAGCCTTATGCAAACTATTTTGGTTGTCTTTATACTTAACCTTGCAAAGGTTATGAATATTTTCGAATCTGTATTCGCACTTTACAACCCCAACGTTTATGACGTTGCTGACGTTGTTGCGACATTTGCGTACAGAACCGGTATTCTTCAGGCAAAATACGGCTTAGGTACAGCTATTGGTTTGTTTAGATCCCTTATCGGTCTTGTTTTGGTTCTTCTAACGGATGAAATCTGCAAAAAGATCCGCGGCGACGGCATTATGTAAAGGAGGCCTATTATGAAAGAACGTTTTAGTTGGAAACCCGGTTATAGGGGACGAACCGTATTCAGAATATTCAACGGCATAATTTTAGGACTTATCGTTGTTGCTATGCTTGTTCCCATTTTAAAAATTATAGTAGACTCTATTGATAAAAACACTAATTATGGTATTAACCTCTGGCCTACAAATCCTTCTCTGGATGCCTACATAACCATTATATCTAATCCCGAACTATATGGTCCTTTCTGGATCTCCGTATACACAACGGTTGTAGGCACACTGTTCGGCCTGTTTATCTGTACACTCGGCGCATATATCATAATTCAGAAAAAACTTATCGGACGTAGTTTCTTTTCAAAATTTATCTTCATAACCATGATTTTTGACGGTGGTCTTGTTCCGACTTTCCTTGTTCTTAAATCTATCGGATTTACAAACACACTTTGGGCTGTTATTTTGCCCGCTGCCATTAACGTTTACAACATGGTCTTAATGAAAAACTTCTTTAATCAAATCCCGGAAAGTCTTTTTGAGGCTGCGGATATTGACGGTTGTACAGCTATGGGTACATTCTTCCGAGTTGTACTCCCTCTTGCAAAGCCCGCCCTTGCATCTATAGGCTTATTCTTTGCTGTATCATATTGGAATGAATTCTTCGCATACGTTATGTACATCTCCGACAAATCCCTTTACAACTTCCAGGTTAAGCTTAGAGAAATCGTTCTTCTTGACGCAAGCGTTATGGATGGTAGCGTTGTTGGTTACGGTAATATGGTTAAAAACTCTGTTACTATCGTTGCTATGCTTCCATTCCTTGTACTCTATCCTTTCTGCCAAAGATTTTTCATCTCCGGCGTTACAATGGGCGCTGTCAAGGAATAAAAACTAAAATTTTATTGCAAATTGGGACTAACCATGTTATACTTCCCAATAATTATTGCAATTATTGCGGAGGTGAAAAAATGAAAGAGGCTATACATCCAAAGTATTTCAATGCTGTGGTCAAATGCAACTGCGGAAACGAATTTGTTACGGGTTCGACAAAGGAAGCTATTCATGTCGAGGTTTGCTCCAAGTGTCACCCGTTCTTTACAGGCGGCTCTAAGATATTAATGGAAGCCGGCGGTCGTGTTGAGAAATTTAAAAAGAAATATAATATGTAACGGTTGAATGAAAAAAAGAAAGGGGTTTTAAAAACCCCTTTCTTTTTTTGTGCATTTTATGATGCCTTACTCTGAAACAACCTTTATATCAGCGAATGTGAACCAGTTCAAGTCAATGAAAGTTCTGTCGTTCTTTATAACAGATGGTGCGACATAGTATTCGCTACCGTTGTGCATGAAGTTATCTTTGCCTATTTCAAGCTCATATTGCTTTCCGTTTATATCAATTATAACAGCGGACTTTTTCTCATCATAACTCACCGACGCACCCAAGGTTTCGATTATCTTACGTAAAGGAACCATGGTTGCGCCGTTGTTCTCGAAAGGCTTTTCGTTAGCATCAAGTTTGAGTTCTACACCATCTATTTCAATCTTGTCACCCTTAACCTTTATATAACCCATATAAGAATAAGGCGTAAGGAGTATTTTTTCAGCAGTCTTGTTGTCTGACTTAAGCCAAGCGAAAAGCTTGCTACCGGGTCTAATGTCTTCGGCTGTTACTATATTTCTTGTACGGTATGGTTCAACCTTAGTGTCCTTGTCAACATTAATGGCGAGATTTTTTGCAGCATTCGTTAAGGTTAAATCACTGCCTTTACCCGTTACGCTCTCAACTTCCATATACAACGGGATGTCCTTTTCGCCTTTAACGATAGCGAGTGCATTCGTGATAGGAGGAAGGCTCATTGTCATAAAGTCCGCAATATAGGCGTATATATAGTCGCCTTTTTTTAAATCTGCGGGATTAACGGGCAACCCATCAGGAGTTATTATATAAGTCTCCTCTGATACATTAAGTATAATATCGTTTATTGCATCATCGTTATTTATATGAATCTGCATTACATTTTCATTATTATTGTTAATAGTTTGGATTGATTGAATCTTTCCCTGTCTCAAATTTGGAACCTGTTCTTGAGAGATTGCTGCTGGTGTTTTCGTTTCAGCCGCATAAGCTTGCAATGATAATAAAAGCGAAACGGTTATAAAAGCCGCACATAAATTTTTAAATCTTTTCATTTTAGTACCTCCTGAATTTTAATATAAACCTCTAGGAACTCCGCTTTAACTTTTTGTGTAGCAATGCTAACGTGAAAAAATCACGAGTTTTTAGAGGTTACAAAAGTTTAGTATGGCTAAGTTAGCATTAAGTATTCGTTTATGCTGAAGGATTAACATGCACCATGCAGTGCTTAACATTTTCAAATTCACCTTCTATAGCGTCATGAACAACAATTGCTATATCATGCGCATCGTTTAATGACATATCACCTGGTACGCCAAGTTCTATGTCAACATAGATTTTAGAGCCGAATAGACGAGTCTTTATCAAGTCCAGGGTTTTTACACCCTTTTGAGAGAGAACGAGTTTGCGCATGGCTTCAACAGTTTCATCGTCACAGGCACGGTCTGTCATTTTTCCTATAGCGTCCATGAATATGTCATAGGCCGCCTTCATTATAAAAAGGCAGATAACTATACAAGCAACCGGATCTAAGACCGGAAAACCCATACGTGCACCTAAAACGCCAACAAAACTGCCTACAGAGGACATTGCATCGGAGCGGTGGTGCCAAGCATCAGCCTTAAGTGCGCCCGAATTTATGCGCTTTGCGGCCAAAACCGTATACCAGTACATCCATTCCTTAACAGCTATTGAAACACCTGCCGCAACAATTGCAAGTACACCGGGTACCGCAAGCTCACCCGACAAACCCTTGGAAATTTTTAAAACGCCATCGTAACCTATGCCAAGACCGGTTGCCAAAAGCATAACAGACAAAATAATCGCGGCCACACATTCAATACGCTCGTGCCCGTATGGGTGGTCCTTATCTGCACCCTTGCCGGACATATTCACGCCTGCCATAACAACAAACGTACTCAACACATCGGACGCCGAATGCACAGCATCTGAGATTAAGGCCTGAGAATTTGCCAAAATACCCGCCAGGAGTTTAAACCCGCTTAGAGCTATGTTAACGATTATGCTCACGATGGATACACGTATCGCAACATCCTTCTGTTCATTCTTTTGGTTATTTTTCAAACTATTCACCTCTAATCATTTTTTCCAACATAGCTTTTGTGCGTTCGTCCAGATTATCCAGAAGAAGGTTTTTCTTGACAGGTACCTGATTCTCTATGTGTTTCTTAATCTCTTTGTTAGACCTTTGAATATCATTGTAAAGCTCTGTCGCCGTAATCCTATACCCGCCGCGGCTCAGAATAATCATCTGTTCCAGTCCATCGGACGTGGCAACGCCCACCTTGTAGTCTTTCGCCAAGATGTTCGTAACACGCTCTATGTAGTTGTCGGCGGTTTCAGCCTCTTTTGTGTAAACAATGGTGATATTACTGTAGTGTTCAATGCATTCAGTTGCCCTGACCTTGTGCGCATCGAAAACAACTATAATCTCAGATTGCTTGTAACCTTGATAATTGGATAACATATCCAAAAGTTTCGTTCGTGCATTTGTAAGCGATTCGGCGGCAATTTTTCTGAGCTCATCCCAGGCAAAGATAATGTTATAGGCGTCGACCAGAAGAAATTCGCGCCTTTTCTTTTTCAAGACTGCCTTTGCCT
>CAYPQA010000177.1:0-6282 GCA_964412725.1 uncultured Eubacteriales bacterium
ACATAGTATATTTTATATCATTTTCCATGGTAAATAAAATCATTATTTAATAGTTTACGCAATCTTTTCTTTGCTCTGCTTATTCTCATTTTGACAGCAGCAACGCTAATTCCCAAAATGGAAGCAATCTCGCTGGGAGAGTAATCATACACGGCTAACAAGTACATAACGTGCGACAGAGACTGTGGTAGTCATTGGATATGTTTAATAATAGCATTGACACCATCTTTGGTTGACAACTCATCAAGTGGTAGGGCGGATCTATCGCATATTTCAATATTTTCAATAGGTGTTTCGGCTTTTTTATTTTGCTTTCGTAGAATGTCTATAGAAACATTCCTTGCTATAATAACGATATAGGCACGCGTTTGGCAACTTGAGACATCCGTTATCTTATGTAAATTATTAATTATTTTCAAAATAGTTTCCGAAACAGCATCTTCGGCCAACGCAAAGTCACCAATAATTTTTCTTGCTGTCTGTAACATCAGACCCTTGTAAAGGGCATATATCTCTGCCAATTTATTTTTGTCGCCCTCACCGACTATTTTATTGGGATAAAATCCAAGCAAAGAACACCTACCTCCTTGCAGACAAGAATTCTACATACGGTAACAACAAAATTATAACATGCAATGTGCCAAAATTCTACAATTTCTCACAAACCTAAGCCTCAAACCAAATCGAATTGAAATTTTAAGAGGCGACCTTTTAGAAATTATTAGGAGTTTATGAAACGGATGTGATACGCCTACATTAACTCTTGACGCATAATATCGTTTATGGTAATATTCCCTACAAGTTGCAGTCGGAATTGGTAAAGAATGGAGTGATTACAATGGATGAAAGGATTGTGAGACTAAGTAAGCTTGCGGAGGAAGGTTGTATAATTGACCCGGAGCTTTA
The DNA here is from genome assembly GCA_964412725.1 of uncultured Eubacteriales bacterium. Lineage (GTDB taxonomy): Bacteria > Bacillota > Clostridia > Lachnospirales > CAYPQA01 > CAYPQA01. The sequence continues at coordinate 907 of CAYPQA010000177.1, forward strand.
TGCAAAGTATGAAGTTAAGAGAGGTTTGAGGGATGTATCCGGACGCGGCGTTTTGGTTGGGCTTACGGATATTTCCGAGGTACGAAGTCATATTATCCAAGATGAGGATTATGTGCCATGCCGCGGTAAGCTGTTTTATAGGGGCTATGATATTGAGGATATTGTAAACGGTTTCTTGAGTGAAAAGCGTTTTGGCTTTGAAGAAACAGCCTATTTACTGCTTTTCGGAAGTCTTCCTTCTGAGCAGGAATTGGACGACTTTAAGGAATTGCTGAATTCATTCCGTAAACTGCCCACAGATGGCTTTGTGCGGGATATAATCATGCATGCGCCGGGCAAGGATATGATGAATGCGCTTGCAAGAGGAGTGCTTTCCCTGTATGCATTTGACGATAATGCAGATGATACATCTATACCAAATGTATTGAGGCAGTGTTTGCAATTAATTGCACAATTACCATTATTATCCGTATACTGTTATCAGGTTTTTTCACATTATCATGATTCAAAAAGCCTGTTTATCCATGCTCCTATACAAGAACTGTCCACAGCTGAAAACATTTTGCACCTGCTTCGTGAGGACAGTAAGTATACAGCGCTTGAAGCACACATCTTGGATCTGTGCCTAGTTTTACACGCTGAGCATGGCGGCGGTAATAATTCAACGTTTACAACCCATGTGGTTACGTCATCCGGAACAGATACATACTCCTCAATGGTTTCGTCAATTGGCTCACTCAAAGGGCCTTTGCATGGCGGCGCAAACATAAAGGTTATACAGATGTTTGAGGATATGATGGCAAATATAACTGACATAAACGACGACGACCAGGTTACGGAATATCTTAAAAAGCTTTTGAATAAAGAAGCCTTTGACAAACAAGGCCTTATCTATGGCATGGGTCATGCGGTTTATTCTCTTTCAGACCCAAGAGCGGACATTCTTAAGGGTTATGTTGAAAAACTTGCAGTTGAAAAAGGACTTGCAGATGAATATTGCCTCTACAGCAAGGTGGCTAAGCTTGCACCCGCTGTTATATCTCGTACAAGGCGAATATACAAGGGTGTTAGCCCGAACATAGACTTTTATTCGGGCTTTGTCTATAAAATGCTGGGTTTACCAATGGAGCTATATACCCCTGTTTTTGCAATTGCAAGGGTTGTTGGTTGGAGTATCCATAGAATTGAGGAACTGGCCGGAAAGGGTAAAATCATACGCCCCGCTTACAAATCTGTTTGTCGTAGTCAACAGTACGTTCCTATGGGCGACAGATAGGCCGGAAAGGAAACTATATGCTGTCTCGTGTGGTTACAGGCACTTTCCTTGGTACGGATGCGTTTATGGTGTTTGTTGAAGCGGATATGAATGCGGGCATACCGGGCTTGGATATCGTGGGTCTGCCCGATTCATCCATAAGAGAGGCCAAAGAGCGCATAAAGGTTGCGATAAACAACACCAAGGGTTTAAGCTTTCCAAACAAACACATAACCATTAATCTTGCGCCCGCGGACACTAAGAAGGGCGGTTCCTCATTCGACTTACCCATTGCGGTTTCCGTTTTGGCTTGTATGGGCATTATAAAAAGTGAGCATATTAAGGATACGGTTTTTATGGGAGAGGTTTCCTTGGATGGGCGCATTTGCGGCGTGAGGGGTGTTTTGCCTGTTGTTTCGCGTGCCTGCAGTAATGGCTATAGGCATTTCGTTGTTTCAAAAGACAATGCGGCAGAGGCTTCGGCTGTTTCAGACGCTTGTGTGACGGCTGTAGGTAGCCTTGGTGAACTCATAGATTGTATAAACGGCAAGAAAGCATTTGAACGTACAATCTTTGACATAAATGCCGTTAAAACAGTAAACACATCACAAGTAGATTTTTCAGATATAAAGGGACAAACCCTAGCCAAGCATGCGCTTGAAGTTGCCGCCGCGGGCATGCACAACCTTATTATGGTTGGCCCTCCCGGAGCGGGCAAGACCATGCTTGCCAAGCGTTTTGTAACCATTCTGCCGCCCTTAGAATTTGCCGAGAGCTTAGAGATAGCGAAAATTTACAGCATATCGGGTGAATTCAAGGACGGTTTCTTTTTAAACACAACCCGTCCATTCCGTTCACCACACCATACGGCTTCAGCCAGTGCTTTACTAGGCGGGGGCATACGCCCGAAACCCGGTGAAGTTAGCTTTGCTCACAATGGTGTGTTGTTCTTGGATGAGTTTCCAGAGTTCAATAAAAGAGCGTTGGAGGGTTTACGTCAGCCAATGGAGGACGGTTTCGTAAGTATAACAAGGGATAACACGGCGCTTGAGTTCCCCGCACGTTTTAGCCTTCTTGCGGCTATGAACCCCTGCCCTTGCGGTTATTACGGAGATTTTTCAAAGTGTAAGTGCTCTGCGTCCGAGGTTTCAAAATACAGAAACAGAATTTCAGGGCCGATAGCAGACCGTATTGACATACACATAAGCCTTGACGCGGTTAAGGTGGAGGATTTGGACACACAAACGCCCATTGAGACCTCCGAAAGCATAAGAAAACGTGTTCTCAAAGCCTTGGAGCTTCAAAAGAAACGCTATGCACAATCCTCAATACGGTTTAACTCCGAGCTTACCGCAAAAATGGTTGACGAGATGCACAGCGGGTTAAGCAGCGGTTGCAGGCAATTGCTTAAAGCCGCACACGAAAATCTGTCTTTAACATTGCGTGCTTATCACAAGATTATAAAGGTTGCGCGAACCTTAGCTGACCTTGACAATTCCACTGACATAATGGATGTACATATCGGAGCCGCTGTGCAATTACGCGGACTCGATAGGAAAATATATTAGGGCAGTGCTTAGGCGAAGCCTAGAGGGAGACAATATGTATACGAGTATAAAAGATATTTATTCAAAAACAGACGATTATTTAGGCAAAAGCGTTACGGTTGGCGGTTGGGTGCGCACTTTGCGTGATAATAAAAATTTTGGTTTTATTGAGCTTAATGACGGTACGTTCTTTAAATCTGTTCAAATCGTTTTTGATACGGAATTAGCAAACTTTGCAGATATAGCAAAGCTTGGTGTTGGCTCTGCGCTCACGGTTGTAGGTGAGGTTGTCGAAAGCCAAGGACAGAAACAAAGTTTTGAGATTAAAAGCAAAGAAATTATTATAGAAGGCGAATCTGATCCGAGCTATCCGCTCCAAAAGAAACGTCATAGCCTTGAATACCTACGCACAATCGCACATTTGCGTCCCAGAACAAACACCTTTTCCGCAGTTTTCAGGATTCGTTCGCTTATTGCATACGCAATTCATAAATTCTTTAATGAAAGAAACTTCGTTTATGTCCACACACCTATCATAACAGGAAGCGATTGTGAGGGTGCGGGCGAGATGTTCCAGGTTACTACACTGAACATGAACGACGTGCCCAAGACAAAGGAAGGAGAAGTTGACTACAAGGAAGACTTCTTCGGCAAGATGACAAACCTCACCGTTAGTGGTCAGCTTAACGTTGAGAATTTTGTTATGGCTTTCCGCGATGTTTATACTTTCGGCCCTACATTCAGGGCAGAAAACTCAAACACAACCCGCCATGCCGCTGAATTTTGGATGATAGAACCGGAAATAGCATTTGCAGATTTGAATGATGATATGAACTTGGCTGAAGATATGGTCAAATTTATTATAAACTATGTGCTTGAAAATGCAAAAGAGGAGCTTTCATTCTTGAACAGCTTTGTTGATACAGGCCTTTTAGAAAGGCTCACAAGCCTTGTGAACTCAGAATTTAAACGCGTTACCTACACAGAGGCTGTGTCGCTTTTAGAAAAATCCGGAGCGTCCTTCACCTATCCCGTTAAGTGGGGAATGGATTTGCAAACAGAGCACGAGCGTTACCTCACAGAACAGATTTTTAAAGGCCCCGTGTTTGTGACAGACTATCCAAAGGAAATAAAGGCCTTCTATATGCGCCGGAATGACGACGGCAAGACCGTTGCCGCAACAGACCTGCTCGTTCCTGGGGTTGGCGAACTTATAGGCGGAAGTCAACGTGAGGAACGTTTGGACGTTCTCATAAAGGCTATTGAAGAATGCGGACTTAAAGAGGAAGATTATTGGTGGTACCTTGACCTTAGACGTTTTGGCACGGTCAAGCATGCGGGTTTTGGATTAGGCTTCGAACGTTGCGTTATGTACATGACGGGCGTTAGCAATATAAGGGACGTTATTCCGTTCCCAAGAACGGCTAATAGCGCCGAATTTTAACAGGAGGATATTATGAAGCTGGTTTACAAAGGAAAGACAAAAGAAGTATATGGGTTGGAAAACGGAAACTATCTGCTTAAGTTTAAAGATGACGTAACCGGAGAAAACGGTGTTTTTGACCCGGGTGCCAACACAGTCGGTCTTAGCATCGAAGGTATCGGCCGTGAGAATTTGAAAATGACGGTTATGTTCTTTGAGATTTTGAAAGAGAAGGGTATCTTGACGCACTATGTAAGCGCTGACATAGAAAAAGCCGAAATGGAGGTTCTGCCGGCAAAAACTTTTGGCAAAGGTCTTGAGGTTATCTGCCGCAGACATGCTGTGGGTAGCTTTTTCAAGCGTTACGGCGATTATATAGCCGAGGGCGCGCCACTGGATTACTATGTTGAAACAACGTTTAAAAATGATGCACTTGGCGATCCTCTTGTAACAAAGGACGGTCTATGTGAGCTTAATATAATGAACGAGGAACAATACGATAGCCTTAAGGCTAAAACTCAAGCTATAACAAAAATCGTTGCTGAGGAATTATCCAAGAAGGGCCTTGAGCTTTACGACATAAAGTTTGAGTTTGGGATAAGAAACGATGAGGTTATACTTATAGATGAAATAGCGTCAGGCAATATGCGTGTCTACAAGGACGGCGTTTATGTTGACCCGATACCACTTTCAAAATTGATTTTAGCGTAAGGAAAGATAAACAAAGGGGCTGTAGCAAAATTTAATTTTTGCTACAGCCCCTTTGTTTATTCGACCTACTACTTTTTTATAAGATTTACAAATTCATCCTCAGGTAAAGGCTTTGAATAATAATATCCTTGCACCATATCACAACCCAGTCCTTTCAACATAAGGGCCTGTGTTTCTGTTTCCACGCCTTCGGAAACAGTTTTTATTTTTAGATTTTTGGCAAGCTGCATTATACCTGCGATAACCGCACCCGCTCTGTCCTCGTACTTTGAACAATCAAAAAACTTTTTATCTATCTTAAGTACGTCAACGGGTATGTCCTTAAGCAGACCCAGAGAAGAATAGCCCGCACCAAAGTCGTCCATGGACAGTGTAAAGCCAGCCTCATGAAGCCTTTCTGTAACTAAAAAAATAAGGTCTTCATTCTCCATAATTACGCT
>CAYPQA010000178.1:0-6272 GCA_964412725.1 uncultured Eubacteriales bacterium
CAACGGTTATATCCGATATAAGTGCATCAGGTTCAATAGCCAAGCCGTATTTCTTGGAAAGTTCCATGACCTTCTTGCGTGCGTCGCTCATTTTCAAGAAACCGTTTTTCACCGTTTCCACACCAAGCACAATATTTTCAAGCACCGTGAAATTATGAACAAGCTTGAAATGCTGATGAACCATTCCTATGCCAAGCTTATTCGCATCGTTCGGGTTGTTAATCTTCACAACAACGCCGTCTTTGCGGATTTCACCCCCGTCCGGTTGGTAAAGCCCAAATAAAACGCTCATAAGCGTAGATTTACCTGCACCGTTTTCTCCAAGCAGCGCGAGTATCTCCCCTTTACGCAGTTGGACGGTCACATTGTCGTTTGCTTTGATACCTGGGAAAATCTTCGTAATATTTAACATCTCAATTATATATTCCGAAGCCTTCTGCATTCAAACACCACCCCTATTATTTTATTATTATTTCAAAAAAGGGCTGTGCAAACTCAATTTGAGTACGCTACAGCCCTTTTCAATTTCTAACGTTTAATCTTAATTATTCCTAAATTAGCTTTCAATAAGCTCAACAGACACAAGCTCTACAGGAACTTCCTTGGCAGAAGTTGCAGTCTCGTCGTTAGCAAGACTGGACGCAATGCCGTTTGTGTCTTTTGCAAGCATTTCAAAAACCTTGTCGTAATCTGCTTTGGAGAAAGTCTTAAACTTAGAGGTTTCCATAGGAAGGCCAACGCCGTCCTCGGACGCACCCATAACGATGCTGCGGCCGCCTTCAAACTTGCCATTGTAGTAAGCTTCAATTGCATCATAAACGGAAACGCCAAGACCCTTCATAGCAGAGGTGATAACTGTATCACTTTCAGAGGATTGGTCAATGTCAACACCAATAACAACAGCGCCAGCTTCTTCAGCCGCAGCCATAACGGAGTTACCTACAGCACCGCCGCAAGCAAATATAACTTCAACACCTGATTTGTACCAAGATGAAGCCATTGTCTTGTTTTCCGGGGTTGCATCAAAGTTGCCTGTGTAGAAATATTTAATAGAAACCTCGTCTTTTGCAAGGCCAAGTTCCTTAGCCGCAAAGTCTGCACCTTGGATATAGCCGTATCCGAAACGGATAACAGCGGGAACAGCCATACCGCCTGCGAAACCAAGCTTGCGGTAACCATCCTTAACAGCCGCATAACCTGCAAGGAAACCTGCTTGTTGCTCTGCATAGAAGATAGACAATGTGTTCTCTGTTATTTTGAAATCCTCATAGTTTCCATCTTGAGGAAAACCATCAAGCAAAACAAATGTTACATCCGGATATTCCACTTGTGCTTTATAAACAGCGGGTTCAAACAAGAAACCTGGACACACAATCAACTTTGCACCACTCTTAACGGCGAGATCCATTGCATTTATGTACTCGTCCGTGTTCTTAGCTGCTGGTTTGTAATACTTGTGGCTAATCTTCTTTTCTTCCGCATACTTAACTAAACCTTCCCATGAACCTTGGTTAAAAGACTTATCGTCGATTGTACCAACGTCGGTTATAAGAGCAAGCTCATAAGTTGAGGATGTTTGGTTGTTGCCGGCAGTTTGCCCGCCTGTTTCCGTTTCCTTTGTAGTACAACCGGTTAAGCCTGCCAAGGTAAGCACACTTGCCATTAAAATAGCTGTTAATTTCTTCATTAAAATTTTCCTCCTGATTTTTTAAATTTATTTTAAATTTATAGGATAAAAGCCGTAAGGTAATAACTCGCTAAGAGAAAGTACCTTAAGCTCACCTTTACTGTAAAGAATAACTCTAAACGTTTCTGGATTACAAAATTCCGCCATAACCTGACGACAAACGCCACAAGGTGGCGCAAAATCAAGCTCATTCTCAGGCATATCCTTAAGACCGCCCACAATAGCTATGGCTTCAAATTCCCTCGCACCCTCAGAAACAGCTTTAAAAAAAGCTGTACGCTCTGCACAGTTGGTCGGCGAATATGCGGCATTTTCTATATTACATCCGGTATAGACAATCTCATCCTTCGTAAGCAAAGCCGCACCAACTTGATAACCCGAATATGGTGAATGGGACATCTGTCTGGCTTGAAGTGCTATTTGCATCAACTTTTGGTTCACAATTTCTTGATCAGTCATATGCTCACCCCAGCTCTAAAGCAACCTTCATCATTTTTGTAAAGCTGTTTTGGCGATCTTCTGAAGAAAGACCAATGCTGTCCCCAAAAGGTTTGTCGGATATGGTGAGGATAGTCAATGCATTTTTGCCCAAACGTGCCGCGTTCATATAAAGCGCCGCTCCTTCCATTTCAACACAGATAACGCCCATCTTCTTCCAGGCAAGCAATGCGTTTTGGTCGTCATCATAGAAAGTGTCGTTTGATAGGATATTGCCTATATGGTAATCCACGCCTTGCTTGTCACATATTTCAACCGTCTTGCGAACTAATTCCCAAGATGCGGTTGGTGCATATGTCCCAGGAAGTGCATATTGCTCAGCCCAACGAGAGTTGGTTGAAGCGGACATTCCTATAACAAGGTCGCCAATCTCCACACCGTCCGCTATAGCCCCTGCGGAGCCTATACGAATAATATTTTCAACTTCATAGAACGAGAAAAGCTCATAGGAATAGATTCCAATGGACGGCATTCCCATTCCGCTACCCTGAACGGATATACGTTTGCCGTTATATTCACCCGTGAATCCAAGCATCCCTCGAACATTGTTATAGCATGTCACATTTTCAAGAAAGTTATCCGCAATAAATTTTGCTCTTAACGGATCACCGGGCATAAGCACTGTTTTGGCAATATCTCCAAGCTTAGCTTCAATATGTGGCGTTGGTATAGGCATTAAAACTTCCTCCTTTTTATCAATATCCCGAAACGGATTTATTTTCCAAAATTGAAACCGCACTGCTTGTCCCAATACGCTCACAGGACAAATTCAAAAAATCCACTAAGTCCTCGCGTGTTTTAACGCCACCCGCGGCCTTTATTTTAACGTCAGTTCCAATATATTCTTTAAAAAGCTTTACGTCTTCGCGAGTTGCACCGGCCGTTCCAAAACCGGTAGAGGTTTTTATATAATCCGCACCTGCGTTTGTAACAGCCTTGCACATTGCAATTTTTTCTTCTTCGTTGAGGTAGCAAGTTTCTATGATAACCTTAAGAATTTTATCACCGCAGGCCGCCTTAAGCTGTCTTATTTCATCCTCGACTTTCGCAAATTCACGGTTTTTGACGTCGCCGATATTTATAACCATATCAACTTCATCTGCACCGTCCTCAATTGCGGCTTTCGTCTCATAAACCTTAACAGCAGTTGTATTATATCCGAGAGGGAATCCTATAACGGTACAGACATTAAGCTTATCGCGGTATTCTTGCTTAGCGCGTTTTACATAGCTTGGCGGTATACACACAGAGGCGGTTTCATACTCCACAGCTTGCTCACAAAGAGCCTTAATCTCGTCCCAGCTTGAAACGGCCTTAAGCAAGGTGTGGTCTATATGCTTTAAAATTTCTTTGTTATCCATTTATAAGCTACCTCCTTAAAATTTGGTTGAATTATAACATTACGCTGTTTTTTTGTCAACATACCGTATCGTAAATTGTTTTTATATTTGCATATTTATGCAAATGTGATATAATAAACTAACGAAAATTGAAACGGAGTAAAATTTATGAACAAAAAAGCAGCCCGACAGAAAAGGATTATAGAAATTTTGCGTTTAAACAATGGTGCGTCTATAAAAAGCCTTTCAAAAGAATTGGCGGCTTCAGAGATGACCATAAGGCGTGACCTTGAGCAGCTTAATAACGAAAATTTGGTATCGCTCATCCACGGTGCAGCTATTTTCAATCCTGAGTCCAACGAAGAAAAATATAACCTTTCGCTCGAAACAACGAACATGGAGCAGCAGAAAGAGCGCATAGGCAAGGCGGCAGCCGCGTTGATCGAAAAGGGTGATACAATAATTCTTGATGTAGGTTCAACTGCACAATGCGTTGCCAAGCACATACCCTATGAATATCCAATATCCGTTATGTGCTTCACTGTAAATACCCTAAATCAAATTATCAAAAAAAATATAAAGCAGTTGCTTTTTGGCGGCGGGCACTATCATGTCAACACGCAGATGTTCGAGGGTAAGGAGGCTTTAGACTTCGTTGGCAAGCTACGCGCAAACAAGTTCTTTATGTCTGCATCTGGTGTAAGTGAAAGGCTCGACATAACCTGTACAAACCTCTATGAGGTTGACACAAAAAACGCTTGCATCGAATGCTCGCAAAAAAAGATTCTTCTGGTTGATTCATCAAAACTTGGCATTGTAAAGCCCGCCTACTTCGCAGACCTAAGACATGTGGACATGGTTATCACAGACTCCGGCATTCCCAAGGGTTGGATAGACATAATAACCAGCCTTAATATAGAATTGAGGATTGTATGAGGGGGTTTTTAGAGGTTAAAGGGAGGTGTGTTTATGATGCGTATTTTGAAATTTGCAAAGTCATGTTGGCTATTGATATTATTTCTGAGCCTTATATTCGGTTATTTCTTAAGAAAGATAGAATGCGTTTCTGTTAACCGCCATTATTTTAAGATTACATCTTTTGGCAATGAGTTAACAATTGTATCCGGCCCTGATTATATCGGTGAGACATTAACCGTCACCAAAGATACAGTACAATTCAGAAACGAAGTCTTAGAGCATAAAACAAAAAAATATGTCCAGAGCGGGAGCTACGAAACGCAGTTTACTTTGCCTAATGGAATGACCTATAAATTTACCGGATACATTATCCACCCGCCATACGTTAGATTTGAAGCCCAAGATGTTACACTTAGGTATGGATACGGAGGTGCATATGGAAGCTCTTATTACGCACCCCAAGGAGACCCCTATTTTAATGAATACAAAGATCTCAGTGATGTTATTTCAAGTGCCATCTTTGCAAATTTGGCCGTAAAACGTCTATACAAGTCTATGATAATCTATTTCATTTGTTTCTTTCCGGTTGTGCTATTGGGATTCTGGCTTTATATAAAGCAGGACGAAGCAAGTGATTTAATAACCAACCTTTCTAAGAATAAAACATTGTACATCGATGCCATATACATCAAAATATTCGGAGCGGTTATCACTATTTTAAGTTCTCTATTCTCGTTAACATTAATTTCTTAGAGCCTGTTTAATATCTCGCTTTTAGCGTAATTTCGAGATGATTATTTGATATGCAAGGAAACACCGACGACGCATACTCGAAGAAAAGTCTGCTAGGAGGCGTTGACGTAGCAAAGCAAAAAACCAACCGAAAGTACGTAAATTGGAGATATTAAACAGGCTCTTAAGAGTTTATTTCGTTATTCAACGTGAGTTTGGCACCAATGAAGCAAGGCTTTGGACTGGTTGTTAATATGCTTTAGGTTTCGGAAGATATCTAATAGCTCTGGTAAATTAAATTACTTATTTCAATTGCAGTATTATTTATAAAATCTATTAATTCATCATAAGCGATATACTTTATGGGGTTTTGGTGTTGACTATGTCCACTGTCATACCAATGCAGAGTCCTCTCATTCCATGCTGCTATTTCATCAGAATATACTAATCCGGTTACATCAACCGCTTTACTTCTTGATAGATTTTCCCACAATTCATTAGTGTAACTCAAATTGTAGAATAATTCAAAATCAAGCTTATCGGTATCATTATAATAAGCCGAGCGTTCATCTTGTATTGGAGAATTGTGTTTACTGTATTTTTCTTTAAATGATGAATGAAGTGTTCTATTCCATATAATATCTGTTAAAATATGAACACCGTAGCCTGTTAAAAAATCATCTTTATTTACTTTTGCTTTAATATAACTTATTATTTGGCTCTCCCATAAATTTTTATCTTCATTTCTCATGTGAGATATTCTTTTATCTTCTGGATTAAAACCTTCACGCATATGTACTGCATCAGGTGCAATTGAACCCAAATAAAAACTGGGTAACTCTTTAATGTCAAAGATGTTAACCAAATTCTTGGCAACACCAAGATGAACCATTGGTAATGGCATATATTTATCCTCCCAAAGCTAATGTTAGAGTGTTTCACACGCTTATTCCTAAGCGCATGAAACCATTCCCAAAACTGCTTAAATCGAATGGAAGTATAGCATAAAAGTATGAATGTTTCAACCACAACGGCAAAGCTCCACGGAAATTTAGTTTCATCAGAAAAACTTAACAATATTAACAGGGTTAAGTAAA
>CAYPQA010000179.1:0-6230 GCA_964412725.1 uncultured Eubacteriales bacterium
TTCATCTCTGCCCTCAACGCTCTTCGCTGCTACTAATAACAGCCTCGACCAACGTTACACTTCAAGAGAGAAAGTAAACTTGATGGAAAATGGTTGGATGACACAACCTGGTTCTGCAACTATGGCAGGGAACACTACAAGAACTTTCTTTGAGGTAGTAAACAAAGGTCAAAACAACACTATACCACTTCCTAACGCTAATGGTGGTTATTCGCTTGAACTTCCGGCATATGGCGATAATGTATACGGAAATGGTACTGATTTAGTTTTACGTGCGGATTATTCAACCGGTTTTGCAGTGGGTACTCAGTTTAATGTTTCTTTGGCTAACGCTGAGTGGAACTTTAACACTATCACAAACACTGCAGATACTCTTAGCACTACTAATTATGACAGTAAGAAGGGTTCATGGAACACTAGTAACGCAATTGGTAGCGACCACACAGGCGGAGGAAGATTTGTTGGTACGTACTACAGAGGTATGAAACCAAACGGCATTGATCGTCTTGCTCCTTACGAGTTAATTAAGGATACAAACGGCGGTATTAACCCGTCTTTATTGACACCTGGTTTTGGTAATCCATATCCTGTAGAAATTGTTGGTAATGGTATTGCCCCAATGTCAGCTACTCCAACAAGCGTTTCTCAAAAAATACTTCAAGCTATGGTTTCGGTTAAGCAAGCTAGAGAACTCACACCTGGAATTAGCAATATTAATGCTTTTAAAACTGCTATGGAAAACGTTTCAACAAACTTTTCGGCAGCTTTAATTGGCTCCGCAAACAGCTCTCTTCTTACTGATCTTAAAAGCATCGGAGATATAGCTACCGATAAGGATGCTACAGTTAACTGGACAACAGTTGCTGCTTTGCAGTTAGATCCAAGTGCAACACGTGCATCATTAGTTGCACCACCTATGACAGATGTTGCTCTTACTGCTGCATTTGAGGCATTATTGCCTTCAAATGCGTTTTCAACAATTGCAACTGAGCTTGCAAAACCTGTTCCAAGTTGGACAATTATAAAGGCTCAATTAGATGCTATTGCAGCTGCTGATCAGGCTGTTGGTGAACTTATAGCAAATGAAGATTTCAGAAGGAATGGTGCATTCCTTGCCAGAAATCCTGTAGGCAGCTCAGTTACAGTGGAAGTTCCTTACAAGCTTGAGGTTTCTGCAGTAGACAAGAAAGTTGCTACAATAACACTTTTAGGTTCAACATTGCCTAGTACTGGTAACTTAACTTGTGAACTTAGAATACCTATGGTCATTAAGTTCACAGAAAAGAATACTGATATTACTGCAACTGTTATAAACTACAATGCGAACGTTTCTTCTGGTACTTACCTGATAACAAACGTATCCAACACAGCAACAAACACAACCGCATCAACAACTAAGACAGCTGATGAGTTCAGAATTGATAGAATAACTATCACTGAGTTACAGAGAGGTTCTATCAAGAATAACGGTTGGTTCATATTAAAAGCTCCTGAAGGCTATAGATTTGTTAATAACTTTAACGATAAAGCTGGACAGATTGAGTTTGATGCAGATAAAACAGCCTATGCAAAAGATGAGGCGGTTGTAAGAATATCTGTAGACGGTGGTTTAAGTTGGGATAGCAGACCTGATGCTTCACTAACTGTTCTTAACAAAAATATTGGTGTTCCTGGTAGAAATTATTCAATGTATGGATATAATCCAATAACAGATAATAATTCCGGTACGTATAAGGTTTATGAAAACAGCACAGCTACGACTGTTCGCCTTGATACAAAGATTGCATGGTATGGTATAGTTTCAGCTGGTAATGGGTATATGTCCTCACATGGCAATTCACCATTCGTTTCTAGACCATTGAATTATGTTGTAGATTCAACTGCAACAGCAATGGGTAGAGGTTTATACTACACAACAGAGCTTAATAACACAGGCAGAGCTGCATTATTAACAGACTATTCTATTGGTTATGTTTATGACAATTGGGCAGGTCAATTTGACCCAACAAAAGTATTAGTAGAGTTTAAGCACATTCTTCAATCAACATCTATCCCTGGTAAGTTTTACATCACAGGTCTTAAGCTTGTTCCAAACGAAAATGCACCTGTAACCGGTGAAATTTTACTTGAAATAACAAATGGTGGCGAAGCCGGCATAACAAACCAAACTTTTAAGATCGGTGAAAGAGTTCAAAGACGTATTAATTTTACAGCTGCAACAGCTCCACAACTTATAAGTGGACGTTATCCTGCTGTAGGTAACATCAATGAAGCTAAGTCTCATAAGGCAGCAAGAGTAACATTTGAAGAGACAGTTGTAAACGCTTGGTGGAGCGGAAGAACAACAGAAATGGTTCTTGAAACTTCAACCGATTATCCAAGCGCAGCTAAATTCCGCAAAGTAAGACTTGAAGATCCTAAAGAGATTACAGTCAATGTTGGAGAAAATTCAAAGAGATACTTTGGCGCAGATTTATTCCCTAACAACAATGCACTTGATTATTCACAGAACGTTAAAGTAACATCAGACAAGATCATCATGAATAACATCTTTGTAACAGACTATAAGATGGCTAAGTTCTTTGTTGATACTTGGTTAAGCATAGCTCCTGATTATGAAGGTGATGTCAAACTTTCATTGACAGGAACAGGTGTTATCGAAGGAGATAGAGCTTCTGTAACTATAGCACAAGCTACTCCTGCAGTAGTTGTAACTGTAGATCAAAGCGAATCTAAGATTGGTTACCAAGAGCAAGCAACAGGTAATATTACAATTCAAGAAACCCTTGCAGGTAACTTGCAAGCAGGTAAGAATGTAACAATAGAAGTTTCTGACAGAATCTATGATGACGTAGCTATTGCTAATGCTCAGGTTGCTGTAACAGATGGTGACCTTGTTATTACTAACGCTAAGTTTGTAGGTGGAAAGATTACATTTGATGTAACAAGAGCTTCTACAAAGCAATCTACAATCTCAATCACAGATGTAAACGTAAAGATTAACCGTACTGCTCCTGAGTCTACAAAGGGTTATGACCTCTATGTAGGTGGTACTGCAATCGCAGCTAACTGGGATCAAGATAAGATTGACACAGTAGGCGACAAGTTCAACGTATTGGGTGTTAGACCTCTTAAAGATGGCGAAGCTGTTAAGTACATCGCTATTAACTACCCAGCTAACGACAGACTTGACGAAGAAGCAGGCGTTCTTAAGCACAGAGTTGAAATAGCTAAGGATAAGATTGGTTACACCAAGGCTGGTCAGCTTGTAACAACAGATCCTAGTGGCGAAGCTTACACAGCTGCTCCTTATATCTCAGCTGCAAGCAATAGTATGATGGTTCCTTTCAGAATGTTAGCTCATGCTTTCGGACTCACAGACCAACAAGTTGTTTGGGATGACGAGAACAAGACCGCTACATTGCTCACAGCTTCAAAGGTTGTTCAATTGAAGGTTGGTTCCGATATTATGACAGTTAACGGAACACAAATCAGAATGCAAAGCCCAGATGGATTGCCTGTACAGGCTGAAATCAAGGACGACCGCATCTACCTTCCAATGAGAGCTATGGGTAATGCGTTTGGTGTTGAAGTTGGATTCGATGGCGCAACTAACACAGCTATCTACAATCCTAACGGTCTTACTAACTAATATTCTTTAAATAAAAATAGATACCAAATAAGCTAAGCTTGTTTGGTATCTATTTTTTCTATAATCGAAAATATTGTCGAATTTTAACATAAAAATCATTAAGTGCTTGTATTGCATCAAGTATCTCCATTTTTACTTAGCACCGTGATAGTCTGTTATCATAAGTTCAATTCTTACACTCTTATCTTTGGTATACTGCTTAACGCGTAAAAATTACACTTATCTTAAGAAATTTACAATTACAAAAGGGATTTTGCCTATTTTTATGAGGTATTATTATCCATTGACATTATTATACAAGTTACAATCATGAATTTTTCAAAAAGAATTTATATTTAGGTATTGCTTTTTTTATTGTATTATGCTATAATAAATTCATAGTTAAGTTGACGCGGAGTGGAGCAGTCTGGTAGCTCGTTGGGCTCATAACCCAAAGGCCGCAGGTTCAAATCCTGCCTCCGCAATCCAATAAAAGCCCGAGAATATCGCATTCTCGGGCTTTTTTCATGTCCAAAAACAGGGCAAAATCTACGTCTTGATGTTTGTCTGATGTTTATTTGATGTTTAGCAAGACCTGAGATTATCAAAGAAAGCCGAGATTACGGGCGATTGTGGGGGTTGAAACGCTGATGTTTGGGTGATGTTTATCGGATGTTTGGGGAAATTTTTCGTAGAAATTTATAGCAGGCTTGGACTTTTTCTTTAATAAAGGGCTGTTGGCATATTGTCTGTACTCAGGCGCAGTTGATGTTCGGTGAGTAAATGTAATTTTATAGGAACGAAAGTAATTACGGCCTTTGGGTTTTGGTACAAAGATAGGAGGATTATTAAAGGCTTTTCTTGATGGATATGGAGAAACTTCTTAAATTCAGAATTTAAAAGATATTGAGCACCTATCCTCTGACTATATAACGGTGGTTGCTCGTAAAGATACTTTTCAAAAGTCGTAAAGATAACTTATGAACAGTATTGAAAATTATTATTGTGCCAACAAGCAAAAGTACAAAAGCTATCTCGTAAGTTGGGATAGTTTTTCAATGTACAGGTGCATTTCACTAACGAAGTACAAGAAACGAGCTATCTATGAAACTCATCGATAATGAATCGTGTTAACAAAAGACACATTATGAGTTGCCGGATTTTATATTAGTGACGGCTCACCTTGAGTTCGTAGTAAGTCTAATTAGAAAACACAGGTAAAGCCTTATAAATTAACTAATAACAAGCCGGTTTTTGAGTGAAATCCAAGTGAATTGTAGAACTCAAAAACTGGCTTCAATACTTTGTTACAGCACGATATGAAAGCCTGCAAACACCTTGATTACAATGGTATTGCAGGCTTTATTTTTTGCCGTTCATTGGGGCTATGAGTTTCCAACACCAAAATAGTGGCTTGCGAAGAATTGTTTCTCAAATCGTTAAAAACAAGGTAAAGGTGTGCATTTTGATATAATTTATAACGATTTCAGTTATTTTCGTTAAGTATTGCTCCATTAAGTATCAGTTAAATACCTGCCACATTAAATATTTGCAATTGCATATATTATATTAATGTACTGCAATATTATGTTGTAAAATATCGATAGCTGTATTACAATATATATAACTATTCAAGAGGTGAAAAGAGCATGGCGTTTAGTTACATAAAGTTATGGAAATTACTTATTGATAAAAGGATGAAAAGAACAGATTTAATTACCATTGCGGACATCAGTACCACTACCCTTGCAAAATTGGGTAAGGAGCAGCCCGTGAGCATGGAAGTAATGAGCCGAATCTGCAAGGCATTAAATTGTGATATAGGCGATGTAATGGAAGTGTTGCCTAATTCCGATAGTGAGGAACCAAAGTGAGTAAAGAAATGGAATATTCATCTGCAATAAAAGAATGGCCTTTACTGTTTCCTGAAACTCGTAAAACAGCAATTCTTATATGCGAGGGAAAGACTGAAGTCGAAATTATCGAACTATCAAAATCAATTAATATATACCAATTAACCAAAGAAATCCGGCGGATTAAGTTACCGCAAAAAATACTCGTAAGGCTACGTAGTTTAACTGAGGAGCATAAACATCTGCTGGCTTATGGTATAGAAACTACATCAAAACTTGTGTGTTTTTTAGGCGTGATGAAAACAGACATACTACTGCTTGAATTCATGCAAGAAATATATGCTGAAAAAGTATCATTAAGGCAGGAAGAAATAATAGATAGTGATTTTGCTGTTTTCTTCGACAGAAAAGCAAATGAGAGCCAAAAAGTCGCTGAATGGACAAGCAATAATCTTAAACAGATAAGAAACGCATATAAACGTATGTTAGTCGATGCTGGGCTTGCAAAAAAACGAAGCAGCGACTTGATTATTACAATACCTATATGCGACGAAAATGAGCTTAAGATTATCCGCAGGGGAAACGAAATATATGCGGATTTGATGGGGGTTAAACAGTGACAATAAACCAGCGATTGGATTTGATAAAACCTAAAATATTGGATAAAGGCTTCCGTATCGGTAGAGGGCTAGCCAACGAGATTAATTTTTGGATTTTTGATTATGATGCAGAAGATGAAATGCTTG
>CAYPQA010000180.1:0-6180 GCA_964412725.1 uncultured Eubacteriales bacterium
ATGCCATTTACAAAATGCAAATGGTCATATTTCGGTTTCCATAAATATAGCAGTTTCATTTATTTATCTCCTCCATAAGTTAAGTTTTATATTTACATTTAAGTTATCAAAAACATTCATACTGCTTAGGGTTTTAAATTTAAAAGCATTTATGCTGCACTGTTGATAGTAGAAACATTACCAAATATACCCAAATCAGGAGTCATAAGAGTTTCTATCCCAGCTAAGTATTTCTTGTGCAAATTGTTAATTAAGTCGTAAATAGTATTTTTAAGTCCCTAAAATAATCAAGACGTGCTAAATCTAAACGCCTTGGATTTCACAAACTACTAAACTTAATAACCTTATAATTTCATTAAACAAGCCTTGAGCATCAAGCCCATATCGCTTGAGTAGTTCAGCGCGTGTGCCTTGGGGAATGAAATCATCAGGCAAAGAAAGTATTTGGAGCTTGGAAACTATGTTATTTTCATTTAGCGCAAGCAATAGCGATGAGCCAAATCCTCCAGTACGCACATTTTCTTCAACGGTAAGCACCCGCTCGTATTTTGAAAGGATATTGCAGAGTTCGTTCTCAATGGGTTTTAGAATGCGAGGGTTAATTATGTCAACGGCAACGCCTTTGGCTTCAAGTAATTTAGCCGACTCGTAAACCTCTTTGAAGATTGTGCCCACTGAAACCATAGCAATGCGAGCAACGACGTTATCGACTAAGCTTGAACGATGGATTTCATAATAATGATTTGAAATGTCTTGAGTTGGCAGTTGAATGGCCTCACCCCTAGGATAGCGGATTGCGACCGGACAAGAAAGTGTGAAAATATGCGTGAGCAGTAACTTCATCTCCTCTGCACATTTTGGAGAAAAAATCATAAGATTGGGCATGTGTGAGAGGAAAGAGATGTCGTAAATCCCCTGATGAGTTTCACCGTCCGAACCAACAAGGCCGGAACGGTCAATGGCAAAGACGGCGTGTAAATTTTGAAGGCATATGTCGGACATAAGCTGGTCGTATGAACGTTGCAAAAATGAAGAATACACTGCAAAAACAGGCAGAAATCCTGACTTAGCAAGACCCGCACAGAATGTCACAGCATGAGCCTCGGCTATACCAACGTCAAAAATTCGATTTGGAAATCGCTCTTTAAAGCAAGTTAAGCCTGTTCCGTCCGTCATAGACGCTGTGACTGCAAGAATGCGTTTGTCCTTTGCGGCAAGCTCGCACAGGGTTTGACCAAAGACATGGCTGTATGTAATGGTATCGCGTACATTTGATTCACCCGTATCAATGTCAAATGCAGGCACGCCATGAAAGCCGCTGGGATTAATTTCAGCCATTTCATAGCCCTTGCCCTTTGTAGTGTATACATGCACAAGTATAGGCCCCTTCATAGCCCTAACCTTTGTTAAAACCCTTATCAATTGCTTAATGTTATGTCCGTCAAGAGGGCCTATGTAAGTAAAGCCCAATTCTTCAAATAGGTGTCCGGGTACAAGCATATTCCTTATAGAGGACTTTGCTTTATCCAGAACGTTTGTAAGCGGTTTTTCTATAAGCGGAAGTTTGTGTAAAAATTTTATAATGTCTGCCTTTGCTTCAAGATATTTCTTTGCGGTGCGAAACTCGTTCAAATATACGGACAATGCGCCCACATTCTCAGAAATGGACATCTGATTATCGTTAAGTATAACGATAATATCAGTATTCTTTCGCCCTGCGTTGTTAAGCCCTTCAAACGCAAGCCCGCCTGTCATTGAACCGTCGCCTATAACCGCAACAACCTTTGAGCGTTCGTTTTTTAAATCACGCGCAACACAAAAGCCCAAGGCTGCGGATATAGAAGTGGAGCTGTGACCTGTGTTAAACACGTCATGCTCGCTCTCACTACTCTTCGGAAAACCTGAGAGGCCGTCAAGCTTGCGCAGTGTGTTAAACCTATCTGCACGCCCTGTTATAATCTTATGCACATAGGCTTGGTGCCCAACGTCCCAGATAAGCTTGTCTGTGGGCGAATTAAAGCAGTAGTGCAAAGCCACGCTTAATTCAACAACGCCAAGGTTTGAAGCAAGATGACCGCCCGTTTTGGAAATCGATTCTATAAGAAAGCGCCGTATATCGGCGCAAAGTTCTTTCAATTCGCCAGAATTAAGTTTCTTTAGCTTATGCGGCGAAAGGTTATTAAGTTTCATAATTACTCCTTATTTAAAAACTAGGGCAACCACAATGCCTAAAATCGCACCGGCTGCAACCTCAATAGGGCTATGTCCTAAAAGCTCTTTAAGTTTTTTATCCAAAATGATACCTTGGTTTTCAAAATTATCAAAAAGCATATTAATAGCTCTGGCTTGTTTGCCTGCGGCACGTCGTACACCGGCTGCGTCATACATAACAACGAGACTTACAACCGCGGCGATTGCAAACAGATGTGAATTAAATCCGTCGGTCAGTCCAACGGAAGTAGACATAGCTGTAACAAACGCGCTGTGTGAGCTAGGCATACCGCCCGAGCTCATAGCCAACGAGAGGTTGACCTTACGGCTTTTTGTGTAATCCAAGATGATTTTTATAAGCTGCGCTATAGCCCATGCAAAAACGGCCGACCACAGCGCCTTATTACTAAACAATTCCTCTAATTGGTTCAAAGGAAAACCTCCTGACAACTAATTCGTAAAGATTCGTATTTTTAAGTCCAAGTTCGTCAAGCACAGACAGTGCTTTCTGAGACAAGTCTTTTATATCCTCAATACATTTATCAATTCCAAACATACTCACATAGGTATTTTTGTTGCAGTTAATATCACGATTAATACCCTTTCCGGTTTTCTCACTCGTGCTGTAAATGTCCAAGACATCATCAGTTATCTGAAACAAAAGACCTATGTAATCACCGGCTTCGGCAAGTTTCCTAAGCGTTTCATCGTCTGCCTTGGCCAAGTGCGCACCCGCAACAAGGCAGGCTTTAAGCAATGCACCCGTCTTGTGACTGTGTAGGTATAGTAATGTGTCGGAATTGATTGTTTTATTCGTGGAAAGGATGTCAACTGCTTGGCCGGTTATCATACCGTTTACTCCGGCCGCTAATGCTATGGCTCTTGTAGCCTTAATTTTTGAGGATATATCAGCTTCATTTTCCTCGATTGCCGAAAGCATAATCTCAAACGAATAGTTCAAAAGAAAGTCACCCGCAAGCAAAGCCATAGGGTATCCAAATACAATATGGTTCGTGGGCTTACCCCGACGCAAGTCGTCATTATCCATACAAGGCAAGTCGTCGTGTATAAGTGAATATGTGTGGATGAGTTCAATTGCAGCCGCAAACGGCATTGCAGATTTAATATCTCCGGAAAGTGCCTCGCAAGTATGAAGCAAAAGCAACGGCCGCAACCGCTTACCGCCAAGCCTTGGCGAATAGCTGAAGCAGTCATATATTTGTTTTGCATACTCAACATCAAGTCCCGTCAAAGCATCCTTGATTTGCTCCATATAATCATTTATTGCCTTTTCAATATCCATAAATCCCCCAAACTTGTTCCAAATCGGCTTTAATATTTTCTCTTCCAAAAGTCTTGTATATTTTGTAATTCTACTCAGTGGTTCGTTATCATTAACCATTCTTACCGCTCTGGTTATCATGGCTTTTTCCTTATCTTCCAAAGAATCTTCACCTTATTCACCTTATATACCACTCGTTTATATTTGAATAAAGATTGAAAGTATTTGGTGTTATTTTGCCGCGTATGCGTTTGTCTGTGAGCAATGCTGATTTTTTGAATCCCAAAACGATCAAGGGTAACTCGTCAGCGCAGAAACGTTGGATTTGAGACGATGCTTGCTTAAATGTCTGCTCTGATGATGAGGTTAAAGCTAGACTTAAAAGACTATCTAGGGACTCGTTTTTATAGCGAAAATAATTCATACCGTGTGCAACTGAGGATGAATGCAAAGCAAAGCTTAAATCAGGTATTACGGATAGCTCATATCCACCTAAAAACAGGTCAAAATCTCCGTCATCTAATGCCTTAGTATAATCTTCAAATTCCTTTTCAATAATCTCAATGTTGATGCCCAAAGCTGCAACAGATTCTTTTATAATCAAAGCAGTTTTCAAACGCTCCTCATTTTCCTGATTAACAAGCAGAGAAAGATTTAAGGACTCCGAGCTATAATCTCCGACTTCTTTAATCAATGGTTCGGCCGCTTCAAGACCTCCATCATACTTGGTTAAGTTTTTTTCATAAAGGTAGCTTGAAGGATGATAAAGACTTAGAGAACGCTCGATATGTGCGGAGTAAACCTCAGTCAGTATACGCTCTACGGGGATAAGATGTGCTATAGCTTGTCTCGTACGCTTGTCTGATAATGTTTTATCTTCATGATTAAAGCCTAAAAATTCAACCTGGCTGGACGTGTACTCATTGAGGGACATTTCTTTTGTGCCCATAAAACGTCCCCATCTTATCAATTGGGAAGGTAAGGTGTCTATGATACCTTGTGCAAATGCGTCATTGTCGGTTTGAGCATCAGCAGTTACGATAACGGATATGTCTTTAATATAGGGTTTAAAATTCTGTGAGGATGTAAGTCTTAGCTCCCTTAGTGGCTCATATGATAGAAAGCTGTAAAGGCCATTGCCAACAGGCGGAGACATCTTTGTTATGTCTTTGCTCTTGTAATAGTGTTCGGGGATAACGGGGAATACAAGACGATAAGGACTGGGCCCGTATGGACTGTCGTAAGATATAACTATGGTTTTTTCATCCTTAACGCTGTAACGCGATATATTTGAAACGCAGTCCTTATAAATGCTGTGTGTAGGTGCATTCTCAATAGTCCTGAGTGAGTATTCCACATCCTTGGCCGTAACGGGTTTTCCGTCCTCCCATGAATAGTCATCTAAGACAATCGTAATACTCAACCCGTCTGCTGAACGTTCAAAGCTTTTTGCAAGACTTTTGTCCTTTTCGGCAACGGGCATTAACTGGTCATCAAGTGTTAAAAGAGGCAGGAATACAAGCCTTAAAATCTTATCAACGGTAACGTCCTCGTTAATTAGCGGATTAAACGTAAGCGGCAGACGCATGGAAAGCCGCAACAGGCCGCCATAGACAGGTGTTTCGATAAAAACGGGTTCGGGTGTTTTTGTTGGCGTTGGCGTTGGAGTCGGCGTTGGCAATTCTTGTTGAACGGTACAGCCCATAAGCAAAGCAACGCACATTAATCGGCAACAGGCTGATATAATCTTTTTCAACTTAACTCCTCCAAGCATTTATAATGTCCCAAAATTTTATAACAATACTATACATACGACGCCTTGAGTTAACCTTTGAAATATATCTCCTAGTCTCACCAAAAGGGATGTTATCAAGGGATACTCCGTCGGATGAATATTTTTTGTCTTTAAGCCAGCCGCTCACATTGCCGCTTCCCGCATTGTATGCGGCAAGTGCTGTGTCTGTGTTTCCATATTGGTCAGTAAGCTTACGCAGATAATAGGCGCCCAGATTTATATTAACATCAGGCTTGTAAAGCTCGCTGAATTTGAATTCCTGGCCAATTTCTTCGGAAAGCCATTCCGCAGTTATTTCTCTTAACTGCATAAGCCCTCTCGCATCCTTATTTGAAACCGCGTTTGCATTAAACCCGCTCTCTGTCAAAATAACAGCATAGACAAGAGACGGTTCAAGGTTATAGTCCTTTGCAGCCTTTTTAACAAACTCTGAATATTTTATAGGAAAACGTGACAGAACTGCGACAGTTGCCATAAGTATGAGAACTACAATAAAAAAGATTTTACGATACATTAGTTAAGGCCTCCGGGCTTATATATTATCAACGCGCGGTATCTTCGCGCGCAATGTCGCCTCGTCCGAATTGTTTTCAAAAACACGTGTCGCATAGCTAAGAAGTTCTTCGACAGAAAGCTGTGCCGAAATGCGCCGTCTTGCTTCGTCGGTGCTCAGTGCGTCGCGTTTTTGGATGCGTTTAAGTAAGCTTTCCTCATCAGCGGTTACAACCCATACCTCATCGCATATGTTGTGCATACCAGCCTCAATCAAAAGCGGTGCTTCTATTATAACAACAGCCTTGCTGTTGGTTTTTTCTATGTTGTCTAATTTCAACATTACGTTTTGAATAATTCGCGAACGTGGCCGTGTTTCTCAAGGACAGCAAGTAACCAC
>CAYPQA010000181.1:0-6174 GCA_964412725.1 uncultured Eubacteriales bacterium
TGATGGATTCAGCTTTATTGATTTGGAATCTGCTTCAGAATTATTTGGATTGAACATCTATTACAAAGGCGGCACTGTCAATATCTCAAGCACAAAAGATGATTTTTATACCACAAATGATGATGAAAAGGCGGTTTACAGAGATTATTTGTCAGAAAATGCAATTCCGTTTGACACAGATTTAGGAAACGATGAAGATCTGTTCAAGGGCATCGGCTTAGATAAGTACAACATATATTTGTCTGGGGAAAATCATGGCATTTCAAAAAATTATGACCTACAACTATACCTGATTAAGTATTTTTATGAGAACCAAGGCGTGCGGAATATAATAATCGAGCATGGATATTGTGACGCACAGTTAATAAACAGATACTTGAAAACCGGTGATTCAAAAATCATTGACAATATGATGGCAAACCTTAAGGGTACATCTGCATATTCAAAAGAAGCCGCAAATTACTATAAAAATTTGTATGAGTACAATAAAACCCTACCTGAGACGGAAAAATTAAACATGATAGGCATTGACGTTCAGCACCAATACGATACCGGCGTTGATTACTTACTATCGCTTATACCCGAAGGTACTGCTGTGCCGGCGGAAGTTGAAGGCACTATAAGCATATTGGAGTTTGCAAAAAAGCTAAACTCATACACGATGAACGACTTCGTAAAAATCAAGAAGAACATTGAGGATAACCGACAGGCTTTTGAAGATTATTTTCTTGACGATTTTGTTCATTTTAACTATGGAATTGAAAATATCATACAGCTATTTGAATATCGTACAGCATCGGTCACAAATTTAAATGAGGGGAATCTGGTTCGCGAAAAGCACATTATTCAAAATTTCATTAACCAGTATGAAGATATCGCTGGCCAGAAATGTTATGGACAGTTTGGCGGCTCTCACACGTTATTAAACAATAGCTATAACTTTGCAACGCATATTAATAACAGCTACGCCCAAACTTCGGGAAAGGTAGCAAGCTTTACAATCCAGTATTATAACACCTCTTTTATGTCGAACCCCAAGAATGTTCAAAAGCTTCCGGGTTCAACTATAATTGACATGCTTGCAGAAACGTCAGATAGTGATTTTATATTGTTCCCACTAGATAGAGAAGGCTCGATTTTTATTGAGGACGGAAGCGTAGATTCACAGCAGTATTTGATTCTTATTAAAAATAGTCTAGCCACTGTGCCATATAGCAGCAATTAGAGAAGATGATTTTTCTAAATAGTAGTGATTATAATTACGTTATTGCCAAAACCCTGGAAACCATGTAAAATCTATATGCAATAAGTGGAAAAATATTTTATTTTCAGGGGGTTTATATGGCTAAGGCAACGATTACTGAATGGGAAAGCCAAATTAACGGAAAGGACTACAAGATTTCTTACGAAAGGATTAAAGGAAAGCATGTGGTCACAGTAAACGGGGAGCCAACTACCGTCAAATGCGGCTTTATGAGTGCAATGATTGGGTTTGATGAAAAGTTCATGATTGATGGCAATGAAGCGAGGCTTGTGATTGCAAGAAACAAGCCGGACATTGTTGTAAACGGTGTTTTTTTGCAAAGCGGAAAGGAATACATACATCGTCCGGCTTGGGCTATGGGATTTGCTTTAGCTTGCGTTCTTATTCCAATTGTGAGCTTGGGTGGTGCATTACCAATTCTCTTCGGAATTGGTGGTGCAACATTGTGCATTAACGTTTCCAGGTCATCTATGTCAACTTTAGCTAGAGTTATATCCTGCACATTTATAACTTTGGCAGCTTGGATTCTATGGTTTGTTATGATAGTTGGATTTTCTATGTTGCAATAGGAATTTTAAATGGTTACAAAAAACAGGTGGTGTAGCAAAATGCATTTTGCTACACCACCTGTTTTTTGTGTTAGGCTTGTGATGACATATTCTTTGTCAAAGCCGGTATAAGATTATTTCTACGCCAAACGGATAAAATCAACCCCACAAGTGCCATGCTCACTACATATCCGACTCCGCCGTATGAAATAAAAGGAATATACACACTAGTGGGTGGGAGAAAGTTGAAGTTGACTAATATACCCGTCACAAACTGAACGGCTAAAACTGTACACGCAGCAAGGGAAATATAAAAACCATAATCATTTTTGATTTTCCTAGTTGTGATAAACATTCTACATATATATACAGCGATAGTTAGTATGAGTGCTAGCCCGATTATCCAGCCAAGTGTTGCTATCACATTGACAAAGGCGTAGTCCGTTGTAACGCAAGGTATTAAGCTGTCGAATCCCTGCCCGTGTATCTTCTTGCTCGTCGTGCCAAATAAATTTGAAGCCATTAGCCATTTGTCAGCCATAACTTGTTGATAGCCCATGCCGACCGGATCAGCCTTGCCCCTTGATATAAAAGTTGATACCCACTGACTGAGCCTAGCTATTCTATAAGGAGCGGAAAATAAAAATCTGGAAAACAAAAATCCCGCAAAACCTGCTATTGACCCTAAAAATATAAGTTGACGCTTTCTGCTGCCGCCAAAATGATTTTTTATGATAGCTGTAGTTATTAATACCGCATAGCCTATCGACAATGTAAACGCTTGCGATAATTTTGGCTGCATTATGATTAGGAATACGGGTACAGATGCAAGAGCAGATAACTTCAAGATTGCAATGCCGCCCTTATATCGGGCATTATCAATGAAGCCTACGAAAGCGATTAAAAACAGCGGAGTAGTAAAATCAGTTGAGATTAATAATCCACCTATCCAGATAAAACGGCTTGCGCCATTTATGACATTCCTTTGCCATATCGTCATAAAAAGCAGAGCCAGAGACAATAAATAAAGAGGCCAGGCAAGTCTTTTAAGTTTTGTATAGTTAAAAAAGTACAAGCCAACCATAACTGCAAATCCCAGCACAGCAAAGATCAGATATCGTTTGAAATCTACCGCTTGGGTGGACTCAAAAAAGCTACTTGAGTACATTACAATGCCACCAATTATGGCAATAATGGCGGTTAGCCCGATTAGAGACCACTCTGTTTCGGCTCTGTGCTGTTTATTTAGGCACTTACCGATTTTACCGCAGTCGCCCATTGCGGATATAGCCATATCAAGCGCGGTTTCTTCATCTTGAGTTTCTTCTATAAATTCCTCTTTAAGTTCCATAACGTGACTTGTCAATTCATCTCGTATTTCCTGATGTACAGGTTTGTATTTTATATGGGAACATACTGAATCTAAAAATAGATTAATTTTATCACTCAAAGCAAGCACCTCCGATAACAGAATTTATGGCATTTGTATAAACCTGCCATTCGGCCTTTTTTTGACTTAATAATTCCCTGCCGGCCGCAGTTATCTTGTAATACTTTCTGCGGTTTCCATTATCGGCGTCAAGCCAATAGGATTGTATCGCACACTCGTTTTCAAGCCCATGTAGCATGGGATATAGCGTGCCCTCCTTTAATTCAAAAACCTTTTGTGATTTCTCTTTAAGAGACTGTGAAATCTGATAGCCATACATATCCTCGTTTTCTAATAAAGAAAGGATGAGGATAGCTGTGCTACCCTTCATAAGCTCCTTATTGATTTTCATTATGCCCTCCCACATTTGTTTTCGATACATAGAATATCTACTTATGTAGAATATAACAAAATTCCTAGATCGTCAATATGTTTCTGCTATTATTGTAATCCGTATAAATGATATTACTTATCAACTGCTTTGCAGATTCGCTTAAATTTGATTGGTTTACTTTAGCCGAGATTTTTTGGCTTGAAGCATTTGATTTATTTGATTCTGATAATTATTTCATCAGGCCGTTTGAAAGTAGCTCTTAATATCTGAAAATATGGTTTTTAACTCATCAATCATTTTTCTTCTGTTTTTGCTAACTTTATCGAAAGCATAGTTTCAGCAAGCAACTGTTTCATGTGATCTTTATTTTAGCTTAGAGATTCTCGCTGCTCTTGTGTAACCTCTTTTTTGAAACACGTCTTTGATCATAAGTTATTTGTACATTAGTACTGTCTCCTTTGATAAACTTGAAGATTACGAAACTTCTAATAGATTGACGAAAATCAATATACAAAAAGTTGTGGTGTAGCAAAAATTGTATTTTGCTACACCACAACTTTTTGTTGTATTTATTACGGCTTTGCGTATAGGATATTATTCCTACCGTTAGACCTTACCTTGTAAAACCCAGCTTGCGAGCCGTCTGTGATTTCGTAATAGATTGTGTCTCCGAACACCTTAAGATTGCTTACAAAGTCCAAACCTGTTAAGAGATTTTTTCTATTGCTGCCGTCTAAATCCATCCTGTAGATTTCACCATAGCTGTTTGCAACATATATATATTCTGAGCTTATTGCAACGCTTGTACAAATCTCATCATAAGGAATCAGCAACTCCATATAGTCTCCATCGTGGTCGACACTATAAACTGCGGGATTACCTTCGGAATGGATTAGGTATACCTGTTTGTTGTCCGCATAAACGTAACCGTTGGAAGTCAGTTCGCCTCGTAATCGCTCGAAGTCTGTTCCGTTGGTTCTTATTTTTGTTAAATAGCCTACCCTTCTTGATAGATTAGCGACCTTTTTGCCTATATCTTCGTAAAAATAAATCCAATCGCCAACAATAGATGGAGAATGCACAATACCCTGAAAAATTGTCTCTATTTCCTCGTTTTTAAGATTTATGCGTCTTAGGCTACTTTTTTGAGGTACGCTGTAGTCTTTTACATAATAGTATAACCAATCGGATTTGTCAGGAATATGCAGGTATAAACCTACGTCGGAGCTAATCTTTTTGAGTTCCGTTGCATCCGTTTTAATACGATAGGTTCCTGAGGAAGAATCCATATCTGTAGAGAAGTATATATATTCACCTTTTAAGTAGATACTGGAATAGTTAAATTCATCTAATTCCAAGGTTTTCTTACCGGCGCGCTCGTAAGGCTTTTTGACATAGATTGCGGAATATGTTGAATAAATAATTGTACCGTCGTCCTTTACAATAATGTCGCCTGTATAATCGGATTCGGAGATTTTAAAGTTGTCGTCAACTGAAAATCCATTTGTTGTTACCCTGTCAATATATTCGGATGATGCATAATAAGGGGCGCCATAGATGGTTCGTATTATATTTTCAGTGTAGGTGTCCTCGAAAAATATATCAGAGGCGCTTTCGCAAATTTCCATATAAGCATCATAATATTCCGATTCCGAAACAGGTTTTCGTGACATCTCGTAAGCGTATGAAATTGTCGTAAAGCCGTCAAGCTCATTTCTTGCAGTGCTAGTGCGCTTCATATATTCAGAGGAGGTAAATTTTCCGTAATCCATAGAGTAATAGATAACGCTATCAGATGCCGAACTCATTTTATACAAACCGCGTTTATCAAAATTGTAACGTAGGTCAAAAAAGCTGTCGCGATATGAATAATTACCAGTTAATGCAATCTCATCCACAAGCTCTACAGAGTGCCCATCCTGACCCTTTATTGTATAGACATAAACCTTTTCAACCTTACCGTTCTGTCCGTCTACAATAAGCAATTCCGGAATTTCATCACCATCAATATATCTAAACGCAAATTTTTGGTCGTAGAAATAGAAGTTTCTGTCTGCGAGAAAGCTTTCGTATAAAACCTGCCAGTTCTCAACATATCTATTTGCCGAGGCTTTTGTATAGACGGTTTTGTTGCCTGACGTAAGGTCTATGGTACAAACTTTTGTACCATCATTTTTTACGTATCCTCCCAAAAAGTAGGTATACTCCCCGTCATCATAAAGAATGTCCCCAATGAAAAAATCCTCGGGCAGATACTCAAAGCTCGAATAATCAAACAGCATTTGTCTACCTGTTCCGTCTGGATTTTGCTTAAATAAGAAGGATGTGTATCTGTCATCTTTATAAAAATCATACAGTAGGTATATCTTATCTTTATATGTGAAAAATCTAGCAAAATACCAATTTTTTATATGTTCAAATGAGGTTGAATCATAGGCTTCAACAATTTTGTCATAAGGCACACTCATAAGCCCATAGCCGTATCCTGTTCCGATAAAATATTTACCAAAGTGGTAATACCCATCTTTTAAAACAAAATCATAAATACCCCCGCCGTATATCTCCTCGCATCTTTCTCCATCCTTGCTCATACGATACC
>CAYPQA010000182.1:0-6009 GCA_964412725.1 uncultured Eubacteriales bacterium
AAGCCTCATAGTTACTATCTTCAAATCATTTTAAACACCGGGCTTATTTCGTTTTTGGCTATTATGTTTATTTTTGGAAAATCACTTATCGAAGGTATTGCATCCGTTTTCAAAAGGGACAAGAGGGATTTATTTGAAGACGGGTTAAGAATAGGCCTTGTTTCGGGCATTGCGGGTTATCTTGTCTGCTCGTTATCCGTGGACAGCAGTGTTTCTGTTTCGCCTGTTTTTTGGATTTGCGTAAGTATGCTTATTGCCCTTAGTAGTAAACGTGCCAAGCCTATTTGAATATACTGTAAGCAGTAATATTAAAAGGGTGCTTTATGGCGTTATTTAGTTTTCAAAGACCACAACCGCAACAACAAAATCCTCAACCACAGCAACAGCAGCAAATTTTACAATACCCACCGCAACAGGCGCAAAGGCAACAGCAAATTATGCAAAAGCCTGCAACCCAACCCGCACAACAATCAAAAAACAACAATTTCAACCGCCCGTTGCCGGATGGTATCAGACTAGAACCATACGACCCAAAGAATTTCCGTCTGCCTTCAACCGATACTCAACCCCAACAAGAAAGTGCGCCGGCTCAACAGCCACAGCAACCGTTTCAGACAATGCCACCTGCGTTGCCTGTGCCGTCTGCGTTACTCGCCACACCATCTTCGTTACCTGCCGCACCATCTTCGTTACCTGCCGCACCATCTTCGTTACCTGCCGCACCATCTTCGTTACCCGCCGCACCATCTTCGTTGCCGGCGGTTCAAATTCCAGAACAGCAAGATGCTGTACCACAGAATACTGAAGATAACATTCACTATGACAAATTCTGTGAATTTATTCAAAATGAGCGTAACGCATCAGTATTTTATAAAAATTTGCGCTCTTTTATCGGAGCTAATGAAGGGCTTGATGGGATAATTAAGGATTGTGAGGAAAGCCGTGTTGAGCTTGCGAAATTGCTTAAGCGCTTGACAGGAAAGGATTACACGCCGGAAGAGCGTGACATTGCAAGTGTAACTTCCTCTTACGGTTTAAAGATTGCAATGAAAGAGGAAAGCCGCGCAGCAAAAAATATACTCAACATAAGCCAAGCTGTACAGGACAAAGAAGTTTCTCAATCCCTTATGGTTATGGCTTTAAAGAAACAGGCCAATGTGCTTATGCTCATAGCCAATGACCAATAAACGCAGAAAATGAATAGAGGGAACATATTGAACCAGCAAAAATCTTATAATCGTATTGTTGTAAAAATTGGCACAACCTCTCTCACACACCCAAACGGCAAGCTTAATCTAAGACGTATCGAGCGGCTTGCATGGGTTTTAAGCGATTTGAGAAACCAAGGCAAAGAGGTTGTGCTTGTTTCGTCGGGTGCTATAGCCGTCGGTGCGGACAGGATGGGTTACGCAGAACGCCCCAGGGATACGCGGGGCAAGCAAGCCGCATCCGCTGTCGGACAGGCTGTTTTAATGCAGATTTATGAGAACTTTTTTATGCGCTATAACCAAATGGTTGCACAAATCCTTATGACAAAGGATGTTTATACCGACGAAAGACGTCATGAAAATGCGCAAAACACCTTTTCTGCACTGTTTGAAATGGGTGTTATACCTATAGTTAATGAAAACGACACTGTTTCAACGGACGAATTGGAATTCAGTGATAATGATGCGCTCTCGGCTTGCGTTGCAACGCTTGTTGAAGCGGACTTATTGATTATCTTGTCCGACATAAAAGGTTTGTACAGTTCAGACCCTAAGCTTGACGAGAACGCCGAGTTTATAACCCACGTCTATGAATTAACAGATGATATTATGAGCCTTGGGCAATGCTCCGCCGGAAACCTTGGTACAGGCGGCATGGCTACAAAGCTTGCAGCGGCTAAGGCTGCAACAGACGAAGGTATAGCTATGGTTATAGCAACGGGAGAGGAGCCTTCCATAATCTTTGACATATTGGACGGTAAGAATGCAGGAACATTTTTTCACCCAAAAATCTATGAGAGCTGAATTTATTGCAAAAAGAAAAGCCCTTGATAAGGGCTATGTGCTTCAAAAAAGTCATATTATAACGGACAAGCTTATAAAATCTGAATCTTATATAAAAGCTGAACAGATTTTTACATATGTTTCTGCCTATAATGAGGTTGACACTTTAAACTTTATCGAATACGCAATTCATGACAGAAAACATGTTTTTATACCATTTATTAAAAGCTTCACCCAAAAAATTATGTGCTTTTCAAGGCTTCATGACCTGTCCGAACTGGTTTCTAAAGATTTCGGCATTTTATCTGTAGATAACCCAAAAGCCTCTCAATGCAACGAAAAAACTCTGGTTATAGTTCCAGGTGTTGCGTTTGACAAATTCAACAACCGTCTTGGTTATGGCGGCGGTTATTATGACAGATTTTTGTCCGTAGCAAATCCTCTGGTTTCTGTGGGTCTTGCTTACGATTGGCAGATTGTGGAACGCCTTGATATTAATCCTTGGGATGTGCCTGTAAACTATGTTTTAACAAATTAGTATAATATAGGAGGATTGTATGGAATTTTTAGAAAAAATGGGAATTAACGCAAGCAACGCAGCACAAGAACTTATAAAGCTTACAAAAGATAAGAGAGCCGATCTTTTAAGGGATTGCGCGGATGCACTTTGCCAAAAAGCCGATTTTATTTTAGAAGCCAACAGACAGGATATAGACGATAATCCTCATAAAAATCTTGAGGACAGGCTTATGCTTAACAGGGAGCGTATTGAGGGCATGGCTTGCGGAATGAGACAGGTTGCAGATATGGAGGACTGTCTTGACGAGATAATTTCTTCACATACAGCACCTAACGGAATTGTTATAAACAAGGTGAGAGTTCCTCTGGGGGTTGTGGGCATTATCTATGAGGCAAGGCCTAACGTTACAGCCGACGCTTTTGCACTTTGCTTCAAGGCCGGTAACAGCGTTATCTTAAAGGGCGGTAGTGAGGCTTTAAGGTCAAATAAGGCTATTGTGAGCGTTATCCGGGAATGCCTAAACAAGCACGGAATTACACAGGATGCAGTTTCTTTGATTGAAAGCACAGACCGAGAGGTTTCTGTTGCGTTTATGAAACTAAAAACGCTTGATGTTTTAATCCCACGCGGCGGCGCAGGTCTTATAAAGAGCGTTATGGAAAACAGCACGGTACCTGTTATCGAAACCGGTGTTGGAAACTGCCATATATACGTGGACGAATGGGCTGACATGACAAAGGGTCTTGATATCCTCATAAATGCGAAGACTCAACGTCCATCTGTTTGTAATTCTTGTGAAAAGCTTTTGATTCACAGAAACGTTATGATAACCTACCTGCCTATTATTTGTGAAGCTTTAAACGCAAAAGGCGTTAGTATTCGCGGTGATTGGGAGGTTATAAACGTCTGTGGTGCACAGAATATACACATAAGACCTATTACGGATGAGGATTGGAGTACCGAATACGGCAACCTAACCATAGCCATAAAGGGCGTTTCAAATATCGGTGAGGCCATTGCGCACATTAATAAATACTCATCCAAGCATTCCGAAGCTATCATAACCGAAAACAAGGCGAATGCAGAGAGATTTTTAAAGGAGATTGACTCGGCTTGCGTTTACGTTAATGCGTCAACACGTTTCTCGGATGGATTTGAGTTTGGGATGGGCGCAGAAATAGGTATAAGCACACAAAAGCTTCATGCCAGAGGGCCTATGGGCTTAAGAGAGATAACAAGCTACAAATACAAGGTTTACGGCGACGGACAAGTTCGTGAATAAAATACTAATCTACTAGGAGGATAAATATGCAATATAGTTTAGAGAACGAAATTTTAAAGATTTCAGCAGACACCTTTGGTGGTGAGATGCACTCTCTCGTATCAAAGAAAAGCGGATGTGATTATTTATGGTCAGGTAATGCAGAGTATTGGGGCTTTCATGCACCGATTTTATTCCCAATCGTTGGACGTGTAAACGACGGCAAATACACAGTGGACGGCAACACCTACCAACTGCCTACACATGGCTTTTCACGCACAGAAGAACACAAGATGGTAGAAAAACGTGAGAATTATATCATGTTTGAGCTTACCTCAAACGAGGAACTTTTGAAGGTTTATCCTTATAAATTTAAGCTTAACATCCGTTACACACTCGACAATTCAACAGTACACGTTGATTACATTGTCGCAAATACGGACAGCAAGGATATGTACTTTTCAATAGGCGCACATACAGGACTTGCGTGCCCTTTTAATAAAGGTGAGGAGTTCACGGATTGTTACCTCGAGCTTGAGCAAAAAGAAACTGCAAGTGTTCTTCCTACAAACGACAAGGTTCAATTTGTTGATTCTCCTGTGCCATATCTGCACGACGAGAATGTGATAAAGCTCTCTTATGATTTGTTCAAGAAAGACGCATTGGTTTTCAAAGGGCTTAATTCACAAAGCGTCTGCCTTAAATCCTCCAAAAGCAAGAATTATGTTAAATTTGATTATGCGGGTTTCCCATACATTGCGTTCTGGACAAAATTACCTAACTCACCGTTTATTTGTCTTGAGCCTTGGTACGGTATCGGGGATTTCGAGGGCTTTGCTGGTGATATTAAAGAAAAAACCGGTATTATGTGCATAGCTCCGGGCAAGTCTTTTGAGTGCAGACACAGCATAACTGTTGTTGAATAATCATATACTATCGGTAAAATCACTAAGCGTTAAGGATGGTATTCATGAAAATCCCTAAGTTGGCTATGCTGTTTTGCTCTGCTTTCATTTTATTAATAGCAATAAAAAATACGTCCGGTGCGGTTTTCGAAGACACGGAAACCGCCTCGGACGTTGAATTTGTCCCAACATATAAGAATATAAACTATCTTGATTTTGAGATGCTCACCAAATATGTCTATACAGTTGACGAAACAGCCTATGTGTACCCGTCTGATATAGTTCCGTCTGAACTCTTGCGTATACCTATGATTACGGATTTCAGCGGCACAGCGCCAAAAATCCTTATTTTTCATACACATTCACAAGAGAATTTTATAGATTCAGAAAAGGGCAAAGTTGACGACACAATAGTAGGCGTTGGCGCATATTTGGCGGATATTTTGGTTAAAGAGTATAACGTGGCTGTGGTTCACGACAGAGGACGTTATGACGTGAAAAATGGCGTTGAATACAGAGAAGGTAGCTATGAGCGTATGGAGCCTGCCATAACGAAATTGCTAAAAAAATACCCGTCCATCGAGGTCGCAATAGACCTGCACAGGGACGGGGTTTTAGACGAACGGCGATTTGAAACCGTTATAGACGGAAAAAGTGTTGCAAAGCTTATGTTTTTTAATGGTATAACAAGGTTAAATGTAGACGGAAGTCCATATGACGTAGACTTTGAAAATCCCTACCTCAAGGAAAATCTAGCCTTTAGCCTGAATATGCACCTCACGACAAATGAATTTTACCCAACCCTCACAAGACCCATATATATAAAGCCCTACAGATATAGCCTTCATATGGTGCCAAAGTCGCTTCTTGTGGAAGTTGGAGCAAATACAAGCACAGTTTCCGAGGCAAAGAGCGCAATGCCATATTTGGCAAGGGTTCTTATGGAAGTTTTGCGCGATTAACGCCTTTTATTACGCTTGTTAAGACCAGCCATGCGCTCATTTGAAGACTTAACCCAATCCTTAAACTTTTCTTCAAATGAAGTATCAGGTTCGGAAGAAGTCTTTTCGAAATAAAATTTTTCAACCGGAACAGAAGGTTCCTCGGGCTCAGATTCAATAATCTTTCGTGGCAATTCGCCGGCTTCCTTAATGGAAAGAGAAACCTTTCCCGAGGACTCTTCGACGGAAAGCACCTTAACCTTTACGACATCACCCATAGACAGATACTCGTTGATATTCTGAACGTATTTTTCAGAGATATGCGAGATATGGACAAGACCGTTGACATTATCCGGCAGCGAAACGATAACCCCAAAAGGCTTAAATTTTA
>CAYPQA010000183.1:0-5980 GCA_964412725.1 uncultured Eubacteriales bacterium
GCAGGAGCGTCGGCAAGCAAAAACCTCTCTTTAGCGAAGGGTAACGCCCTCTCGACATGCTTCAAAACACTTTCGCCCAAAAGAACCTGAAACATAGGAGAAATCTTGCTTTTAAAAGCGGAGCAGTCAGCCTTTGCTAGAATAACGGTCTTCATACCGTCCATCATCTCCATTAAAGAAAAATCTAGTGTAATTTTACCACAAATACATCGTTTGTCAAAGGTTAATAAAACAATTGTAAATTTTTTATAGATTTTACTGATAGGGTGTTTATTTGGGGAATTATTTTTGGTATAATGCAATAAATTTTACAAAATATTTAGGAGGTTACTATGGAATTATCACGCAATTTGTTAGCTATAAATCCTACTAAAAAGCAATTACCCATTAAAGTCTTGCAATTCGGAGAGGGAAACTTCCTTCGCGCGTTTGTAGACGATATGTTAGATATGCTTAATGCAGAAGGTCTATTTAACGGAGCTATTACCGTCGTACAGCCTATTGAGCAAGGTATGGTCGATATGCTTCAAAAACAAGACGGCCTTTATACGCTCCTACTGCGCGGTCTTGAGGATGGCAAGGTTGTAAACAAGGAGAGAATTGTTACAAGCATTACTGAGGCCGTAAACCCGTTCAAGGACTTTGATACCTACATCAACTATGCAAAATGCGAAACCCTGCGTTTCGTTGTTTCAAATACAACAGAGGCCGGTATAACCTACGTGAAGGAGAACTATACCCCTGATCGCCCACAAACTACATTTCCGGCCAAGGTCACAGCCTTCCTTTACGAGAGATTTAAGCATTTCAATGGAGACAAGTCAAAAGCTTTGGTATTTATCCCCTGTGAGCTTATAGACTACAACGGCACCCAACTTAAAAAATGCGTAAAAAGCTATGCCGAAGACTGGAATCTTGGCGCAGATTTCGACGAATGGTTAAGCGCAAACTGTTTCACAAACACGCTTGTTGACAGAATCGTTACAGGCTATCCAAGAGATGAAGCTGAGGAATTAAACAAACGTTTCGGCTATGTTGATAATTTAATCGACACAGGTGAAATTTTTCATTTCTGGGTTATTGAATGTGAAAAGGGCTTTGATATGGATAAGCTTTCCGAGGAACTACCGTTCACAAAGCTTGGCATGAATGTTGTGTGGACAGATGACGCAACCCCTTATAAATTAAGAAAGGTAAGAATTTTGAACGGCGCTCATACAATGTCCGTGCTTAAGGCTTATTTGAGCGGAAAGAATACTGTGGGCGAGATGATGGAGGATGAACGTTTCAATAACTTCTTGAGGCAAGGTATCTTTAACGAAATTATCCCAACGCTTGACTTGCCTGAAAGCGACCTCACAAGCTTTGCAAATGCTGTGTTTGACCGCTTCAAGAACCCGTATATAAAGCACTATTTGCTTAGTATCGCACTTAATTCCGTTTCAAAGTTCCGTGTACGCGTTTTGCCATCCATCTTGGAATACAAAAACCGCAAAGGTTCTCTACCGGACAATCTAACCGCTGCTTTGGCCGCTTTGATAGCGTTCTATCGTGGAACAGAAATTCGAGATAACGCGCTTATATGTAATAGAAACGGTGAAGAATATAAAGCACAGGAGGATTTAAGCGTGCTTGAAGCATTCGCTGTTGCTTGGAAGACCTATGACTCAGACAAAAACCAAGACGCGCTTGTAAACACAATCCTTTCAAACAAAGACTTCTGGGGAACGGATTTGACAACCGTTGAAGGGTTCTCTGAAAAGGTTTGTATTTCACTCAAGGAGTATTTAAAATGAAAACGATAACTATAAATGAAAATGATAATGTGTGTGTGCTTGTTGCAGATGCGCAGATTAACGGCGAAACGGTTCCAAAGGGGCACAAGCTAGCGCTTTGTGATATAGCAGAAGGTCAGAACATCATTAAATACGGTTTTCCGATTGGCCATGCTACAAAGGACATCAAAAAGGGCGAGCATGTTCATGTGCATAATATAAAAACCAATCTAGGTGACATCCTTGATTATGAGTACAAGCCCGTGAGCAGTGTTAATGTTGTAAAGTCCGAAAAGGAGCGTACCTTCCAAGGCTATAGACGTAAGAACGGTTCCGTAGGCATAAGGAATGAAATTTGGATTGTAAATACAGTTGGATGTGTGAATAAGGTATCTGAGCGCATAGCAGCATTGGCAAATGAAAGCTTGAAAAAGCGTCTTGGTGACAATGCACCTGAGGTCTTTACCTATGTTCATCCGTTCGGTTGTTCGCAAATGGGGGACGACCAGCTTAATACGCAAAAAATCCTTGCGTGTATGGTTAATCATCCCAACGCGGCGGGTGTACTTGTGATTGGGCTTGGCTGCGAAAATAACAATATCCCTGTGTTTAAAAACATCCTCGGCTCTTGGGATGATGAGCGCGTAAAATTCCTCGTTTCACAGGAATGTGAGGACGAGGTGGCGGAGTCACTCAAGCTTATAGACGGCTTGGCAGATTACGCACTAACATTCAAGCGTGAGACATTGCCTATCTCGGAGCTTAAAATTGGTCTTAAATGCGGAGGCTCAGACGGATTTTCGGGTATAACCGCAAATCCCCTGGTTGGTGTTGTATGCGACAAATTGACAGGTGTGGGCGGAACTTCACTTCTCACAGAGGTTCCTGAAATGTTCGGTGCTGAGACAATCCTTATGAACCGTTGTGTAAACGAGGAGATATTCGACAAAACAGTGAGCCTAATAAACAACTTCAAGATGTATTTTACAAGGCATGACCAGCAAATATACGAAAATCCTTCCCCGGGAAATAAAGCGGGCGGTATTTCGACACTTGAGGACAAATCTCTCGGTTGTACGCAAAAGGGTGGTACAAGTGCGGTTGTGGATGTATACGGCTACGGTGAGGCTTGCCAAACAAAAGGCCTTAACCTTGTAAACGCCCCAGGTAACGATATTGTTGCAATAACCGCGCTTATGGCGGCGGGCGCACACATCATTCTCTTTACAACCGGACGTGGTACTCCCGTAGGCGCACCGGTTCCCACGGTTAAGGTTGCAACAAACTCAGATATATACAAGCACAAATCCTCATGGTTTGATTTTAACGCGGGCGTACTCCTAGAGGGTGCAAACTTCGACACAGTAAGTGAGGAATTTTTAGATTATCTATGCAACGTTGCGAGCGGAGAAAAGACAGCGAACGAAAAGCAAGGATATAGAGAAATCTCTATATTTAAAGACGGGGTTATTTTGTAATTCAAATATTATATAAAAGGGGAATATAATTATGTTTATGGATAAAAACTTCTTATTAAAAACACCTACGGCTCAAAAGCTTTATTTTGAATATGCGGCAAAAAAGCCCATATTCGACTTTCATTGTCACCTAAGCCCACAGGCTGTCTACGAAAATAATAAATTCAAGGATATAACCGAGGCTTGGCTTGGAGGCGACCACTACAAGTGGAGACTTATGCGTACAATCGGCGTGAACGAGAAATATATTACCGGAGACGGAGACGGACTTTCAAAGTTCAAGGCTTTTGTAAGAGCGCTTGAATGCTCCCCCGGAAACCCTCTATACCATTGGGCGCACTTGGAACTTCAACGTTATTTTGACATATATGAGCCCTTAACCGAGGAAAACGCAGAGGAGATTTTTAACAAGGTCAATGAAAAGCTTGCAAGTGACGGATATAGGGTAAGGGATTTTATTGAGAAGTCTAATGTTGCAATTGTTTTCACAACCGATGACCCCGCCGACAGCCTTGAATGGCATATTAAGCTTAAAGAGGATAAGAGTTTTAAAACAAAGGTTGCGCCTGCTTTCAGACCTGACAAGTGCCTCAACCTCAATGCGGATTTCCCCGCATACATCAAAACTCTTGCGTCTGTTGCTGAAATGAAAATTGAAAGCTTTGGGGATTTAAAGAAGGCTCTTGAAAAACGTATTGAGTTCTTTGATTCTTGCGGATGTAAAGCCTCCGACCATGCCTTTGTGCATATTCCTTATGTTGAATGCACTGAAGACGAAGTAGTCGCTATCTTCAAAAAAGCATTAAACGGTGAAACTGTAAGCGTTCATGAGAATGATATGTACCGCACTTTGCTTATGCAATTCTTGGCTGCTGAATACAAGAAACACAATTGGGCTATGGAAATTCATTATGGCATTTTGCGCAATAACAACACAGAAATGTTCAAAAAGCTAGGCCCCGACACAGGTTATGATACAATTGGCGACCCTAACGTTGCACAGAGCCTTTCTTTATTATTAAACTCTATGCAATCAAAAGGCCAGCTCCCAAAAACAATGCTCTTCCCTGCAAGCCCTGTGGATAATTTTATTTGCGGGACAATGTTGGGCTGTTTCCAATCCGATGAAGCTGAGGGCAAGATACAATTTGGTACCGCTTGGTGGTTTAATGACCATATCGACGGCATGGAGGCGCAGATGAGGGCATTGGCAAACCTTTCTTCTCTAGGAAAATTTGTAGGAATGCTTACTGATTCGCGCTCCTTCCTTTCATATCCAAGACATGAATATTTCAGACGTATTCTCTGCAACCTCCTAGGAACTTGGATTGAAGAAGGTCACTATCCCGCAAACATAGAAAAAGCCGGAAAACTGGTTTCCGACATTTGCTATGATAATGCTATAAGATACTTTGCTCAGTAATTAAGGATTTTAACTTTTGACAAGGCAGCGTCTATTTTTTCAGCCGCAGCTTCATATTCCATAATTTCAACAAGTTCTATAATTTCATTAAGCCCTTCGCAGTCTGTGCGGAGGGTTTTTAATATGGCAACTTTTGCGTCAGCCTGATTGCAATTGCCGTCTTCACAGAACTCTTTAAGAGAAGACAAAATCTCATAAAACTCTCCATCGCTTACAAGAACGCTGGATTCCGTCCTTATGCGCATCTCCAGTGCGGCCTTAATACGCTCATTAAGCAAAAGCACTTCTTCACAAAACCTATCGTTTCTAACATCACAGAAATCCAAGTCACCCTTCGCAGAAGCTTTCTCCAACGAAAATGCAATTTCACCTAAATGCCTCGAACCGATATTTCTCAGGCTTGACTTAAGTCCATGTACGATAATGGAATAGTTCTTTGCATCACGTTCAGCAAGCTTGTCATACAGTTCTAATACATAGTCAGAAATTTTATGAGAAAACTGTGTCAAAATGGTAACGTATGTATTGATGTCGTCATCCAACAAAGATAAAGCCCTTTCAACATCAATTTCATCAATACATCTAACGGCATCTATAACAGGTGACGAATCAAGCGACCCAGTAACACCCTCATCAGACACAAACTCATACTTTGCAGGGGGAAGCCATTTTATAAGTGCTTTGTTCATTTCAGCTCTGTCTATAGGCTTTGTGAGGAAATCGTCAAATCCGTTTTGAAGCATATATTCCCGAGTCCCTGAAATTGCATTAGCTGTGAGAGAGATAATCGGGACGCGGCAGCCGGATTCTCTCAAAATCTGGGTTGTTTCCACACCATCCATAATAGGCATCATATGATCCATAAAGATTAAGTCATATTTTTTAATGCGAACCGCAGAAATTGCGTCCTGACCGCTGGTGACAGTGTCAGGAACAATGTTATGCACAGACAATACACCCATCGCAACGGTAAGATTAATTTCATTATCGTCAACAACAAGGATGTCAACATCATTGCAACGAATAAGATTAAGATCCGTACCTAATTCAACCTCGTCCGGATTGCCCTCAACAAATGGCAACATAACAGTGAACACGGAACCTTGACCATAAGTACTTGCAACATATATATGACCGCCCATAATTTCGGTAAGTCGCTTACATATTGTAAGTCCAA
Organism: uncultured Eubacteriales bacterium; assembly: GCA_964412725.1. Taxonomy (GTDB): domain Bacteria; phylum Bacillota; class Clostridia; order Lachnospirales; family CAYPQA01; genus CAYPQA01. Next base: position 5,854 of record CAYPQA010000183.1, read on the forward strand.
GACCGGTTCCGATTATATTACGGTTTTTCCTCAAGTCAAGCTGTTCAAACGAATCAAAAAGCTTTGGCAAATCCTCTTCCCTAATGCCTATGCCTGTATCGGTTACACAGAATTTTAAAAACTCCCC
>CAYPQA010000184.1:0-5950 GCA_964412725.1 uncultured Eubacteriales bacterium
ATATCTATCCGCTATCGCCGGAATTTTTTCAGTTATAGCCGCAATTTCTATATCGAACTGAAAATCTCCCTCATAATCGTCGCTTGTCTTTTCTGTAAAAGAAAGCACATCACCCTGTTTTATATCAAGATACGGTATATAAACGGGTCTTTTCTTTGTGGTTAAATTTGAATTAAGCTTGGTATTGTGAGCAATCGAGCGCAGAGAACCTGTATAAAACTGACCGCTGTCTATATCTATGCTCTTGCAATATTCGTCAAAGCTCCGGTCGTCAAGCCCGATTAAAACGCTAGAAACCCTGTACAAGCCATCACGTTCAAGAGGTCTCAACCTCTTGGAAAAATTCCCAAATCCTCCGGCCGAAAGATATTCATCCGAAAGCATGTCACCGGACATCCAGAATGCGGTATAAACCCTCTTGTACCAAATTGCACTCGAAATCCCTTCAATGCTGCCTATTTCATCCGTTATAGCATAGTCTGCGGGTGAGGCCACGTTAAATAGTTTAACCCCTATGTCCGATTCCTCTGTTCTGTAAGCATTCGTGTTATAAATCGCCACGCTCGCATTGTCTGACGATAAAATAAACAAAAAGCTAATAAAAGTCATAAACGAAAGCGCAAGAGATATGGTTGCAGTTCTGTAGCTTTTTCTTCGAGCGTTGACCGCACTTTGTGCTAGCTCACCGAAAATCCCAAAAAATTTTCCAAAATTAATGCGTGTAGGCTTTTTAATTTGTATAAGCTCACCGCGCCTAATTGCATCAATAGGCGAAAGCTTTGAAACCCTGCGTGCGGGTATAAGTGCAGACCACCAAACCGTTATAAGCGTAAGGATTATCGGCGGTATTATAGAAACCCAGCTTATCAAAAATACAATAGGCTCCGTTTCGTAAAAGCTCTGACTGTTTATAATATAAATAAAAATTTTAACAGCAATCTGGCCAAACAATAACCCAAAGGGCAGAGAGACAGCGGACAGTATCAAAGCCTCGTATATAACGGACTGCCTAATCTGCTTAGGCGTTGCACCTATGCTTGCAAATATCCCAAGCTGGGTTAAGCGCACGTTTGCAGACAAAGCAAATGCATTGTTAATGACCAACACAAAGACGCCTATCGATAAAATCCCCACAAATAAAATCATAGCCGGTAGCTGACTAAGTTCCAATATATTCATCTCATCAAGCTGTTCCTTGGAATATACAAGCTTACGTGATAGATAATCCGTGCTGAACCTGATATTATAATCCCCATATTCGTCCTTAACGTAGCCTATTGCTTCTGCAATCTTGGGCAGCTCCTTATAGGTATCGCGGATATTTTTAAACCGTATGTAAACGGTTATAACGTCGTCGCTTAATATCTCTTCTTCATCAAGAAATCCAATAGCCGTATATGCAGGGATTGTGGAACTTGTTGCTACATCCAGCTTACCCACGATAGTAAGCGTTACTTCACCGCTCTGCAAAAAACGTTCGCCTTCCTGTAGGTTTTTTGTTTCAGGAATAATACCGCCGTCCGGCGCAACACGTTCTCCCAAAGGAAGTGTAATGCTGTCGCCTATTTTCAACTCCGGATGATATTCAAAATATTGCTTTGAGATAGCAATTTCACCGCTTGCGTTTGGTGTACGCCCTTCCATAATCCCGTGCTTTTCGGGCATAGAATCCCAATACTCCGCATTCGCATTCCTATAAATAAGGTAATTGCGCCTCGGGTCATCTATCCCCGCCACAAGCCAATCACCCTTTATAAGAAGGCCTTCAACCGTGTCAAATGATTTTATAGCAGGCAAGTCTCGCCCATAAGTGTAGTCATACAACTCGCCGTGCCAGTTACCGCCCGTTTTCAATATTATGTTCAAATTATCCTGATACATATTATAGAAAAACCCGCTTATTGCAGACATCATAGTTGTAACCAACAGGATAGCCGCCATAATCGAAATGCTACTGCGATAGTTGGCTTTAATATGATTTAAAGTGTACTCGTGAAGCAGTTTCACCTTTCCACCGCCTTATCCGAGGTTATCTTTCCGTCCTCAATGGTAATAATGCGGTCTGCTTCAAGTGCGAGACGTTCATCATGCGTGATTAGAAGAATTGTTTGTTGAAAACGTTTTTGCGAAATGTGTAATAATTCCGATATTTCCTGGGAATTTTTGCGATCCAAATTACCCGTAGGCTCATCCGCCAATAGTATAGACGGACGGTATATCAAACTTCGAGCAATTGCAACCCTTTGTTGCTGACCTCCCGAAAGCTGTCCGGGCATATGGCGCAGTAAATCGTTCAAGCCCAATGACGACACGATTTCCTCAAACCGTTCGGATTGGGGCTTTCTGTCGTCAAGCAACATAGGCAGAAGGATATTTTTCTTTACATCAAGGGTTGGTATAAGATTATAAAACTGATAGATCAGTCCAACCTTACGGCGTCTGAAAACCGCAAGCTGTTGTTCGCTTAATGTGGATATGTCCGTATCCTCAATAAATATGTTGCCTTTGTCGGGGCGGTCAACTCCGCCCAACACATGCAAAAGAGTGGACTTTCCCGAACCCGAAGCCCCAACAATAGCAACGAACTCACCTTTTTGAACCGTAAGGCTTATGTCGTTAAGTGCAAAAACCTGTGTTGACCCACTTCCATAAGCTTTTGTAACATTTTGGCAACGTAAGATTTCCAAGTAATCAGCTCCTTAGTTTTGTTATACGCTTATTATAACCCACCAAAATGACAATACGGTGACATTATTCTAAGAGCCTGTTTAATATCTGCGTAGTAGTAAAGAAATAAATGCCAACTTGGTAGCTTGTAGGGGTATTATGTATTTTCCGTTCACAGTTTTTCCATAACAAGCGGTAATCATCAAGCCAACCAAAAGAACGCTCTACATTTAGGTTTTTTATATGTCTATTGCTGAAATGTTCAAAAGTTTGATAGAGAAATTTTTTTATGTGCAATTTAATATTGCATGTTGAAACAAAGGAATTTATAAGTTATAATTAACAATGCGAATAATAATTAGTATAACTTAAATTAAGGAGGAGTATTTATAGTGAACAGGGAGTGGGAAAGTCAAACTAAGAAACAATTATTGGTTGGTTTAATAAGTATAATTGTTTTGGTACTAATCTCAGGTGTTGCAGGACTTTTTCTACCGCAAGGGATACATATCATTACGTTGATTATATCTCTTATTCTTGCAATAGTTATTGCATTTTTCACAGTTAGAAATGTTTTGGCTACTATGTCAACCTTTGGCAAGGAAATCTCCGATGCATTAAAACAAGGCAGTTTGAGTTCAAACGCTTTAGGTGACCTATTGCCTGTTGAACAATTAGAAAGGTTGCCTAAAGAATTATCATTGATGTGCCAAGAACTTCAAAAAGGCAATAAAGAATACCGTATTGACACGAACAAATATAAAGGTGTCTGGGCTGAGATTTGCACCCAAGCCAATGCGATTGCAGGAGTATATAGCGGTTTGGTTTCAGAGCTCCAAAATGAAATAAATGCGCTTGCACAAGGCCAAGTAAAAACAGGTGCATTATCTAAAGGCAATGAAGCATTAACAGCTTTGCAAAACTTAAGAGAAAAATTAAACAAGCTTATTTTATGGGTGTCTGAGGTTTCCGAAAATGTAAGTGTTGGCAAACTTACAGAAACCCAGTTGCCTAAGGATTTACAAGGAGATTTTGCTTTAATCCCTCAGCAAATGAACATAATTTCAAAAGCAGTAAGAAGAAATACAGTTTGGTACAAAAGCATGTTGGATTCAATTCCGTTCCCCATTTCTGTTACAGATATGAACATGAACTGGACATTTATTAACAGGCCTGTGGAACTCATGCTCAAAATTAAACGTGATGATGTAATCGGGAAACACTGCAGTAATTGGGGTGCGGGTATATGTAAAACAGAAAATTGTGGTATCAGTTGCTTAAGAAAAGGACAGCCCATTACTTTCTTTAGTCAATTGGGCATGGACTTCCAGGTTAACGTTGAATACCTGTACGATGAAAATAATAACAAGGTTGGTCATATCGAAGTTGTACAGGATATTTCTAAGCTTAAAGATATGGAATCAAAAACAAGCCTAGGCGTTAACGTCAGAGACGCATGTCAAACATTGGTTTCTGTTTCATCATCTCTATCCGAAAGCAGCCAGAGATCAGCCTCAAGTGCGATGATTCAATCTGAATTTATGGATAAGCTATCCGATGCATTTGAAAACCTTATAAGTAAGTCTGGTGCAACAAGTGAGGCTACAGCAAAAGCTTTAAGGGCTACCGATGAAATCAAAGCAAAGGCAGAGGTTGGCACAAAACAAATGAACACCATGCTGGAAGCCATCCAACAGATGTCTGACGCTAACCACTCTATATTTAAAATTATAAAAAACATTGAGGATATCGCCTTCCAAACAAACCTCTTAGCATTAAATGCCTCTGTTGAAGCCGCAAGAGCCGGTCAAGCCGGTAAAGGTTTTGCTGTGGTTGCTGAGGAAGTGCGTAATTTAGCTTCAAAAAGTAAAGATGCAGCTAACAACAGTAACGTGCTTATAGGCAATTCCATAGAGAAGGTTACAACCGCAGAAAATCTTATGAAATCCACAGCCGAAAGCTTCGGACATATTGTATCCGGTATTAACGAATGTAATGAAAGCACTCATACAATCTCCAAGTATGCTAACGATCAAATTTCAGTTATCAATAATATAAACAAAGAAATTGGTGACATAATTAGGTCTGTACAGGAAAACACGGCCCTTGCTGAAGAAAGTGCTGCTTCAAGTCAAGAGTTGTCCAGTCAGGCTGCTGTTATTGAAAATTTGGTTAGTGAATTTGTGAACAAAAGTAAAGACGCTAAGTGATTAAATTTCTGAAAGAAACAACCAACCAAAAAGAGGCAATTGCAGATTTGAAAATCAAATCTGCAATTGCCTCTTTTTTTTACCTCCTAAATGCCGCTTAAGGGCAGTCCGTCTTTTCTGCGTACCATAACCAGACAAAACGGGTCACCTATCTTTATACTCTTGATAATCTCTGCGTCAATCTCAGCGCCAAGAACATATTCAAATATTTCTTTTACAAATCCGGCCGTGCAATGGCACCATGTTTTTGTTTGAAGGTGCTCAATGCCTTCAAGCATAGGGCAGGAACAATCAAAAAACTTGGTGTAGATAGCTCCGTGCTCTATATACCAACCCGCTCCACTCTCGTTAACCTTATCAACAAATTCGGAAATATCCCTTGAATGCGTATAAATGTCCTTCAGCCATTGCTTATTCTCGTCCAATTTGCCGTTTTCAGTGCAATAACAGCCTTGGCGTATAAGTTTTATGTTGGGCTCGTCAAAATTAGCCTCTAATTCGCGTGAAATAAATTCCACCCACTCAATGCATTCTTCGGTTGTAGATGACTCGGACAAAGGTTTGCCATATGCTATTTTGTACGCCAACTCCTCTGTGCCATACTTTTTTACATTTTCAAACAGACTTAATGGTTGCTGAATTTTTATGTTTTCCATTGCAGACCTCCTTTGTGTTTGTTTTTTTCATAGTAACATAACTAAGCTTTGTATTCAATAAATATCCGTTGATGAAAGATCAACTCATTGAATTACAGCAATCACAAGTTACGTTTATAGACAATACATATTTTAAATGCTATAATTGCCATAAAGCCAAGCATTTTAATGCTAAAAACTATTTAAGGAGGACTTTATCTATTATGGACAAATCAAACAAATCCGTTCTAGCAAACTCTATTTTCAGCAAGCTTGCAGGCATCGTAGGGTATACTGGAGGTTCATTTTTTCTGATTGTAATTTTTGTAGGCTTAAGTGATATTGATAGTGAGGATGCTGTTATAGCACTTATATTTGTAATCATCGTCTTCTTGTTTTTTGTCTACCTTATTGTAAAAAGTTATCAGATTAAAGGTC
>CAYPQA010000185.1:0-5905 GCA_964412725.1 uncultured Eubacteriales bacterium
TTATAGTGAAATTTGTTGTAAAATAGGTGTTTATGAGTTTTTCAACCGCCTATTTTAAATTATTTAAAGGAGGTTATATCATCTTGACATTCAAACAAAATGAACGATTAGTTAATTTGTGTAAAGGTAAGTCGAGCTTTTCTTTTTTTGAAAGCGGAGATGTTTTTGAGTTGAAGTATGGGGATTTTATGATTAATGCCTATCAGGGTAACCAAAAAGATGGCTCATGTAATAACATTTATCTGCGGGCTTATGAAGATGATGGCATAAAGGCGTATCCATTGTTGGGTGTTAATTCAAAGTCCAAAGTCAGTTACGCAAAGGATAGGGTTGTCTTTTCTGGAAACGAAGCCGGTGTGGATTATAAGGTTGCATTTATTTTATCCGATGAAGGCGTTTGGTTCTGGCAGGTGGATTTGTTCGCTTATCGAAACGGTTCGATAGACTTTGTCTATACCCAAGACCTCGGAGTTGCAACAAAAGGCGGCATTTTAACAAATGAACTTTACATGAGCCAGTATTTAGGCCACAGTATTATTGAAGGTCAATACGGATACACAGTAAGTTCAAGGCAGAACCAGTCCCAAGGAGGCAAATATCCATACCTTCAACAGGGGTGCTTAAACCAAAAGATTGTTGGATATTCAACTGACGCAACTCAATTCTTCGGAAATGACTATAGAAAAACCCACTATCCGAAAGCTCTTAAAACTGATTTGCCTAACGTTAATTATCAGTACGAGCTTTCGTTTATAGCGTTGCAAACTGAGAAATTCGTGTTGAATGGCAATAAGTCTTTTGCCTTTTATGGCCTTTTTAAAGAAGACCTAAAAACAGCTATTAATGATTTATACTTTCAAAGTGAAATTAAAAAAGCTTATGAAAGTATAGATTTTAAGGCTGAATTGACAGAGTCCGAGCCGGTTGTTGTTAAAAAGGAATTCGGCGCACCGTTTGTTTCGCAAGATTTGAGTAAAGATGAATTAAATCAGATTTTTCCAGAAAAGAAACTTGAAGAGGTTCAAAGCGGCAAGCTGCTTTCATTCTTTACTCCATCTCATACCCACGTTGTTATGGCAGAAAAGGAAGTTGGCATTGAGCGTCCGCATGGGCACATTATACTCACAAAGCCTTCATCACAAGATATTTCAAAAGGGCTAATCACATCTACGAACTATATGTATGGTTTGTTCAACGCCCAAGTTGTGTGCGGCAACACATCTTTGAATAAGCTTATGTCCGCTTCAAGAGGCTTTTTAAATATTTTGAAAAACTCCGGACAAAGGATTTATGTCTGTGTTGATAACGAATACAGGTTACTAACACTGCCTGCGGCTTACGAAATGGGACTTAACTTCTCAAAGTGGTATTATAAGATTAAGGACGATTTACTCACTGTAACCTCATTTACGGTTGCAGACAGCGCAGAGCTTGTGCTTGAAGTGCATTCAAAGAATCAGGTTAAATACAACTTTATCATAACCAACCAACTTGTTATGGGAGAACATGAGTTTATTAACCCGGTTAATGTTGAACAAGTTAACGGAGTTTTGCAAATAACACCACATCAGGTTAATCCGCACAGCCCATACAAGAATCTGAATTATGTAATGGGCATTGTAGGAGCAGAATACACATTCAACGATGATAGGGTGTTCTTTGAAAACGGGAATTCCTATAACGGAACGCTTTTGACCCTTGATGTAAAGCAAAGCTGTAATTTCCAATTGATTATTGAAGGCAACTTGGAAACATTAAAGACATCGGAATTAAAGCGCAGGGATTTTGCATCAGAATTTGATATTTACAAGGGTTTCTATAAATCTCTTATCAACAACTTCGAGCTTGAAGCCACCGGAGAAGACAAGAACCAGATTGAAAAAATCAATGAAATAGTATGGTGGTATACGCATAATGCTATGATTCATTTTTCAGTGCCGCATGGACTTGAGCAACCCGGAGGAGCCGCATGGGGAACGAGGGATGTTTGCCAAGGGCCTATTGAATACTTCATAGCCACACACAACTTTGAGCTTGCAAGAAAGATAATTGTAAAAATATTTGAACATCAATACTATGAAAACAAAGAATGGCCGCAATGGTTTATGTTCGATAAGTATAGAATACAAGCCGGTGATTGCCATGGTGATGTAGTTTTCTGGCCAATAAAGTGCGTCGGGGATTACATAGCTGCAAGCGGGGACTATTCTATCCTTGAGGAAAAATGCACTTTCAGGCATTTGGGTAACTGCGAGCCAACCCAAGAAAGCCAGACCATACTTGAACATCTTAAAGCGGCTATAGTGACCATAGAGGAACGTTTCTTGTACGGAACAGACCTAATTTCTTATGCGGGCGGCGATTGGGACGACACGCTTCAACCTGCTAACGAGGAACTCAAAAGGAATTTGGTCAGTGCATGGACTGTGGCTCTGGCTTATCAAGTTTTCAAAAAACTTGGAGATGTTTGCATGAAGGACTATTCCGAATATGCTGAACATGTTTCAAGTCTTGCTCAAAGAATTAAAGTGTCGTTTGAAAAATACCTTATTAAGGACGATGTCATCGCTGGCTTTGCATATTTTGAAAACGATAAAACCATAAATTATATGTTGCATCCATTGGATAACAAGACAGGTATCAAGTACAGGCTTCTTCCGTTAACAAGAAGCATTATTGCAGAATTGGTTGACAACGAACAGGCTTCTAAAAACGTTGAATTAATAGACGAGTTCCTTAAATGCCCCGACGGAGTTCGTTTAATGGATAAGCCTGCGGTTTACGACGGAGGCGTTTGCAAATACTTTGTGCGTGCTGAACAAGCGGCTAATGTAGGGCGCGAAATAAGCTTACAATATGTGCATGCGCATATCCGGTATATCGAGGCAATGGCTAAGCTTGGAAAGGTCGATGAAGCTTGGGAGGCTCTGTTCAAAGTTAATCCAATAAACATCAAAGATTCCGTACCAAACACTTACCTGCGCCAAAGCAACACTTATTTCAGTAGCTCAGAAGGCGATTTTAATGACCGTTATAAGTATTATGATAACTTCTATAAATTGAAGGATGGCTCGATAGGAATAAAGGGTGGATGGCGTATATATTCGAGCGGCCCGGGAATATATCTTAACCAAGTCATATCGAATATCCTCGGTATAAGAATTTCCGAAAAAGGCTTGATAATTGACCCTGTTTTAAAAGAAAGTCTTGACGGGCTTAAGTTCAAGTATAAGTGCTTTGGAAAAGATGTTGTGTTTGTATATCGCATATCTTCAACGTCTGCTACAAAAAATATTAAGGTTTTGTCGAACGGAAAAGAGATTAGTGGCGTTCAGAATAATAATAAATACAGGAATGGCGGAATAGTTATTTCTAAAGAGGCTATTTTAAACGCTTTAGAAACATCAGGGATTTTGGAAATTCTTATAACAGATTGAGGCAGGGTTAGATGATAACATTTAAAGATAAGAAAATCCTTATTAACGGTAAGCCTGAAATAATCCTAAGCGGAGAGATACATTATTATAGGCTTAAAAAGAGCAATTGGCAGAAGGTTATCAACGAACTTAAAGAAACCGGCTGTAATGCGGTTGCAACTTATATTCCTTGGCTTTGTCACGAATTTGAAGAAGGTTGCTTTGACTTAACGGGGCAAACGCGTGAAGAGCATGCTATTAAAGGCTTCATAGAGCTTTGTCAGGATAACGGTCTTTATATAATCTTAAGACCAGGGCCTTTCATCATGGCCGAGATGAAAAATGAAGGCATACCCTACTGGGTTGCAAAGAAATATCCGCACCTCAAACCCATGACTTGGAATGGCAATTTATCAACGACGCCAACGTTGGATTATATGCATCCGGATTTTCTAGCCTGTGTAAGGGGCTGGTTCAAGCAAATAATTAGCTTAATTTCAAACTACCTTATCTGCAACGATGGGAAGGTTATTGCAATACAACTTGATAACGAAATTGGAATGCTGTCTTGGGTTTCAAACTGTCCGAATCTAAGTGATTTCAACATTAGAGCCTTTATTCAATGGCTATATAAAAAATATTCCGATAACGCCTCCGAACGATACGGGTTTGATATAACAAACTTTGATAAAGCCGTTTCTGTTTTCCGTTCTCCAAGTGAGGATGTTGCCTTAAGATATCATAAGGACTTAGGATATTTCATGAGAGAGATGTTCAAGCGCTATGTGGATGTTTTGAAGGGATATTGCTATGAATTCGGAATAAAAGATACGGTGTTCCTAATAAACATCCATGGAAGCGGCGGAAGTAGGGCAACGGGATATCCTATGGGGATAGGTCAGCTTTATGAAACCTATAGGAATTCTGAAGACACTATATCAGGAAGCGATATTTACATCGGTGACATAGGCATAAACAACTTTGCGGATATTTATTTACTAAACATCTTTACCGACGCCACAAATTCCTCACAACAGCCGTTAACATCCTTGGAATTTGAGGCCGGAAACGGGGATTATTCTTTCAATTATGATATGAGATATTCGCCGTTTGCAACAGATTCCAAAACGCGTATGTTTATTGCACAAGGAAACAGACTGCTTAATTATTATCTTTTCAGTGGAGGAGAGAACTATCGCTTTGAAAGAGATATGAAGGACGGTAACAATCGCATTGCAATAACAGGGCAAAAGCATGGCTACGCGGCGCCAATTGACCACCTTGGACGTAGGAATACGGTCTTTGAGAAGAATAAAGAAGTTGTAACCACAATACGTTCAAATGCAGACAAATTGGCGGAAATGTGTGAGATGTATGATAATTTGGTATTTTCGTTCATCCCTGACTATTATATGACAGAATATTGCTACCCAAAAAGCAAACGTGAGAATGATTTTAAAAACCACATACGGCGCATACAAGACGGAGGACTTTGGAACATCTTGGCAAAGAGCCTTCTGCTCACAAACCATAGCTTTCCTGCGTTTGATATACAGGGCAATGACTTGTGCGATAAAGTTGATATATCAAAAACGCTGGTTCTTACTTCCTGTAGATTTATGTCCGCAGATATACAGCAAAATGTGATAAGGTTTTTGAAAAGAGGCGGGAATGCGTTTATTTATGGAGAGTTGCCTTTTTATGATATGGAGGGTAACCCTTGTAGCTTGATTGCAGATTATCTTGGCGTTAAGCTGAAACGCTCGTTTGATTTTGAAGCTAACAACAATTTCTCCATTTATCCTTGCGGTGAATTTGAAGGCAAATATTTTGAAATCCCATCAAGCAACGCAATTCAAACCATTGAAACAGACAATGCAGATGTTTTCTTAAGGGTTTACGAAAATGATGAGGTCTGCGGTTTCTATAAAGAGATAGGCAATAGCAAGATTGTTTGTATGACCACGTTTTTCAATTGCCAGCTTGGAATGTTAAAGACTTTGTTTGAGAAGGTCGAGATTAGAAATAGATTAAGTCACGATTATATGGACTTCCACGGTATTTTTATGACAAGGTCGGCCAATATCGATAACGAACAATATCTTCATATAATTAACCTTGATGAGATAAAAAAAGAGGTTAACGTCTACGACTTTGGAGAGAATATTTTTGGGCATACGCTATTATTAAAACCGCACGGATGTGCAATGTTACCATTGAACCTCAAACCCTTTGGTGGGGATTCAAAGGTTACCATCTTAAAGTCAACGGCCGAGATTTATAAAAAAGATATATCAGGCTCAAGCATATGTTTCCGACCAACCCAAGTTATAGACACCATTGTTATCCAAGATGCAAATGAAATTTCTGTGATTGACGAAACAAGAGACTGCTATAAGATTATAAAAGAAGGCAGGACTCACATAATTAAAATAAAGAGTAAGTTATTAAACAGTGATTGCGTTAATGTCCATATTGAATAAATCCCT
>CAYPQA010000186.1:0-5825 GCA_964412725.1 uncultured Eubacteriales bacterium
GAATCCACTTTGTGCATTAGCTGTAGGATTGTCCATATAATCAACTCCATTGATTTAATTGAGGCGTATATGCTTAATTAGCCTTCTGAATTCTGCAATGAGATATAACGAGCCGCTCACAGATATAATTGTGTCCGTATCACAAAGGCTTAGTGCCTTTTCTAATGCAATTTCGGCGTTTTCCGCAATATAGTCGGATTTTATATATTGGGATAATTCTTCTGGAAGTAAGGCTCTTTCCGATTTTATGCCGCAAAGTATGTTTATATCACCTGAAAGTAACGGCAACATTTTTTCATATTCCTTATCTCTAAGCATGCCTATGATTGAAATTATCCTTTTATCTTTAAAGTATATGGACAAGTTTTTCTTATGCGCCTTACAACCTTCAACATTATGCGCACCATCCAGTATCAGAAGGGGTCTACCCTCACCGCCAAAAATTTCCGCACGCCCAGGCCAAGAGACATTTTTGAAGCCGTTTTTGATGTCATTTAATGAAATATTTAGGCCATATTTTTTTAAAAGCAGGCAAGCAATAAACGCATTTTGAGCATTATATACTTGATACTCACCCAAAAGAGGTATGGTCAGACATTCGTCATAAAAGCCACCGTCGAAATCAACCTTAAGGTTAAAAGTTGTTTCTGTCAGTGTACGGCTAAGAACTGTGGTCTGAAACTCAGTGCAACAATAGAAGGGTGCACCTCTACCGTCCGCGACCTCTTTTATTGTATTATACACGGAATTAGTACATGAATACAAGAGGGTTGGCGAATTTTCTTTGATGATCCCTGCCTTTTCCAGCGAAATCTGCTCAAGTGTGTTGCCTAGGATAGCCATATGATCAAAGCCTATGGTCGTTATCACGCAGAGCATGGGGTTCTTCAAAATGTTTGTTGAATCCAATCGACCGCCAAGCCCAACTTCAATAACCGCCACATCTACATCGTTTCTATAGAAATAGTCAAAAGCCATAATTGTTAAGAGTTCAAAAAAAGAAAAGCTTGATCCTTTGCCGAATAAGCTTTCGGTTATGTCTCGTATACATTCGATGGATGAGACAAAGTCATCATCCGAAATAGGTTCTCCATTTATCGCGATGCGCTCGTTGTATTTATCAAGATGCGGAGATGTGAAAACTCCAACCTTCATTCCAGATTCAATAAGCACGCTTGAAATGAGCGCAACCGTTGAACCCTTGCCGTTTGTTCCAGCAACATGGACAAAGCGCAACTTTTCATGGGGTGAGCCTAATAGAGACAAGGCTTCCGCAACAGACGGAAGCCCTTTTTTATTTCCTTTGGCAGAAGCCTTTTCCATGTAATTCAATGCTTCTTCATATGTCATAATGCACTTATTTGTTTCTCTGTTTGTGAAAGCAGTGAAGAATACTTTTCACGCTTGGCCTTTTCTTCTTCAATAACCTTTGCAGGAGCCTTAGATACGAAACCTTCGTTTGAAAGCTTTTTATCTATACGGTCAATCTCTGAAAGCAGACGTATTTTTTCGTTTTCAAGACGTTCTTTTTCCTTTGAGATGTCAACCAGTTCAGCAAACGGCATGCTTATAAAACCGTTCGGGATAACAACGGTTACACTCTTTGAATCGGCCTCAAACGACGAGACAATGCTAACACTGCTTGCAAAAGCAAGTCCAGAAAAGAATACCTTGCCCTCCTCGAAAATTCTGCGTACATTTTCATCGCTTGACACGACTGTTAAGCTAACCTTCTTTGAAGGCGGAACGTTCATTTCTGTTCGCAGGTTTCTTATGGAAGACACAGCTTCTTTAATCATACCGAACTCATATTCCTCTTTTGAGAAGTTGAGGGTCTCATCATAAACAGGCCATGGCGCAAGCATGATTGTTTCTTCTTCGGTTTGAATGGAGGTGAAAATTTCTTCTGTTATAAAAGGAAGGAACGGATGCAAAAGTTTGAGTGCCTTTATAAGAACGTTCTTGAGCGTTGTGACAGCGGCCTCTCTAGTTACATCATCCTTATTATATAAGCGTGGTTTAACCGTCTCAATATACCAATCGCAAAATTCATCCCAAACAAAGTCATAAACCTTTTGAACGGCAAGTCCTAAATCATAGCGATCTATACACTCTGTGGTTTCCTTAGAAACGGTATTAACACGGGATAGAATCCATTTGTCAACGGTTGTGAGCAAAATTTCCTTGCTTGTTGACTCCTGCTCATCGTTCATCAAAATGAAACGCGTCGCATTCCAGATTTTATTTAAGAAGTTACGGTTTGATTGCACGCGTTCAAGATAGAAACGCGAATCATTGCCCGGGGAAGTTCCCATAATAAGGGTAAGTCTTAATGCGTCAGAGCCGTATTCATCTATAATTTCAAGTGGATCGATACCATTACCAAGAGATTTGCTCATCTTGCGGCCTTCGGAATCCCTTATTATGCCGTGGATAAGTACGTCCTTGAACGGCAGCTTGCCTGTATGATGCAAGCCTGAGAAAACCATTCTTATAACCCAGAAAAATATAATGTCATAACCCGTTACCAAAACAGAGGTTGGATAAAAGTGGTTAAATTCATCTGTGTTTTCCGGCCAGCCAAGCGTTGAAAATGGCCAAAGAGCGGAGCTGAACCAAGTGTCAAGACAATCCTCATCCTGTCTAAGCGGTTTTCCGCAAGTACAGGTGTTAAGTGGTGTACGCGAAACATGTATTTCGCCACATTCACAATAGTAGGCCGGAATACGGTGACCCCACCAAAGTTGCCTTGATATACACCAATCCCTTATATTTTCAAGCCAATTTAAGTATATCTTACCAAAACGCTCAGGGATAATGCGTAATTCGCCAGATTTATAAGCATCAACAGCTGGTTTTGCAAGGGTTTCCATCTTCACAAACCATTGCTCTTTGATTAAAGGCTCTATAACCTCGCTGCAACGCTCGTGCGTGCCGACAGAGTGGCTTATATCCTCAATTTTAATTAAAAGACCCAAGGCTTTAAATTCTTCAACAATCTTCGCTCTTGCTTCGGACTTTGTAAGCCCCATGTATGAGCCTGCATTCTCGTTAAGCGTGCCGTCATCGTTCATTATGTTTATAACGGGCAGGTTATGCCTTTCGCCAACCGCAAAGTCGTTAGGGTCATGTGCAGGTGTAATCTTAACAACACCCGTTCCGAACTCCTTTTCAACATAATGGTCTGCTATGATAGGTATAGTCCTGTTTACAATCGGAACTGTAACTGTTTTGCCAACCAAATCCTTATAGCGTTCGTCCGTGGGATTTACAGCAACAGCCGTATCACCAAGCATAGTTTCGGGGCGCGTTGTTGCAAATTCAATAAACCCGCCACCATCTATGGGGTATTTGAAGTGCCAGAAATGTCCGGCCATATCAGCATGGTCAACCTCTGCGTCAGAAATTGTTGTCATACATTTAGGGCACCAGTTAATAAGTTTCTTACCTCTATATATCAAGCCTTCTTCATAAAGGCGAACAAAAACCTCAATAACAGCCTTTGAAAGTCCCTCGTCCATGGTAAAACGTTCTCTGTCCCAATCGCAGGATGAGCCAAGCTTTTTAAGCTGTTCTACTATACGGTTTCCATATTGCTGTTTCCAATCCCAAGCGCGCTCCAAAAAAGCCTCACGACCTATGTCTTCCTTTTTAAGCCCTTCCTGAGCCATCTTTTCAACGATTTTAACCTCCGTTGAAATGCTTGCATGGTCTGTTCCGGGCATCCAAAGCGCGTTAAAACCTTGCATACGTTTGGTTCTTATAAGAATGTCTTGCATTGCGTTGTCAAGCGCATGCCCCATATGAAGCTGACCGGTTATGTTTGGTGGTGGAATAACAATCGTATATGGCTTTTTGCTTTTGTCAACCTCAGCATGGAAGTATTTCTTTTCAAGCCAGCGTTTGTATATCTTGTCCTCTGATGCATGAGGATTGTAATTCTTTTCTAACATATTGCCTCCTTAAAATTTTCCGATGACCTTTGTTACTTCGTCCAAGTAAGCTTGGATTATCCTGTCTATAATATGCTCGGATGAACGATCCTTTTCGTTAAGCTCGACAAGTGCATCCCAAATTTCTTCATGACGCTTGTCAAGCTCATTGAGATTATTTTCAAGAGCTGTTTTTTGCTCTGCAAGGTCGTTATAATAGCGTTTTTTATCGTCTATATTAATAGTTTTCGCAAACTTTTCGATACTGGAACGTATATTACCAAATTTATTTTCGCGTAAAAAGACTTCAATCTGCCTTTCGGTTTCGTACATAATTTTACGCACGGCGTCAAGTCTTGCAGAAATATGTTTATAATGTTGGAAATCAGAAATATTACTCTTAAGCATTTTCGCACTTCTTACCTTATACTTGGTATATACATAGCTTAAGAAATTCCTGTAATGCGCCAGAACAACAATCTTTCTGTTCACAAGTTCGATAGCTTTTTTTTGTTTCTTCTGATTTAAAAGCAGTTCAAATCTCAAACGCCTTCTGAAAAAATAGCAAAGCGTTACAACGCCTATAAGAACCACAACAAGAATTGTAGCCGGGTAAAAAATCTGTGCGCCGTTAAATATAGCCAAGTATCCGAGCAAAAGTACAGTTAAAGTAAAAATGACTATCATAGCCACAGAAAATTTGTTTACAAAGTCATAGCCGTTTATAAGCAACGCTCTCTCATGTTCAAGCTCGGATTTTTCACCGCGCAAGTAATTAATGTCAGAACGAAGTGCGCGGAAATTCTTTTCCGCCTCTTCAATGTCCGGAATAGCCTTATTAGCATCATCTTCAAGGTTTGTAAGCTTAATAAGACCGCCATCAAATTCAATAATCTGGTTACGCAGAACAGAAACTTCACGCGTTAACGACACGAAACTGTTTAAAAGACTTTTAAACTTGGACGCTTCTTCGTCGCTAAGCTGGTTAAAGCATTCCAACTCCGCTACACTCTCGTCAATAACCTGAATTTTGTTGGCCAAGGATACGCGTGAACGCGCAATGGTCAAAGCCTCGTCACATAGTTCTGCAACAGCCGTTGCAACCGCAAAATTTTCATCTTTCTTATCCATTTCATTAAGATATTTCTTGAAATGGGAATAATTCTCAAAATCCGCACC
Source organism: uncultured Eubacteriales bacterium (assembly GCA_964412725.1). GTDB lineage: Bacteria > Bacillota > Clostridia > Lachnospirales > CAYPQA01 > CAYPQA01. The sequence continues at coordinate 5,112 of CAYPQA010000186.1, forward strand.
CTTCTCAGACTTTTTGCCAAGCTTTGAAAGAAATTCCAAGGCTCTTGATAAAAGGCTCAATTTTCTGGGCGGCCTTTTATCGTTTGCCTTCTCATCTTCATCATAAAGCAAATCCTCCGGGTTTACCGGGACGGTTTCATCATATTCAACGGACTCCGTGTCAATGTTCTCCAGTGCTTCCAATTCCTTCTCAAACTCTGTTTTATCTGACATTATACACTCTCCACTCTAACAAGTACCAAAATCCTTATATAAAAGACTGGGTTGGATACCCTTATTATCTTGGTATTTACCGGAACAGTAATTTATATACTCACCCAAAAGCGTGTGGTAATAAATTTGACAAATCTCCACAAAAGGATAAATCTTTATAGGTTCGATGCAATGAATTTCCAAAGTCCAATAACCCTTAAAGCCTACATCCCCAAATCCTGCCGTAACATGAATAAAAAGTCCAAGTCGTCCCACAGACGAACGCCCTTCAAGCATAGGCACCAGGTTTTTTGTTTCAGTATATTCAACCGTGCGGCCAAGATAAAGCTTGCCCGGTTCAAGTAAAAGCCCATCTTCGGGTATTTTAACTTCCTTTGTTTTGTTTAGAATTTTCATATCTAAGAATTTCTCATCATAGACCAAAAGCTCATCATTAAGTCTAAGATTATAGCTGTTTGGATTTAAGGCTTTCTTATTAAACGGCTCTATTATAATATCCTT
>CAYPQA010000187.1:0-5702 GCA_964412725.1 uncultured Eubacteriales bacterium
ATGTGTTGAGGGTTGCCCTAACGGTGCAATCGTATTTGAGGAAAGGGGGTAAATAAATTGAGATATGTTATCATAGGTAATTCAGCCGCAGGAATAGGTGCGGTAGAGGGTATTAGGCAGATTGACAAGCAAGGTGAAATAACCGTTATAACAAATGAGCCTTACCATACATACTCACGTCCTCTTATTTCCTATCTTCTGCTTGGAAAAACGAACGAACAAAAGATGAAATATCGTGATGATAATTTTTATGAAAAAAATAATGTGACATTTATTTCAGGGATGAATGTGACTAATATAAGCGAAAAAGAAAAAACAATAATTTTGCAAGATGAGACTTGCATTTCTTATGACAAGTTGCTTGTTGCCACTGGTTCATCCGCATTTGTTCCTCCGTTTGACGGACTTGATACAGTGAATAACAAATTTACATTTATGAGCCTTGATGATGCCAAAGCATTAAACACGGTGCTTAATAAAGATTCAAGGGTTTTGATTGTTGGAGCCGGGCTTATCGGACTTAAATGTGCCGAAGGAATTTTAGAAAGAGTCGAAAGTGTTACTGTCGCTGACTTATCTTCAAGAGTGCTTTCGAGTATTTTAGATGATGACGGCTCAAGGTTAATTCAAAATCATCTTGAAGATAAAGGCGTTACATTTAAACTTTCAAACAGTGTTAAGCGGTTTTCAAAAAATACGGCTGTACTCGCGAATGATGAGGAAATAGCATTTGACATATTGGTTTTGGCAGTTGGTGTTCGCCCAAACACCTCACTCTTGCAAGGAATAGCAGAAATTGAAAAAGCCATTGTTATAGACAGCAAATGTAAAACCTCAAGCAACGATATTTATGCCGCCGGAGATTGCACCCAAAGCATTGATATATCGAGCGGGCAAAATAAAATTATGGCTCTTTTGCCGAATGCTTATATGCAGGGTGAAGTTGCGGGAATTAATATGGCGGGAGGGTATACTGCCGAGCACAATGCAGAATTTAACAAAGCAATCCCTATGAATGCAATTGGATTTTTTGGGCTTCACATCATAACAGCCGGTAACTATGTCGGAGAAACCTATATCGAAGCTGACGGAAAGAATTATAAAAAGCTGTTTTACAGCGATAATCGATTGAACGGTTATATACTGATTGGAAATGTTGAAAAGGCCGGAATTTATACTAGTATAATAAGAGAGAGGACGCCTCTTGATACGATTGATTTTGAGCTTATATGCAAAAAACCGGGGCTTATGGCATTTACTAAAGAGGATAGGAATTTGAAATTAGGTGGTGGTTCAAGTGAGGTTTGATGCTTTAAATGTGGATTTTCAAGAATTGAATGCGAAGATTAAGACAGCTGATGAGGATGTCTGTATAGATAACTGCTATGGTCAACGTTTTATCGGCGCAGGACTTAATGGCGCAAATAACGGCGGTAAAAACATAACTATCAACGGTACTCCCGGAAATGCTTTGGGTGCATACCTTAATGGTGCAGTTATAACAGTAAATGGTAATGCACAAGATGCTGTGGGCGACACGATGAATGATGGTAAAATCATCATTGACGGTAATGCGGGAGATGCGTTGGGTTATGCTATGCGAGGCGGTAAAATATTTGTACGCGGTAGCGCAGGATATCGAACCGGAATACACATGAAGCAATACAGTCCAAAAAACGGCCTTGAAAAACGCCCCGTCATTGTTGTCGGGGGTAAGGTTGGCAGTTTTTTAGGAGAATACCTTGCCGGAGGTTTAATAGTTGTTTTAGGACTTGACTGTGAAGGTGTTCCTGTGGGAAACTTCACAGGAACAGGTATGCACGGCGGCACTATATTCATAAGATGTAAAGATGAACTTGTTGGACTTCCAGCTCAGGTTACAGCAGAAATCGCAACCGAGAGCGATTTGGAGGAAATAAAGCCTGTTCTTTGTGAATATGCGGATGACTTTCATATGAATATAGATGAGCTGTTATCTGGACAATTTTACAAACTCAAAGCAAATGCAAAAAATCCATATAAACAGCTTTACGTTGCAAATTAAGGGGAGGATTATTTATGTGTGGAATAATCGGTTATGTCGGAAACGATAATGCTGTTCCGATTATACTTGACGGATTAAAGAAGTTGGAGTACAGAGGATATGATTCAGCCGGAATAGCCGTTTATTCAAACAATAACTTTGAAGTGGTAAAGAAAAAGGGCCGTTTATCGGTTTTAGAAACAGAAATTGAGAAAAATCCCGTAAGCGGATTTATCGGAATAGGACATACACGTTGGGCAACACACGGCGAGCCCTCAAACGTAAATTCTCACCCACATTTGGGAAGCAAAAATAAGATCGCCGTTGTGCATAATGGTATTATCGAAAACTATAAACAGCTTAGAGATAAATTAACTGCAAAAGGGGTTAAGTTTATCTCCGAAACAGATAGTGAGGTCATTGCACAGCTTGCTGAGTATTACTATAAAGGCGATGTAATGGACACTGTTATTAAGGTGGCAAATTCTTTGGAGGGTTCTTATGCTTTGGGAATTATGTGCTTAGATGAGCCCGAAAGATTGATTGCCATTAAAAAAGATAATCCACTTATTATCGGTGCATCGAAAAATGGAAACTATATAGCTTCAGATGTTCCGGCATTACTGCGATATACTACGACGGTTTATTATTTGAACGACAAGGAAATCGCCATACTGGAAAAAGATAAGATTGCTTTTTATAATGCTGATAAAGAAAGCATTGAAAAACACTATGAGACAATATCGTGGAGTTTTGATAGTGCTGAAAAAGGCGGATATCCTCACTTTATGCTTAAAGAAATTATGGAGCAGCCAAAGGTTCTTGAACATACGCTTAGTTCAACTTTGGGTAGCGGTGAGAATAAAGAAGTTATTGATAGCCTTGATGTTTCAAAGTTTAACAAGGTGGTTATCACGGCTTGTGGCTCAGCCTTTAACGCAGGTGTAGTGGCTAAATATGTGTTTGAAAGGTTATGCAGAATTTCGGTTGAAGTAGATTTGGCCAGTGAATTTCGGTATAAGGACGCAATTATTGATGAAAAAACCCTTGTTATTTTAATAAGCCAATCAGGAGAAACAGCAGATACCATTGCCGCCATGAGGGAAGCCAAAAAGCAAGGTGCAACAACACTTTCTATTGTTAATGTTATCGGGAGTACAATCGCAAAAGAAACAGATTATACCATCTACACCGTAGCAGGCCCTGAAATATCGGTAGCAACAACCAAAGCATTTTCGGCACAGCTTATACTCCTTTATACCCTTGCAGTTGAATTTGCAAGTAAGTTAAATAGAATAAGCAAAACTGAAAGGGAAAAATTAATTAATGAAATAAAAGCATTGCCAGTAGCTGTAAACGAAATTTTATCAAAAGTAGACGATATTCAACAATATGCAGCTACTTGTATAGCATACAAAAGTATATTTTTCATTGGCAGAAACATTGATTATGCAATAGCTCTTGAAGGCTCATTAAAACTTAAAGAAATATCCTATATTCATTCGGAAGCATACGCCGGAGGAGAGTTAAAACACGGTACAATATCACTTATTGAAGAAAACACATTGGTAGTTGCTATATCAAGCTGCAAACGGCTTGCTCCGAAAATCGCAAGCAATATAGAACAAGTAATAAGCCGTGGAGCAAAGGTGCTTTTGATAGGTAACTGCCAGACAATGCAAACAAATGAAAAGCTGTTTACGATGGAAATACCACAAATAGAAGAACTCTTTTCGCCTACTTTATCTGTTATAGTTTTACAGTTATTTAGCTATTATGTAGCGGCTAATAAAGGCTTAGATATAGATAAGCCCAGAAATTTAGCAAAAAGCGTTACGGTTGAATAGGAGGAATGAAGTATGACTAACACAGCGAACGAGGTGTTGTCGTTTGTAAAAGAAAATGATGTAAAGTTTATTAAGCTTGCTTTCTGCGATCCGTTTGGTAACGCGAAAAATATATCAATAATGCCTGATGAGCTTAGAGTTGCCTTTGAAAACGGCATATCCTTTGACGCTTCGGCAATCAAAGGATTCAGAGATGTGACCAAGTCGGATTTGCTCCTCTTCCCTGACCCAGCTACCTTGAATGTTTTGCCTTGGCGACCAGGCCCGGGGCGGGTTGTACGTTTTTACTGTGACATAAAAAATCCTAATAAATCCGTGTTCACACATGACAGCAGGTACATCTTAAAACAAATGATAAAACGCTGTGAGGAAATGCCCAACGATTTTGGACGTAGTTATGTATGCAAAATCGGAGCGGAGTGCGAGTTTTATCTTTTTAAGACAGATGAAAACGGAGAGCCTACTCAAAACACTCTTGATTACGGCGGTTATCTTGATATTGCACCTCTGGACAAGGGTGAGAATATTCGGCGTGAAATATGCTTATGTCTTGAAGAAATGGGATTAAAGCCGGAGACTTCACACCATGAACAGGGGCCGGGGCAAAATGAAATTGATTTTAAGTACAGTGATGCTTTAAGCTGCGCAGATAATCTTATGACCTTTAAGTCGGTTGTAAAAGCAATTGCCGCACGAAACGGTCTTTTTGCTTCATTTATGCCAAAACCATTAAACGCTCACAGCGGAAGCGGACTTCATATAAATATTTCTTTATCGCAAAACGGATTAAATATATTTAAAAATAAAGAAGGGGAACATTCAAAGGTAGCTGAGAGCTTTATTGCAGGCATTTTGCAGAAGGCACCTGAAATAACCCTGTTTCTAAATCCCATAGCAAATTCCTATGAGCGTTTCGGTAAATTTGAAGCTCCTAAGTTTGTGTCGTGGTCACACCAAAATCGTTCACAGCTTGTGAGAATTCCGGCTGCAATCGGTGAAAAGGTACGTATGGAACTGCGTTCTCCCGACCCGTCTGCCAACCCTTACCTTGCCTTTGCACTCATTATCGGAGCAGGGCTTGACGGAATAGAAAAGGAACTTCCATTAACTCCGGCTGTTGATATAGATTTATACAAGGCGGATGAAAGCATAACAAAAAAACTTTGCACGTTACCCGAAAATCTTGACGATGCGATTATGCTTGCCGAAAGTTCGGAGCTTGTGAAAAGTGTCATTGGCGAGGAGATGCTTACTAAATATCTTGATATAAAGAAAGAAGAAGCGGCGGGTTGGAATGAAGCTGAAGATAAAGAAAACTTCTGTAAGGAGAGATATTTTAGGTTTATTTAACCTACGAGCTTAAATTAATTTGAAGGGTGGCGATTTTATGAAAACTGCTTTGATTGTTTCAAATACGGAAAAAAGCATTACTTTTTTTTCAGAAGTTTTGCACTCATTTTCCCTAAGCAGAGTTGTCACCGTACCATCTTGTTCGGAAGCAAGGCGTTTACTGGTTGAACAGGATTTTGACTTGGTTATAATCAACGCTCCGCTTCGTGATGAATCCGGCGAAAGTTTATCGCGGGATGTCGCAAAGAATGGCATAAGCCAAGTAATCCTTGTCGTAAAAAGTGAGTGCTATGACGAGGTATCCGATGTTGTTGAGGACTATGGAGTAATCACCATTTCAAAACCTATTAACAGAAATCTTTTTTGGTCAGCACTAAAACTTGCCAAAGCCGCACAAAACAAATTAAAAACAATGCAAGCGGAAAATACAAAATTAATACAAAAAATTGAAGATATACGCATTGTTGACCGTGCTAAATGTA
>CAYPQA010000188.1:0-5626 GCA_964412725.1 uncultured Eubacteriales bacterium
CCGGAATGATGTGCAAACTTGCACGTGAAGTTTTACGTCCACAAGTTTGCAAGCTCTAAAAACAATTGCAGCTTTTATGAATTATGCAGTAAAATATTCAAAAAAACTTGTGCTTTTAAAAATAATATGGTAATATGTACCTGTTTTTGGTAACGTTTCCGGTAACGATACCAAAAATTAAACAATGGAGGGTACATTATGAAGGGCGTAAATATAAAAGACATAGCCAGACTCGCAGGAGTAGGGGTCAGCACAGTATCGCGCACTATAAACAATCACCCTGACGTGTCTCCGGAAACCAAGCAACGTATTATGGAGATTATTGAAAAGCACAAGTATATACCTAATGATAATGCAAGACACCTTAAAGCCGGAAGTTCTACAAGCATAGCTATTATCGTAAAAGGTATGTACAACATCTTCTTCCTCTATATGTTGGAGGAAATGCAAAAGCTTATTAGTAAGAGGGGCTATACGATAATCGTAAATTATGTTACCGATAAAGGTGACGAGATTAATGTGGCCTTGCATTTGATTAACGAAAGAAAGCCTAAAGGCATTATTTTTCTGAACGCAGACTATAATGACTTTAAGCTTAGGTTTGGAAAAATTACCGTACCTTGTGTGGCCGTTACAACATCGGCCGCAGGATTGCCGTATGAGAACTTGTCAAGTGTTAGCGTGGATGACGTACACGGAGGATATTTAGCGGTTGATTACTTAATCTCCAAAGGCCACCGAAAATTAGCAATTGTTGGCGGTGCTTATGAGAAATATGCTACATCCGGGCTTAGATATGACGGGGTTATTAAGCGGTTAAGCGAAATAAATATGACGCTTGATGATGTTGTGATGATACACAGTACCTTTACCGCTAAAGAGGCATATGCAAATACAAAATCCGCACTTGAAGAAGGAAAGCAATTTACCGCCGTTTTCGCTATGTCGGATATCATGGCTATGGGAGTTGCAAAAGCTATTGTAGATTGTAATTTGCGGATTCCCGAAGATATTTCCATCATAGGTTATGACGGATTAGAGCTAAACAAGTATTATAACCCAGCCATAACAACCTTAAAGCAACCCATAGCAGAAATGACAGAAACGGCAGTTGAGCTTATTTTAGAAGCTGTAGAAATTGGTGTTTCACCTAAACATAAAATTTCTAATTTAATTATTCAGGAAGGAGAGTCCGTCAAAGAAATATTATATTGATAAGTTGGAACAATAATAGTGCACTTCTAAAAACCCGAGCGAAACCAGCGCAAGCGAGGGACTTTTAGAGGCGACCAATATTGCAATAAATAATTTTAAAGGAGTGTTTACTTTGAAAAAGAATTTATCTAAAATTTTAACTTTATCAACTCTGGCTTTAACACTATTAGCCTCTTCTGTTGGCTGTGCAACAACTCAGCCATCAACCACGCCTTCCGGCGATTCATCAAAATCCACAGCTAAGCTTACTGTCTGGGGCGGTGCAGAAGACCAAAAGATGTTGACTGAAATGGTAGAAAGCTTCAAGTCACAAAATACAGACAAGACCTATGATATTACTATAAGAGTTGTCGAAGAAGGCGGCGCAAGAGAAGAAGTTTTAAAGGATATTGATGCTGCGGCGGACGTGTTCTCCATACCTCACGACCAAGTTGGTGCTTTGGTTGCTGCGGGTGCACTTTATGAAAATACAAAGTACGCGGATGATGTAAAGAACAACAATATTGAAGGCGCGGTAAATGCGGCAAGCTACGGTGGTAAGGTTTACGGATATCCGACTACATCCGAGACCTACTATTTGACCTATGACAAGAGAATTTTCACAGAAGAAGATGTTAAGTCATTGGATACTATGCTTGAAAAAGCTACAGAATCTAACGTTACAAAGTTTGCAAACGACTTTGGCAGCGCTTATAAATCTACAGCATTTTTCTTTGCTAACGGCTGTGAGCTTTTCGGCAAGAACGGCCAGGATGCTGAAACTGTAACGTTCAACAGCCCTGAAGGCTTAGCTGTTGCAAACTATATTGCTAAGTTAAAAGACAGAAATACCTTGAGCATAAATGGCGATACCGCTGCAACTATGTTTAAAGAAGGCACATTGGGCGCATACTATGATGGTCCTTGGAAAGCTGCTACATTTAAAGAGGCTTTAGGTGATAACTACGGCGTGGCTACACTTCCGGCTATAAACTTCGGTGACGAAGATAAGAAAATGGTTTCGTTCGCAGGCTTTAAGATGTTTGCGGTTAAATCCTCAACTAAGTTCCCTGAAGAAGCAATGGCACTTGCGGCTTTCCTTTCTAACGAAGATAACCAGTTTAAGAGATTCAAAGACCGCAACCTCTTGCCTACAAACAAGGTTGTGTCTCAAAAATCAGAAATAACAAATGATGAAACACTCAAGACGGTTGTTGAGCAATTGCAGCATTCAATTCCTATGCCTGCTTCTCCACAGATGAGCAAGTATTGGACACCTATGGCCGCGTTCATCAAAGATGATTATGCGGGTTTAATCTCAGCCGATGAGATGCAGACAAAGTTAGACAACTTGGTTCAAGATATTAAAGCGAAATAATTTATAGTTGACAAGGGGGCGGGGTTTTAAAATCTCTGCCCCTTTTTTAGGCATTGAGAAATTGGATGGCTTATTTTTTCGAGATGCCCTAAATGAAAGGAGTGTCGTATGTCTAAACTGGATATAAAATTGTCTTATGCCATAATGGGTTTCTCTCATTTTATTAAGAAACAATTTTTAAGCGGTTTTTTATACTTGGCTACTGAAATCGCTTTTATTTACTTTATTTTAACAATAGGTATCAAAAACCTTAAAGGACTGCTTACCCTAGGCACAAAATTACAGGATTGGGTTTTCAGCCAGGAAAGGCAAATAAACGTCTTGGTTCCCGGAGATAATTCAATGCTTATGCTTATCAATGGCGTTATAACCATTGTTTTAATTATGATTTTTATTTACGTTTATTGCGTAAGTATTAAATCCGCCTATAATAACCAAGAGCTTTTGTTAAGAGGCAAGAAACTGCCGAGTTTTAAACAGAAATTCACCATGTTCATAGACGACAAATTTCATGTTTCGCTATTGACATTTCCGGTTCTTGCAATTGTTATTTTCACCGTTTTGCCGCTTGTCTTTATGATTTTAATAGCTTTCACAAACTTCGACTCTACGCATCAGCCTCCGGGAAATCTTTTTACTTGGATTGGCTTGCAAAATTTCAGTAGTATCTTATTCTCTAACCCTAAGCTTGTTAAAACCTTTGTGCCAATCTTGCAGTGGACGTTGGTCTGGGCGATAAGTGCAACAACCACCTGTTATGTTTTTGGCACCTTGCTCGCAATGCTTATTAACAAAAAAGGCATCAAGCTCAAAAAGTTTTGGCGTACTATTTTTGTAACGACTATAGCAGTACCTCAGTTTATATCGTTGTTGGTTATGCGTAATTTGCTTAATGATTACGGCCCTATAAACGAAATTCTATTAAAACTTAACCTAATTACCACGCGTATCCCGTTCTTAACCGACCCGACGCTTGCAAGAATCTCCGTTATTATGGTTAACATTTGGATTGGCGTTCCTTATACAATGCTGATAACAACCGGTATTTTGATGAATATACCCGAGGATCAGTATGAATCTGCCAAAATCGATGGAGCATCTGTGATAGATACCTTCTTAAAAATAACATTACCGCACTTGCTTTTCGTTATGGCACCTCACCTTATAACCTCATTTATCGGTAATATAAACAACTTTAGCGTAATTTACTTACTAACAGAGGGTAATCCCTCCTCAACTGATTATTTCCAAGCCGGAAAAACCGACCTTTTGGTTACGTGGTTATATAGGCTGACCTCTGTAAACGGAGACTATAACTTGGCTTCTACGATAGGTATTATCGTTTTCATAATATCCATTGTCTTATCTCTGTCTACCTTCCGTCTTACACCGTCTTATAAAAAGGAGGAGGAATTTTCATGATAAAAAGTGTAAAGCTTGCAAATAAAATATCTAATGTGGTTGCATATATATTCCTTTCGCTGCTTTCTATTATTTGGGTTTTGCCTATTATTTGGATAATCCTAACGTCATTCAGAGCCGAAAGGGGTGCATTTGTTTCAAATATTATCCCTGAAACATTTACACTGAGCAACTACACAAGACTGTTTACGGATACAAGCATTTTCAACTATGGACAGTGGTATTTGAATACGTTTTATGTTGCGGTTGCCACTTGCATAGTCTCGACCTTCTTCACCATTGCAACAGCTTATGTTATGAGCCGTATGCGATTCTTTATGCGAAAGCCATTCATGAATATGGCTCTTGTACTAGGTATGTTCCCAAGCTTTATGTCTATGATAGCGGTTTATTATGTCTTAAAGACCGTTGGCTTGACACAAAGCCTTACTGCACTTATTATGGTTTTTTCCGCGGGCGCGGGGCTAAAGTTTTATGTATCTAAGGGCTTTTTCGATATGATACCAAAAACTTTAGATGAAGCAGCAAAAATCGACGGCGCAACTAATGCACGGATATTCTTCTCAATCATAATTCCGCTTTCAAAGCCCATTATTATCTATACAGCAATTACATCCTTTATGGCACCTTGGATGGACTTCATATTCGCAAGGGTGTTAATGGGTGACAACTACGAAAAATATACAGCCGCAGTAGGTCTGTACACCATGCTCAGGCGTGAATTCATCGACGAATATTTCACACGGTTTGCAGCGGGCAGTATTTTAATAGCCTTGCCTATAACTATTTTATTCATTGCCCTGCAAAAGTTTTATGTTGATGGCGTAACGAGCGGCTCGGTTAAGGGGTAGGAAGCCTCTGAAAGGCCCGCTTTGACTTTATCGCGTATTTTCAAACCGTACGCAACACCGCATAGCTTTCGGTTTTGAGTACGTTTTAGCAAGGCTAACACGAAAAAGTCAGGGGTTTTTAGATGTGATATAATTTAGGAGGGATTTTTAATGAACATTGATCAAAATTCTATAAGGATTATGAGCTTTAATATACGCTACAAAAATGATGTAGATGGCGTTAATTGTTGGGACAACCGCAAAGATAACGTTTGCGCACTTATTAACTTCCATGCGCCGGACATTGTTTGCCTCCAAGAGGCTTTAAAGGAACAGCTCATGGATGTATTAGGCGGTTTGAACGGTTATGATTATTACGGCGTCGGTCGCAATGACGGTAAAGAAGACGGTGAATTTGTACCTATCTTATACGCTCGCGACAAGTTCAAGGTAGTTGACAAGGGTCATTTTTGGTTATCCGAAACCCCCGAAAAGGTTGGTTCTATCGGCTGGGATGCCGCTATCGTGAGAATTACAACATGGGTCAAGTTTTTGGACATAAAGCAGAATAAAATGTTTTATATATTTAACACGCATTATGACTTTTTAGGCACGGTTGCTATGGCTCAGAGCAGCTTACTTATCGTGAAAAAAATAAACGAGATTGCAAAGCAATTGCCGGTTTTATTAACCGGAGATTTTAACGACGACCAAAATTCCGAGATGTATGAGAATTTAGTCTCAAATGGAATGGTTGACTGTGCCTGTGCCAAAGGAGTAAAAACCTACGAGGGTTGCGTTT
>CAYPQA010000189.1:0-5607 GCA_964412725.1 uncultured Eubacteriales bacterium
GTTTTTGTAAAATTTAAGCTTAAAGACAAAGACGAGTACTTCCTCGTTTGGACAACAACACCATGGACACTTCCTTCTAACGTTGCGCTTGCTGTGAATGCGGGCGAAGATTACGCTAAAGTTTCTATGGAAGAAAACGGTCAGACAACCGTGCTTATCATGGCCGCGGCCTTGGTTTCTTCAGTTTGTGGAGAAAATGCGCAGGTCTTGGAAACCATGAAAGGCAAGGACTTGGAGTTTACCGAATATGAGCCTCTGTTGCCTTACGCGAATAGCGTTATAAGTGACAAAAAAGCATTCTTCGTTACCTGTGACGATTATGTAACGCTTACCGATGGTTCTGGTATCGTTCATATTGCGCCCGCTTTCGGTGAGGATGATGCACGTCTCGGACATAACTACGATTTGCCATTTGTTCAACTTGTTAACGATAGAGGTTGCTTTGTGCCACAGGTTACGGACTATGACGGTGTGTTTGTTAAGGACGCAGACCCCATGATTATTAAAGCCTTGAAAGAACAAGGTAAGATGTTTGCGGTTGTGCCTTTTGAGCATAGCTACCCGTTCTGTTGGCGTTGTGATACCCCGCTTCTTTATTATGCGCGTGACACCTGGTTTATAAAGATGTCCGAATTACGCCAAGACCTTGTCAAAAATAACAACACAGTCAACTGGATGCCCGACAACATCCGAACCGGACGTTTTGGGAACTTCCTTGAAAATGTTATTGATTGGGGCATAAGCCGTGAGCGTTACTGGGGAACGCCCCTTCCCATTTGGGAATGCGGCTGCGGTCATAGGCATGCCGTTGGCAGTATCGAAGAGCTAAGGTCGCTTGCTGAAAAGGAAGTCGGTGACATTGAGCTTCACAAGCCGTTTATCGACGAAGTTACGCTTAAATGTGAAAAATGCGGCGGTTCTATGAAACGCGTATTCGAGGTTATGGACTGCTGGTTTGATTCCGGTTCAATGCCTTTTGCACAATGGCACTATCCGTTTGAAAATAAAGATATCTTTGACGAAAACTTCCCTGCAGACTTCATTTCCGAAGCTGTTGACCAGACACGCGGTTGGTTCTATACACTTATGGCTATTTCAACGCTTATATTTGAAAAGTCACCATATAAGAATGTTATTGTCTTGGGACACGTTCAGGATAAAGAAGGACAGAAGATGTCCAAGCACAAAGGCAACGTTATTGACCCTTGGGCTGTTTTAAACAAACAGGGGGCTGACGCTGTAAGGTGGTATTTCTATACAAACAGTGCACCTTGGCTTCCAAGCCGTTTCTATGAGGAAGCTGTAAACGAAGTACAACGTAAGTTTATGGGCACCCTTTGGAACACTTACGGCTTTTATGTATTATATGCAAACATCGACGGATTTACCCCAGATAAGTACAGCCTTGACCGTTCAAGCCTTGCGCCTATGGACAAGTGGGTGCTTTCAAAGTTAAATACCCTTATAGAATTTGTTGACACCTGCCTTACCTCTTACAAAATAACAGAGGCCGCAAGAGCTTTGGCAGATTTTGTTGACGAATTAAGCAACTGGTATGTGCGCAGAAGTCGTGAACGTTTCTGGGTTTCAGAAATGCCACAGGACAAGGTTAACGCATATATGACTTTGCACACCGTGCTTATGACCCTGTCCAAGCTTACTGCACCATTCGTGCCATTCTTGGCCGAAGAGATGTTCCAAAATCTTAAACTTAACCTTGACGAGCCTGAAAGCGTTCATTTATGCACCTTCCCGACCGTTGACAAGGGCTTTATTGACAAGGACTTGGAGGACAATATCTCAAAGGTTTTAGATATCGTTGTACTTGGCCGTGCGGCAAGAAATTCTGCGAATATCAAAAATCGTCAGCCTATATCCGAGCTTATGGCCAATGCAGGTTATGAATTATCCGACGAATACGCAGACATTATCAAAGAAGAGCTTAACATTAAAAAGGTTTCCTTCATTGAAAGCAGTGACGGTTTTACAGATTACAAGTTTAAGCCTCAATTAAAAACGCTTGGCAAGAAATACGGAAAGCTTGTGCCCGCAATCGGCGAACGCCTGAGTAGTGACGGTACAAAGTGGATGCAAGAGCTTAAGGAAAACAGCAAGATATGCTTTGAAATAGATGGGGAAAGCATTATGCTTTCAGAAGAAGACGTGCTTATTGAAACCATTCGCAAGGAAGGCTATGAAGCCGTATCTGATAAGGGGATAACCGTTGTTCTTAACACAACCCTTACAGATGAGCTTATAGAAGAAGGCTTTGTGCGTGAAATCGTAAGTAAGCTTCAAACTATGCGCAAAGAAGCCGGTTTCTCTGTAACTGACAAGGTTACAGTCACCCACTTCGGTAACGAGCGTATTGCACAAATCTTTGCAAGAAACAAAGACAAGATTATGGGCGAGGTTCTTGCAGTTTCGATTGAACAAGTCAAATCTGAAAAACCCGACGAGAACACACGTTGTCTTACAAAGAAATGGAATATAAACGGCGAGGAAACAGAATTATTCGTTGAACGAGTATAAACCCAATAAAATAGACCTCTACGGACTGTTAAAAATTCCGTATGAGGTCTATTTTATTACGTTTTTGTGAAATTTTCAGGCGAAGTTTCAGCATAAACATCTTCTTCAGAAGAATCTTCCGAGCTTGAAACCTCTGATGAAGTTTCTTTATCAACATCTTCTTCAACGTTAGCATTTTGATTAGAGACGACATTCGACTTCCAATTCAACTGATCTAATTGAGGATTCAACAGAATTCTCAATCTATCTAAATAATCTTTGTGTTTCTTGTATTGCATTTCTACGATAGCTTCAAATTCTTCCTGACTTGGAGTTAGTTTCCCACCTTTTAGCCTTGCGTACTCTTCCATACCTTTACGAATAGCCTGATTCATAAGATTGTTTTTATAAAAAGCTACTCCACCGTGTAAGGATTTCATCATTAACGCCTGTGTTCTCTCGGATAGTCCGCTTACTTTTATGTTCTTAGTAGCGTTTTCGGTAAATTCAATTAAATCATTAAAGCTACGACCTATGTTGGATACATTTGCGGCTATAAACGAATAGGAAAATTGTGATACTCTAAGAAAACCTTCATCCAAAACACGAAGGCGTAATTCCCTTTCACTTTCCGTAATGTCAGTTAAGCCCTTTACGCGATTGTATTCATCTTCATAGAGTTTTGACATGTCAAAAAGGCTTCGTGCCCCAGTAGCTGTACTACCAAGCATAAATTCAATGGCATTAATATTAAATTCAATATTAGACCCCTGTAAGTTAATATAATCTGTTATGTTTCTTGCCCCAGTCTTGATAGCTGTCTCAATAACCCCCGGGTCATAGCTATAAGATAAATTATCTTTAACCTCGTCTGAGAATGTAATTTTTGAAGCATTATGTTGTTCTTTCTGTTCTTTCGAAACGACTGCTTGTTCGAAATATAATGGTTTACTGAGAACGTCCCTATAAGCAGCTGACAACCCATTTGCATATCCTCCTATAGACAAATCCATTTGTAGACCCTCCTTGTATTCTCCATAAAAATATAAATACTAATGACATCAAAATAATTTCGCAAATAGTTAAACTCAATATGTTACCCCCAGAAAACTGAGGGTAACTGTTCTTCTACTTAATTAATAGGCTTAACGTTCAGCATGAAAAACCTCAAATGTATTAACATCAATAAAAGCAGTTATTCTGCTTACTCTTAATGAATTACCTGGGTAGACCTGGCTATCATAGGTGTTAAAATAAAAGTATCCTGTGGGTGAATATGATGAAGGTTCTGCCATATATCCGACTATATTAACCCCTATTGCCGTTCTGAATTTTCCATAAATCACGTCATTAATAAGTGGGCTACCCAAGGTCGTGGTGATTACTCCTTCGGTAAACAAATAATCTCCTGTTTGACCATAAAAGTATTTTTTGTTGGCCATATTAATAAAGTTTCCATTAATAGTAACTCCGTTAGATTTCAAAGAAATAATACAAGGTTTTTTTTGAAGGTAATCATAGAAGAAATATTCATCTGATTGTATCACGTAACCGATTCCATCGCATTCATAGAACTTTTCACCGGGTTTTATAAAATAAACGTTACCGTTATAAACACGCATATGATGATCCGCATCTGTAACATTTAACCAATAGTTATTGTTTGATATTACCCCTGATAATGTTTTAATACGAACGTAGTAAGTTCCTGCTTCAAAGTCCAAGTAGCGAACAAGGTTATCGGCATAGAAAGAGGCAATAGCATTAAGGCTACTGTCATATATAAACAATGCATAATGGTTACCTGCCGGAGTATTAAATAAACCAATATCTCTCGTTCCAGGAGTTGTTACATTGAATTTATACCAATCTTCGTCATAAGGGTTATCAAGATTAGCCGTTGATAAATTTATACTATTAAAGCAATTACGTGCTGCACTGGAAGTGTCATTTGGCTCAAATAAATCAAAGTTTTTACTCTCAAAAACACTGAAAGTATATGTCGTAGGTGTAGTCGGTACAATATATGGCACAAACCTTATAAAGTATAATGAGCCATCGGTGTAATGAGAAATTAACTCATTACTCGAGCCTGTATTAAACGAATAATCAACTAAATTAAGCGTTGAACCGACTAACTTATATAAGTAAGCATCATAGTCACAGCCTCCTGGCATAGAAAGACGAATTGTATATTTTGTATTTGCCAATCCTTCGAAAAAATACCATCCATCATATTGGTCTGCCCTGTCAGTAAGATCAAGTCCAAAATAAGCAGGCGGAAGAGGAATAGCATCATTTGGACTACTGTTGGCTATAGAAAATGTACTGTATTCATTTGACGTAGTAGCCTTATTAGAATAAAAGGATGCTATATCTCCAAACGAGCTAAAGGATTTTGCATTTTCTAATGCAATAAAGGGTTTTGTGTTGTCATAAGTAATGGAAGAGTTGTCAATATTTTTGTTACTTCTCGCTTTCTGGGAAACAATATTCAATTCTTCCTCGTCGATTTCAATTGTCAATTCCTTACCATCGGGAATAACCACTTCAAACTCGTCTGCAACGGATAGTATTTTCATATTGCTTAAATTCTCACGGCTTATTTCAATCTCCTTACCGTCGGGAATAACCATTTCAAACTCGTCTGCAACGGATGGTGTTTCTGTAGTGCTTAAATTTTCATCGCTTTTTTCAATTTCATTTTCAGGTACAGCATCAACTTCAATTTCCAATTCCTTACCATCGGGAATAACCATTTCAAACTCGTCTGCAACGGAAGGTGTTTCTATAGTGCTTAAATTTTCATCGATTTTTTCAATCTCATTTGCAGGTACAGTTGAAAAAGTGCTACAAACAAATCCAATAGATAATATAAAAGCAACAATGGTTTTTGAAAATTTTTTCATTACAACATAACTCTTAAGTTAGTTAAGTCGAAAAACATATTCTCACTTTTTTATAGCGGTAACAAAATTTCAGCACAATCAATTTTTTAAGCACGCAGTTACTGCATTTACACAATTATACGCAACACACCCCTTCTTTTAAGCTATATCGTCACAATATAAAAATAAATTAGTAAAATTTTACAAT
>CAYPQA010000190.1:0-5587 GCA_964412725.1 uncultured Eubacteriales bacterium
ATAGCAATTAAAAAATACGCCGTGCGTTGAATCTAACGCATGGCGTATTTTTTAATTGCTTTCAAAAACATTATATGTATCTTTTTTCATTTTAAATAAACATTGATCCAATCTGATAAATCATAAAAGCAATAACCCAAGCTAAACCAGTTTGCGAGACAAGTGCAAAAACTGTCCATTTCATAGAATTAAACTCTCTCTGCATCACAGCAATGGCTGACAAACATGGAGTATAAAGTAACACGAACACCATATAAGCATAGGCGACTAATGGTGTAAAATGGCTGCTTATGGCACTTAAAAGAGATTCTTCACCTCCGCCATACAAAATGGATAATGTAGAAACAACTGCCTCCTTAGCTATGATACCTGTCAGTAATGCTACAGAGGCTTGCCAGTTACCAAAACCTAATGGTGCAAATAGAGGGGCTAGAATCCGTCCAACATCAGCAAACATACTATTTGCATTGTCTTGAACTAATTCAAAATAAATATCAAATGACTGGAAAAACCAGATAACAACTGAAGCTGTGAACATTATAGTACCTGCTCGGATCAAAAAATCCTTACTTTTGTTCAACACACGAAACATAATGCTGCGTAACGATGCATGACGGTACTTTGGCAGTTCAAATACTGTAGTATTGTTTTGGCTGCGAAACAAGGTGCGATTCAAAAGTAAGGCAATAAGAAGAGAAACAATAATCCCAAGCATATAAAGCGAAAACACCACAGTTCCACCACCTTTGGCAAACAGAGCTGCCGCAAAAACACCATAAACAGGAAGTCTGGCAGAGCATGACATAAAAGGAATCATCATAATAGTCAAACGTCTGTCTTTTTCACTTTGCAAAGAACGAGCCGACATAATTGCAGGAACACTACAACCAAAGCCCATAAGCATAGGAATAAAAGATTGTCCCGTTAAACCGATTTTGTTGAACAAAGCTTCCATAATGAATGCAGTTCTGGCTGTATAACCAATGTCATCTAGTAGTGACAAGAGTAAAAACAGTAAAACAACCTGTGGCATAAAGGTCAATACCGAGCCAATACCTGCCAGTATTCCATCTACAACTAAGCTGACTATACGTTCTGACACATCCATATTTGCGAGAACAGTAGCCACCCAAGGATTTATAATTTCACTAAACGCTATGTCAATCCAATCTGACAAAGTGCTACCTACAAAACCAAAAGTAATTTGAAAGATAACAAACATAATCAGAAAGAACAACGGTAAGGCAAAATATTTGTGAAGAAGAAAACTGTCTGCTTTTTCGGTTTGATTCTCTTGCACTGATTGATGACCTTTTTTGAAGGCACTTTGCATTAAAGCTTGTATAAAACTATGCCTGTGCGCAACAATGCGATCTACAACGTTTTCACCCATAGATTCCAAAACTGTATAAATATCATTTGCAAGAGAAGGTGCCAGATAAAGCTCCTTTTGAATAATTTTATCTGATTCCATCAACTTAACTGTCGTAAACAAATCATTTCGGCAGCTTATTTTGAAAAGCAGACTACGAATAGACTGAATAGCATCTGCCATTTCAGTCCGCAATAATATAGATTTTGGTTTAATATCAAACAATTGTTTCTTTGTTGTCTGAATCAATTGTTCCAGTCCTTCTCCTGCTTTTGCACAGATACACACAACAGGAATACCTAACTCCCTACTAATAAGCTCTGTATCCAAAGCACTCCCATCTTCTTTTATTTCGTCTATCATATTTAGTGCCAGTATGACAGGCACTGACAATTCCATCAATTGTGTGGTAAGCATCAGACTGCGCTCCAAATTAGTTGCATCTGCCACATTGATAATCGCATCCACACCATTAGCTACGATTGCTTTTCGAGCAATTAATTCATCTTCCTTGTGTGGAGAAAGAGAATAAATTCCCGGAAGGTCAATAATTTCAATATTTTCCTGATTATCTTTATAAAAGCCTACTCGACTTTCAACGGTTACGCCTGCCCAGTTTCCAACCTTCGCATTGCTTTTGGTCAATCGATTGAAGAGTGTTGTTTTCCCGCTGTTTGGGTTTCCGGCCAATATAAATCGCATATCAATTCTCCTTTCGTCCGCGAAAGCTATAGTCTATCTGTCACAAATATATGTTTAGCATCCGTATGACGTATGACAAGCTGAGAGCAATTGAACTGCAATTGAATCGCTCCGTTGAAAGGTGCCCTTCGTTTTACACAAACTGGGACGCCTGGAATCAATCCCATATCCATCAATGTTCTTCGATTAGCTCCTTCTAAACGAATCTCTTTTATATAGGCAATTTGATTTTCTGCCAATTCATATAAGCTGCTTTCCATATATCCTCCTATTCGGACAAAACAAACATTTCAGACATTTTTTGTAGCGAATCTGCTTGAGTCGAAAATTCAGCGGCACAGGAGGCGCTTTCTTCAGAAATCGCCATGTTATTCGTTGTAAGTTGGGAAATTTTAAGAACATCATCATGTATTTGCTTCATATCACCCACTTGCTCAGAAGCTGATGAATTGATGTTTCCCGTTACTTGTTTAATCTGTGATATATCAGAAACTATGTTTTTCAAAATCTCTGCAGTTTGATTGGCAATCAAAACCCCATCCGAAACCTTAGCAAAGGAGCTATCAATCAAGAGTCTTGTGTTGCCTACCGCAGCTTTGGTCTTTGCTGATAATTGTTTGACCTCTTGGGCAACTACGCCAAAACCCTTGCCATATTCGTTTGCCTTGGCCGCCTCAATAGATGCATTTAACGCCAGCAGGTTGGTTTGCATGGAGATATCCTCAATTGTTTTAATAATCTTGTAGATATCAAAGGATGCTGTCTTTATGGCATCCATAGCCTCTATCATTTGCTTCATTTGCAAGTCTGCTTGCAATGCATTATGGTTCACATAATTTGCGTAGCTTTCGGCTTCCGTTGTGCTTTTTGATGTATTGTAAATCTTGCCGTTTATACTTTCAATCATATCTGTCAAGGTGACAATAGACATAGCCTGCTGATTGGTAGCATCAGCAAGGGTTTCGCTTGAGCGCATAATATCTCCAGATGCCGACGAAATTTGAAGTGACATTCTTTTAATATCCTGCATGACTAAGTTTAACTTTCTTATAATCATGTTAATCGAAGTTTTCATTTGCCGGAAATCACCGATATATTCGCGGCTTATTAATACACTCAAATCGTTGTTAGCAATATGTTGCAAAACCTCTGCAATTTCATCAATATAAGACTTCAAAAAGGCAATAGTTTGGTTGATTGAATTTTTAATAATCGCAAAATCGCCATGGAAATCTCCGTTTACGCCGACTGAAAGATTCCCTCTTGACACCTCCGATAAAACAGCAGCAGATTCGTTTATGGGCTCAATAATCACATTAAGCAAATTATTCAATTGTATAATAATATAGGCCCAATCGCCTGTGTAACGTTTTTCATCTGCACGAGATGAGAGCTTGCCTTCCGATGCTTTTGACACCAGACCGCTTATATCTTCACTAATTTGTTTCAAATTATATGACAAACTATCAAATGCAAAATTGGCACGTTGTTTATCACCTTGATATGGGGGTAGTTGAATATCAAAATTTCCCTTTTCAAACTGTTGGGCACAACCAATAATTTCATCTGTCATTTTTGCATAATCATTGACCATTAGGTTAATCCCAGAGGCAATGGCCGAGAAAGCTCCCTGATAATTCTCGGTGTTTATACGTGCGGACATCTCCCCCTTATTTTGACGCTTTACAAGTTCGTCGATATCCAGAATTAAATCACATAATGTGTTTACCATGTTAGTCAAGTTTTCGGCCAAAACCCCTATACTGCTTCTTGATTTATAATTGATGCGGACACTTAAATTACCCTTGGCTATTTCCTTTGTAGTATCAATAATCATTTCTAAGGGTTGCAAGATACCGCGTATAAGAGAGCGAGTAAGAAACAAGGTCAGTTGTAAGCCCAAAAGCGCCAAGAAAACAAATCCAATGGTAGTCAAGTTTTCATGCTTTTTATTATCAAGATAATAATTCTTTGATTCCTGGCCAAGCATAAGAAACAGTTTGTCGGTTTTATGTATGGTTTCTTCACTGCGTTGTAATAAATATGTCTTTTCTTGTCCTGTTATTACACCTTGTGCATATTCATCGTATACACATAGTAATTCTAATAAAATGCCGTATTCATCAGAATCTTCCATTTTTGCCTGTTCATAAATGTCTTTCATAGATAACAACAAATTTTCTAGCTCCAATTTAACAAGCGTAAACTGTTGAATATCATTTTCAATGTAATGAAGCTTATCAACACCATTAGCAAATCGTCCCAGTAAAACTAGCGGTTCAGTAATTGTTTGCATAGAATTTTGGTTATTGTTGGCAATGGAGCGCATAGACAAAATGGATAAAACGGCTGTGATTAAAAGAAAGGCATAGATAACAGTAAAAGCAAGCTTTAGCCTTGTGGTGATTTTTGCATTTTTCAGCACACTGTTAGCTCCTTTTATGTAGAATAGTTTGTTAAAAGTCATTGGATTATTTAATTTTGCATAAAACTCACATTATCTAGGTTATCAGAATAGCATTAAATTGTCAAGGTAGAACTTAACTTCGCCATGGCAAACGCATAAATTTTGCCTGATGTAACCTTAAAAATACCCCGTTGCAAACTTTAATAATTTAATAGATAAAGTTGCTGAACGAAAGCCTGTAATATAGACTTTTGTATTCTCAAATGGTATTATTGAAAAAAATTTTTATAACTCTGTTTTTCTAAACTTTAAAGCTTGCTCTAAAATATTGAAAGCTTTGAATCATTATAATTAGGGGGTTTTATATGAAGGTTTTGTATCAGGGACACAGTGCATGGATTGTGTATACAGCCAATCTAATTTTGTTATTCGACAACACGGAGGATAGATATTTAGACTTCGATAAATTTAGTGATAAGCGGGTGGTGTTATTCTTTTCGCATGAGCACAAAGATCATTACAATAAAAACTTACATGAACGCGCCAAAAAATTTAATAATGTGACCACTATACTTGGTGGTTTTGGTGTGTCAGAAACTGATAACAATTCTTATAACCAGACGATTGTGATGCACCCACATGAAACACGTAAGATAATACTTGATGGCAAACAGATTTTAAATGTATATTCGGGTGAATCAACCGATGCGGGGGTATGCTTTTATATAGAAACCAACGGATTAGCAATTTTTCATGCAGGGGACCATTCAGATTGGGGAGACGGCGATCCTGCAAACAAGAGATATTATCATGAAATAGACATCATCCGTACACATTCCTTAAATGCCTCGGATAAAGGTGTTGATATTATATTTATACCTATTTGCACATTTAATGGATCTCGGCCGAAAGAAATGACAAAGGCCGCGATATATGCAATAAACGTTTTAAACCCAAAGGTAGTATTTCCAATGCATGCTAATGGACATGAGGAGTTGTATGAGATGTTTGCAACAGATGCATATAATGCAGGAATAGATACGCAAATTATTTGTATGAAAGAAATCGGCCAAATTTTTGAATTATTTAAAAATTAATAAAAATAA
>CAYPQA010000191.1:0-5569 GCA_964412725.1 uncultured Eubacteriales bacterium
ACATAAATTTTCCCAAACTCCAACATTTTTTTTGTAAAAATATAATGAAATTTGTGAATTTTTTATAATCATGTTTACAGGTGAGAATTTAATGTTATATATTGAATGTATTTTATAAATGAAAGGATGTATGAACAATGGATGTGCCTTACAAAATTTACCTCAGTGAAACGGAGATGCCAAAGGCTTGGCATAATATACGTGCGGTAATGAAGGAAAAACCGGAACCGTTCATTAATCCCGCAGATGGAAAGCCATGCCCAAAAGAGGCATTAGAGCCTTTATTCTGTAGTGAATTAATAGAGCAAGAAATGGATGTAACAAACGAGTATATAACGATACCCGACCAGATCCAAAGTTTCTACAAGATGTATAGGCCCTCGCCGCTGGTTCGCGCATATTGCCTTGAACAGTATCTTCAGACCCCCGCAAAGATATTTTATAAATTCGAGGGCAATAATACCTCCGGCTCACATAAGCTTAATTCAGCGGCCGCACAGGTCTACTACGCTAAAAAACAGGGCATAACAAATCTTACAACCGAAACCGGAGCTGGCCAATGGGGTAGTGCTCTGTCAATGGCTTGCGCGTATTATGACATAAACCTAAAGGTGTTCATGGTAAAAATCTCAAGCGAGCAAAAACCGTACAGAAAAATACTAATGGAGACCTATGGTGCAAACGTAATCCCTTCGCCTTCCACTGAAACGGAAGTAGGCAGAAAGATATTATCCGAAAATCCGGGAACGGGCGGAAGCTTGGGCTGTGCAATATCAGAAGCCATAGAAACATCCATTAAGTCAGAAAACTGCCGATACGTGCTTGGAAGCGTACTTAACCACGTTGTACTGCACCAGTCTGTCATAGGTCTTGAAACCAAAGCAGCCTTGGATAAATACGGCATAACACCAGACGTTGTAATTGGCTGTGCAGGGGGTGGTTCAAATTTGGGTGGTCTTATATCACCATTTATGGCCGAGAAAATAAGAGGTAACATAGACACAGAATTTATAGCCGTCGAACCTGCAAGCTGTCCTTCAATGACACGCGGACGTTATGCGTTTGATTACGGCGATACAGGTAAGACAACGCCATTAATGAAGATGTATACCCTCGGAAGTGGCTTTATACCATCACCCAACCATGCGGGCGGCCTGCGCTATCATGGCATGAGCCCAATAGTCTCAAAGTTATATCATGACGGATATATGAAGGCAAAGGCATATACTCAATCTGAGGTATTTGAAGCCGCAACCCTGTTTGCAAAGTGCGAGGGAACTTTGCCAGCGCCCGAAAGCGCACATGCAATAAAGGGTGCGCTGGAATATGCTCTCAAGTGTAAGGAAAGCGGAGAAGAAAAAGTAATCGTATTCGGTCTAACCGGAACCGGTTTCTTTGATATGGCCGCATACCAAAGCTTTAACAATAAACAAATGACAGACTACATCCCAACGGATGAAGATTTGCAAAAAGGTTTCGATACCCTGCCAAGGATATAAATTATAAAAAATAAGGGATGTGCAAACTCAATTGAATTTGCACATCCCTTATTTTTTATACCTTTGGTCGCCTCTAAAAACCCCCTCACTCCATTTCCACGAAAAACGGAAAACCCCCGTTTTATCGCGAAAATTGCGTTCGCTCACCCCGCTTGCGCGGGTTTCGTTCGGGTTTTTAGAAGTGCCCTTATTTCATAAAGCTTTCATATAAGCTGTAACGTTCTTGGGAAATAGAATTGCCGATTTGTTCTTTTACCGCACAGCCCGGTTCATTAAGATGCTTACAGTCGCTAAACCGACATTCACCAAGGAAAGGAGCAAATTCTCTGAACAGCCTATCAATAGGAACAGAAGATAGGACATCGTCAGAGATAGACGAAAATCCTGGCGAATCAATTATGAAAGTCTGAGGGGATATTGAAGGAAGGTTGATAAGCTCCGTGTGCCTGGTTGTGTGTTTTCCACGCTCAATCTTAACACTAAGGGAACCCGTTTTAACCTTTTCATCAACAAAACAGTTGACAAGACTGGATTTGCCAACGCCCGAAGGCCCGGCCAAAACAGATAACCTATCCCTGAGTTGTTCACCAAACTCATCAACACCTAATCCGTTAGAAACAGATGCTGTAAAAACTGTATAACAAGCTTGACGATAAAAATTTATAAGTTCATCCGTCTTGTCAGATTTCAAATCATATTTACTAATACAAATAACTATATCAAAATTAAATCCAGACTTAAACCTCAAAGCTTCAGCGGTCAGTAGATACTTATTAAGCAAATCCGTATTAATTGCAGGGCTTTTGGCAGACATAACTAAAATAACGCGGTCAATATTCGAGACAAAAGGACGAATTAATTCATTTTTGCGCTCAAGAACATGCTCAATATGACCCGTATTCTCAGTTAATAGCTTTATTTCAACAATATCTCCGATTAAAAGACTTTGATTAATGTTTTTAAATATGCCTCTTGCACTGCATTCAAAAACCCTGTCACAATCGTCCACACTGGCACTTACAAAATACAAGCCTCCGATACCCTTAATAATACGTCCGATAAGCCTACTCATTCTTCATCCGCCTCTGAGAAATCAACAGTCTTGTTGCCTTGAAACTCATCATCAATATATACTAAATATTCGGCTTTACCGGTACCTTCAATTTGAAATACCTTTGGAAAGTCCGAAACTTTAACAGGCTGATTAAAAAATTCGGATATGGAACCATCTTCTGTTTGGCGTAATATTTTAAGCAAAACACTTTCATAACCGGGAGGTATAACCGGATCAACCTTAAGCACCTTGACAATTTTGGTGGGAACAGCCTTTGGTGTAGGCGTTGGAGGTGCTGATGAGGAATTTGGAGCCGGAGAAGGTGATGAAGTAGCAGAAGACTTGCCCGAACTTACAGTAAGCTCAATCTGTGTGCCTCTAAGCACTTCACGGTTGGCTGCAATGGATTGAGACGAAATAAGACCTTCAGAGTATGTTGAACTTGGGGCCTTTGAAACAGATGAAATAACGAGTCCAATGCCTTGAAGTTTATTTATAGCATCAGCCTCAGAAGAGCCTAAGACATTAGGAACTTTTATCATAGTAGGTTCTGGACCTTGGCTAATCAAAAGCTTGATAGGCTCACTAGCAGATAGCTTGCTCCCGCTTTTGGGTTCTTGCGAAATAACAACAAATATGGGTATTTTATCACTATATTCGTACTCTTCAATAATATCGAAAGGAATATCATTTGTGGTTAAAAGTTCATTAACAGCCTCTAATGATTTATTAACAAAATCAGGTACTTCAATCTTATCTGTTCCCAAACTCACAACAACGCTAACAACATCTTTAATCGGAATCTTAGAACCTGCAGATTTATCTTGAGAAACAATAAGACCACTGGCAGTACTATCATCATAAACTTTACCTGTTTCGTTAATAAATAATCCTATTTCCGCTAGCTTTTTAGCCGCATCATCAAACGAGAGTTCGAATAAGTCGGGAACGGATACCTCTGTAACAGCAGATGGCTTTGTAGGAAAAAAGCGTTTAGAATAAAAGTTAACAGCAACAGCAACTATAATGGCGATAATCAGCAAAGAAACAAGTGTAGCAGCAATGACAACCTTTTTTTCCGTATCCTTATCTATGTTGTTTCCTGATTCATTAAAATCAGAATCGTTATCCACCATTTCTATTTCTTCTGTATCAATACGTTTATTAATCTTCGGTTTCTGCGTAAGCTTAGAATTTTTTCTTGCACTCTCATTTATTAGTGCTATTTCCTCTGATGTAAGTCTAATTGTGGGTTGATTATACACATTTTCGACCCTTTGAACATACTCACCGGACTCATGAGTAAGCGCACGTTTCAAGTCCAAGGATAATTCTTGCGCACTCTGATATCTATCTCTTGTATTTTTTTGAGTAGCCTTAATAATAATCTCGACAGTACTCTCAGAAATCTTTTCATTTAAAATCCGTATAGACGGTAGTTCGTCACTGATATGCTTAAGAGCAACAGCAACAGGATTGTCCCCATCATATGGTAACTGTGCTGTAGACATCTCAAACATTATAATTCCTAAAGAATATATATCACTTCTGTAATCAACAAATCCGCCCCTGGCTTGCTCAGGAGAAAAGTAGTGAACCGAACCCATTGTGCCTGAACCTGCAGTCATAGTGCTTGCTGAACTTGCACGCGCGATACCAAAGTCGGTAACCTTCAAAACTCCGCTTGAAGTGACCATAATGTTTTGGGGTTTTATATCCCTATGAACAATATTGTTTTTATGAGCTTCTTCAAGAGCTGTAGAAATCTGAATAGCAACACCTAAAATTTCATCATTATTAAACGGCGCACGCTTTAGAATTAAATCCTTAAGCGTAACTCCGTCTATAAACTCCATAACAATGTAATTTACATCACCATCACGTCCAACATCATATACATTAACAATATTTTGATGATTAAGTCTTGCAGCAGCGCGAGCTTCGACTTGAAAGCGCGACAAAAATTCTTCGTCTGAAGAGAATTCCTCTCGCATAACCTTGAAGGTAACGAATCTGTCCAATTTCCTGTCTTTAGCCTTATAAACAATAGCCATACCGCCCATACCTAGGCGTTCAACTATTTCATAACGGTCAGCAACAACTTGACCCAAGTCCAACATCATAATCCCACACCGCTTTCGCACAGAGAAACAATAACAGAAATATTATCTGCTCCACCGTTTTTTAATGCTTTGTCTATAAGATTGTTTGCAAAAGTTTCGACGGAATCACCACGGGATAGTATCTGTGAGATTTCCTCATCTGAAACCATATCCGTGAGACCATCTGAGCAAAGCAAAATTAAATCCCCCGATTTAATATCACATACAAAGGCATCAACATCCACAACATTATCAGTACCAAGAGCTCTTGTAATAAGATTCCTGTTTTTATGGTTTCTCGCCTCTTCTAAAGTTAGCTCACCTTTTTTAACCATTTCATTAACAAAAGTGTGATCTTCTGTAAGCTGGCACAACTTACCGTCCGAAAAACGATATAAGCGGCTATCACCTATATGCACAGTGTATAATTTATCACTAATTACGCAGGCAGTAAAGGTTGTGCCCATACCACTAAGTTCATCATTTTCCAAGGATGATTGAAAAACACGAGCATTAGAAAATTCAACAGCCTGAACAAGTGAATCCAACATATTGTCGCAACCATTTTCTAAAAAGCCTTTAAAACACTCAATGGCTTTACTGCTTGCAACCTCACCAGCATTGTGACCACCTATTCCGTCAGCCACAACAAACAAATTCGGTAAACAAAAAATTTTCTCACAAGAAAAAAATATGCTGTCTTCATTGTTATGTCTGACGCTGCCGATATCAGTCCTTCCGGCTGCCATCATCATATATCACTCCTTCAGTTTACTTTTGCACGCAATTGACCACAAGCAGCCTCTGCACCTGTACCAATACTTTTGCGAACAGTAGTTTCAATTCCAAAACTTTTAAGCGTTTGGATAAAATCATCTGTCTTTTCAGCTGACGTTTTTTTATATTCGGAGTTC
>CAYPQA010000192.1:0-5552 GCA_964412725.1 uncultured Eubacteriales bacterium
TTGTAGAGGCAAGTTTGCGCAATTTCGCGAAGAAAGAAGTGCAGATTTTTAGCGTTAAGGAGTATAATGTCGTTTCTTTCTTTAGGTTGAGTGTCCTTTAGTTATTGTATCTCGTTCTTTGGCTTTTAGCAAGCAAAAGAGTAAACTTATGACAAAACCATGACAACTTTATTTATAATTGCGGTTATAATTCTATAATAGAAATTTTTAAAACAAAATCAAAGGAGAATATCTATGTCTTTTAAAATACTGATAGCCGAGGATGATGAGTCCATTGCAAAAATTGTTAAAATGACGCTTGAGATTGCAAAATATGATGTCGTTCATGTAAATGATGGTAAGATGGCATTGGAGGCCGTTAACTCATGCCATTATGATTTGGCCGTTTTGGATATCATGCTCCCTCACTATGACGGTTATTATCTGCTTGAACAATTTAAAAAGAAAGATATTCCGGTTATATTCTTGAGTGCGAAAACGGAAGTCGTTGACAGGGTAAAGGGATTAAGATTGGGTGCAGAGGATTATATAACAAAACCCTTTGAAACCATTGAGCTCCTTGCACGCGTAGACACCGCTTTACGCCGTATAAAAAAGCAGTCTCCTTTGTTGAAAGCGAAAGACGTTACGTTGGACATTGAAAAGCATACGGTCACCAAGAATAACGAATTGGTTGATTTAACACCGCTTGAATATGAGCTGCTTGAAAAGCTAATGTCAAACCAAGGCTTATTATTTTCTCGAGACCAGCTTTTGGATATTGTTTGGGGGTATGATTATAGCGGTGGAACAAGAACGGTAGATACGCATATACAAAAGCTCAGGTCAAAGCTTGGTTTTAGCGATGTAATCAAAACGGTTTACAAAATTGGATATAAGTTTGAGGTGGACAAAAATGTATAAGGATACTTCAAAACGCTGGTTTTCTCTGCAATCTCGTTTGATACTTATGGCCTACACATTGGCTTTTTTATCGGGTTTATTTTGCGCGGTTCAGTCCATTCAAACAGCTAAAACAAAGCTTATGGAAAATGCTTACGACACTGCAATTAATGAGCAATTCAGAATAGGCTATGCAATCAAAAAAATGGTAGAGAGACGTAATTATTCAAAAGAAGACCAGAGCCTTTTTTTATTAGGGGATATTCGTAATTCCGCAGAAGACTATTCCAACTACTACAAAACAGATGCCGCATATAGGATTCTAAACGATGATATTGGCACAATTTATTCGAACATATCCGATGAAGATGTACTATGCTTGAAACTGTCTCCGGAAAAAAACGGGACTATAAATTATTTTACAAATACAACAGGCGATAAACCATTCATTATCGTTACTTCCTATATCAAGATATATCAAAGTCTTTTTCGATTGGATTATATTCAGGATATTTCAAGCATTAAAAGCGCCATAACCCACCTTTCCAAACGCATTGCAATAACTCTCTTTGTTACAGAGATACTAATGTTTTTAGCACTAAATTTTACAATTCTAAATGCACTTAAGCCTTTGAACGCCTTACGTGAACAGTCTGTTTTTATAGCAAACGGAGACTATAACAGGCGTTTGGATATTGTTCATAATGATGAGGTAGGACAGCTTGCACAGAGTTTTAACAGTATGACCGAGGCTATTCGGGAACATGTAAGTGCTTTATCTGAAGCTGCACGTTTAAAAGAATTGTTTGCATCCAATCTCGCACACGAGATCAAAACTCCTATAACTTCTATTGTTGCCTATTCTGACTATGCGGCGCAAAAGCAATTACAAGGCGAAGAACTTTATGAAATATTGCAATATATAAAAAAAGAGGGCCAGAGGATAAGCTCGCTTTCGGACAAAATCTCAAGGTGGAGCAGCTTAAAAAGAGATTCCGAAATTGAGATTAAGCCTTTAAGACCCCAAAGGGTTATTGAGCAAACTCTTTATACACTGCGGATTTTTTCCGAGAAGAAAAATCAAACCATTGTTGTAGAAAATCACACAGAAGTCATTTACGCTGATGAATCCCTGCTTATATCTCTGATTATAAATCTATGCAAAAATGCCCTCAACGCTTCCGGTGATCGCGAATCCATATATCTTACCTTTGAAAATAGCAGTGACGGTAGCTTGGTTATAAATGTAAAGGACTTTGGATTAGGGATAGAAGAACATGAGCTTAAAAGAATAATGGAGCCTTTTTATATGGTTGATAAATCAAGAGACAGAGCAAAAGGTGGCTCCGGACTTGGGCTTCCTTTATGTCTTGCTATAACGGAGGCTCACAAGGGTGCAATGGAGATAAAAAGTGTCTTCGGCGAAGGCACCTGTGTTTCAATTATTATTTCTCAAAAATTTACAACTTCATGACATTTCACGGACATTACAGACACAAGCATTGTTTATTATAAGACCGTAGCAAAATTAAAAAGGAGATGTTTTTATGAAAAGAAAAGTAGTATCATTGCCAATTACAACATTGTGTTTGGCATTAAGCCTTTCCGCCTTTGCTTTGCCGATTTATGCAAATGCCATTTTGGAGACTGAGGTTGGTAATGTAATGGAAAGGGGGACCCCAAACGAGTACATGCAAGACTTCGACGTGGAGATTACACAATCTAAATCCAGAGTAATCAACACAATCTTCTTAAGCGAAGATCAGATTAGTCCATTAAAGACAGCGGCTGAAAGAGCGTTTAAAGAAACGCTCGGAATAGAAATCCCATCTGATTTTGAATTTGAGTGTAGAACTCTGCCATATGAAGGCATACAAGTCGGTTTGTTTTGGACAGACAAAAAGGAAATACCTAGCTCAAATGACTTGTTAGTCTACAAGGACGAGAAGTCATACTCCGCTAGCTTTCACCTAGATGATATCTCAGCCCCGGCTCAGCTTCATAATATAAGCATTAATAACGGATATGACATTCAAAAGCTTGGAGGCTTAAAAACGCAAGCCTTAGAGGCATTAAAGAACCAATTTGACTCAAACGTACCGGACGATTATTTTCTTAGCACAAATGTAGTGGTTGTGTTTGAAGATGGGAAAGACTATACAGATGTACATTTGGAGTGGTCAAATAGTAATGTTATTGATATATCAGAGGAAAAGTTTGCAAGCCCATACCGCGTAAGCTTCAGTAATGTGGATTTGTCTAAAAACACCGGAAAAGTGCAAGACCTGCAAGATATGAAAGCCCTATTCGGCGAAGTTAATCCCACCGAAAAATTCACAATTGCACAGGAAGCTACTATCCTGGAAGCCGCAAAAAAATTCCTTAACGAAAAAGAGATAGGGTTTGGAAACCTTATAAGCTCTGTACAAATCGGGGACGTAATGTGGTTCACGTTTGATTCTTTAAACAAGGAATCTGACCGTAAAGTTGTAAACATATATATACGTCCTGATTTAAAGGTAACCGGATATTTGTACTAACTGATAAACATAAAAACAGGGACACAATAAATTTTATTGTGTCCCTGTTTTTATTGCCTACTGTAACTGATTTTTTACCAATTCACAGATTTTTTCTTTACATTGAACTAAATCTACTTTTATTGATACATCCACGGTATATTGATAAACCCTCTTGACACACTTACAAATGGTAGTCCAGCGTGTTCTGCGAATATTTCCCCAGTGTACTTGTTAAAATAGATGTTCATATCGTCAAAGTCTTTTAGGCTATACACATAATACCGCCCCACAATTAACCCTGTATAATTTATGTTATTATAGTCGTAGTCTGGATAGTTTTCATCAAAATTTCTTTGCGACAACCGCATGTAATCAGCCGTATCCAAATACGTATTGTGCGAAGCTGCTTTGACTATATTAAGACCTTGTTCCGGTGTTAACTCTTTCGCATCTTTTTCTGGGCGTTCTATGGTGATAATATTCACAAGCGCCTTGCTATTGCCTCTTTCCGTTGCATAGGGAGTTTCACTTTTGCCCATGCCAAACGCTGACCCACTTCCGTGATAACCCATTGTGTAGCCGAACGCTTCGCAGACAAATCTAATGGGTATATACGGATTTCCATCTATGAGCTTGTAGCTTATTGGCATATCGCTTGGTTTTCCGTTTATTGTTGCGCTTCGGGTTCCCATAGTCATTTCAATGCGCACACCGTCCAAGCTTATGGTCAGTTTATCGTTTTTTGTGGTGTCAACACCTGCACCAAAGCAATCTACGAGGATGTCCGCCCTTAGCAACGCGGTGCCGTCGCTTATTTGTATATCCGCATTGGGGTACATGCCTCCGTTTACCATAAGCAGGTCAATACTTTCTGTGTTTTCGGGTGGGGTTTCGACCGTTTTATTGTTGTAACTCACCTCATAAGCGTTTTCAAACACTGAGCCGGGCAAATAAATTGCTAAATTAAAATTATTTGCGGTCCACGGCCAAGATGAAACAGGCTCCATCTTTCGGGAGGAGAAAGTAAGCACATCGCCATCCGATTCAGAAGTTCCGTTTCCTTTTTCAAAGTAAACGCCAAATATTTCGGGGTCTGAGTTGTAATCAAGCGATTGTAGCGTAAGAGGATATTGTGCCGTCCAGTCTGGGAAATAGCTTTCCCGACCACGAACAAAAACATAATAGCCTTTATGAATATTGGATTCCGGTTTTCCATCCTTGGTGTATATGGATATTCCGTATTGAGGCCATAAATCCATGTACGTTATATCCGCTTTCTTGTTTTCTTCCGAAACTAGAGGAAACGTCTTTTTGTCGGCTTGTACAAATTGTCTGCCATCCCAAGCATATGTTTTTTCCACATATTCAGTTGGATTATATGTTTCATATTCATATGTCTTAAACCCATCATTGCCGTTTTTTACAAGCAGTACGGAATTGGAAAAGCCGGCAGAATTATAGATGTAATCTTCTCCTTTTACCGGCAAAATGCTAATTTTGCCATCTTTAATTGTGTATATTTTATACCGGTATCTCATCTCACCCTCAACCCATTGGCCAAAAGTGAAATCTCCTGCTCTGTCGTTGTTGTAATCGTCAAATATTAATTTGAAGGTTTGAAAACCAAACAAACTGTTTTCATCAATAATCTCATCTTTTTCTGAAAGTATCTTGCCCGATTCATCCAGAAGTTGCAGCACAAACTTGCCCGTTGCACCGGTCATTCTGCCCTTGTCGTATGCATCTTCGTTTATGATACCGTCTTTTAAAACCAGTTGAATGACGCCATCGCTGTTCGTTACATTCCAAAGGTTTTGTTCCCAAACAACCTTATTCTTCACCGGCCCCGGGGTTAACCCATCCTGCACCTCGGCAAGTAGAGTTTGTGAGAATGCGACCATTGATATAACCAATAGTAAAATCGAAAAAATAACAGTTGTTCCAATTTGTTTCCAATTGCTGACTTGAATTTTCATCTGTAGTCCTCCTCAGGATGTTATAAACTGGTTCGTTTTTAAAATCTTTAACCGCATATTAATCATGTGCGAAAAATATATATTCGGCAATAATTTCTGGGTGTTTAAAAACACCTCAAATTTCTTTTTCTTTCATCATTAAATATTCAGTTATTCCTTTTCTATAAAGGCT
>CAYPQA010000193.1:0-5487 GCA_964412725.1 uncultured Eubacteriales bacterium
GTCGTTTGGACGAACTTTTGAAGTCTTTTACCATTGGGCGCACCAAGATAGACGGCGTAATCTGCACTCAAAGCCGCGAGTTAATAAAGCCTATTCGTGATGAGATAGACAGAATCTGCGCAAAGAACTTTGGTTCCGGAGATTATGGGCTTTGGGATGAGATTGAATATGAGATAAACAAGAAGGTTTCTGAGCAGATGTTAAGTCTTATTTTTAACTTTATTGCGGGATTGTTTGCAATTATCGGGCTTAGTAACGCATTTGCAACAATTCTTGGCAATCTTAACGTCCGTCGGCGTGAGCTTGCAATGCTACGCTCCGTGGGTATTCCACCGCAGGGTATCCGAAAGATGCTACTACTTGAAGGGGTTATGCTAGGAGCTAAGCCTATTCTTTGGGGCTTACCCATTGCTATAGCTACTCTTGTACTATTTTTGAAAATCAATGAGCTTACATTCTTTGAATGGTTACCGTTTGCGCCTTGGTTATCTGTTTTAGTATATTGCACAAGTGTTATTCTTGTAATTGTTTTAGCCTATATAATAGGCGTACGCAAGATTTTAAACGAGAACATCGTTGAAGCAATTAAGTGTGAGAAGTGGTGATATTGAGTTACAGCTAAAATAAAAGCCCCCTATGTCTTTTATGATAAAGGGGGCTTTTCTACGATGATGCCTTACCACGATGTGTATCTATTAAGGTAGCTAAATATTAAATCGCTATTGACAGAATATTACATAACGTGATAGTGTGGCTAAGAGATGAAACTGTGAGGCGAAACAGTTTATAGGTACAGTTTTTAATATTTCGCCTGATTATATAGTAAACTTTTTTTAAAGGATGATTAATTTGAAAATTGAAATTTGCGAACAGTTGATATGTTCTTGGTTAAAGCACTGTAAAGGCTGTCAAATTGTTCAGGTTAATTGGACGCCGTCTCCATATTTTAATATTAATGATGGAGATTTTGCTATATTTTCCATGTTTATTCAAGAAATAAAGGATATAGTCGGCGAGATTGATATTTTTAAGAAGTCAAGTGTTGACCAATTTATTAAGCAGGCCGAGGTAGATATCCTTGGAATCCGGCTTGAAGATGGACTTGTTGCGGAATTTTACATGATTGATAGCGCATTTCACAGCGCTGGATTGGGTTATTCTGATAATGCAGCCCGCATACCTAAAAAGCTTATACGCACGATAGGAACAGCCGAACTTTATTTCAAAAACATACCCACAAATATTATCTTTGCTTCACCATTTGCAAGAGATAGCGTGGAAACAGACATACAAGCTGAACTAAATAAAATTGCTGATAAAGTAACCGAATATTATCCCGATATGAGGTTGTCGTTAATTTTTAATGAAGAGTTTACAAACGAGATTTACAATCAAGTCAACGAATGTTCTGATAAGATTAGCGACACCAATGAATTGTTTATAAGAAGTATTAAATTGGCCAAGGTTTGTGACAGTTTTCAAGCCTTGCAGAAACCTACAAAGTCAGACTTTATCCCTAAGAGTTTATTAGATACAAAAACAAAACGCGGTGGAAATGAGCAAACAATTTTTGCTGTTTTGGAAGAATTAAAGCAAAGGGGATTGCTTAAAACAAATTTACTTGACAAACTACAAAGCAATACATATACAAAGAAGAATTTCAAGATATCCTCATTTCCATTCTTGTTAAAAAAGAACGAATTTCCAAATACGGACTTTGAAAGATGCCGATTCTATAAAAATTTATTTGTCTTCGATGGTGTTGAATATATGGTATGCAGCCAATGGATACCCGAAAGAATACGTTTGTTGAGCCAATGGCTTGAAAAAATACGAGGTATGTATGATTGAGGTAGGATGTTTTTTGGTTTCTTATTGGTTGATATAATCAACTTAAATCAACCGCAAATCCATTGTATTCTTCTAAATTGTGAGTATAATTATCACATAATTTAGAATTTACAGAGGGGTGTGCTTAGTATGAACGAATTAAACATTGCAAAGACACTTGTTTCAAGGCGCAAGGAAAAGGGCATAACACAGGATGAGCTTGCAAGCTATATGGGAGTTACAAAGGCATCCGTATCGAAGTGGGAGACTGGCCAAAGCTATCCGGATATAACTTTTTTGCCACAGCTTGCCTCATACTTTAATATTACGGTTGATGAACTTATTGACTATAAGCCGCAAATGACAAAGGACGACATACGCAAGCTATATACCAGATTGGCGACAGATTTTACTAAAAAACCGTTTGATGAGGTTATGAACGAAGTTAGAGAGATTGTAAAGAAATACTATTCATGTTTTCCTCTGCTATTTAATATGGGCGCTATAATACTCAATCACCAAAATCTAGCTCACGGATCAATCCGTAATCAACTTATCCATGAAGCTATAGATATTTTTGTTCGTATTAAATCCGAAAGCGATGATCTTACACTTTGCAAGCAGGCTAACTTGATGGAAGCCACTTGCTATTTTATGCTTGGAGAAATGGTGAACGTAATAGATTTATTGGATAACGGCAACAGCCCAATGCTTAGCGAAAGCAGTCTTTTGGCATCTGCGTATTCAATGAATGGGCAGTTGGACAAAGCAAGAGAGGTTTCGCAAATAAGCATATACCAAAACCTATTAAACATTTTGCAAAATTTACTGGGCTTGTATAGAGTTGAGATTGAAAACGTAGAGGCGTCGAACAAAATAATAGAACGTATCTTGGCTATAATAGAGCTTTTTGAAATGGAAAAGTTGCACCCGTCAATACTGTTCACAATATATCTTACCGCAGCACAGAGTTATTTAATGCAAAATAATATTGACCAATCCTTGTCTATGCTAAAAAAATACAATGATTTGGCAACGAGCGATATATATCCTCTGTCACTGCATGGCGACAGTTTCTTTGACAGGATTGACGGTTGGATTTCCGAACTTGATTTGGGAAGTGAACTGCCACGAAATGAAAAGGCCATAAAGGAAAGTTTGGTCAATTCCGTTAAAAACAATCCGGCTTTTTCGGTTTTGGAGGACAATTTCATATACAAAAGCATTATCCAAAAATTGAGCAGCGTCTTAGGAGGATAACCGGATGGAAAAAATAATGCCGTATCTACCAATTATCATACCTTATTTTCTTGGTGTTTCCGCATTCGCTATATTCGCTCTTGTCCACGTTATAAAACACCCACACTACCGTTTTGGGAACAAGGCTATCTGGATTTTTGTGGTGTTAATTTTTCAAATTATTGGCCCAATTGCATATTTGGCTTTCGGGAGGGGCGAAGAATCATGAGCATCCTTACTCTGAAAGATTTGGAAAAAAGTTTTGGAAACCAAAAGATAATCCGTAAGCTTAACCTAAATGTACCGGAAGGAGCCATTTTCGGGTTTATTGGTCAAAATGGTTCAGGCAAAACAACAACCATGAAAATGGTGCTGGGTTTGCTTGAACCCGACGGCGGGAGCATAACCGTTTGCGACGAAACTGTAAGCTATGGTCAAACAAAAACAAACCGACATATCGGATTTCTGCCCGATGTGCCAGAGTTTTATAACTATATGAATCCGATTGAATATCTCTCGCTTTGCGGAGAAATCACGGGGCTTTCAAGAGCTAAAACAAAGAACAGGAGTGACGAACTTTTAAACCTTGTGGGTTTGAATGGTATTAAGAAACGAATAGGTGGATTTTCTCGCGGAATGAAACAAAGGCTTGGCATAGCTCAAGCGTTGCTTTCAGAGCCAAAGTTGCTTATTTGCGATGAACCTACAAGTGCTCTTGACCCGGTCGGCCGAAAGGAAATTCTTGATATATTGCTTAAAATCAAAGGTTCGACGACAGTTATATTCTCAACACACATATTGTCTGACGTTGAACGTATTTGCGACCATGTAGCTATGCTTCACGGTGGTAGTATTGTGGTTAGCGGTACACTTTCGGAAATAAGAGCCTTGCATAAGCGCAATAGGCTTTTGCTCGAATTTGGCGACAGCGCTGAGCTTAGTAAATTCAAATCTTGCGAGCGAATAAAGAACTTATTGAACAAACCTGAAGAGAACGAAAGTCAAATTGTTTTGCAGGATTCGGATATCAAGACTTTGCAGAAAGCTGTTATTAAATCTCTTGCAGAGATTGGTCTATGTCCTTCTAAAATGGAAGTTATTGAGCCGTCACTTGAAAATCTGTTCTTGGAGGTTGTTAAATGAGGGGATATGTTGCTTTTACAAAAAAAGAGTTTATGGAAAACGCGCGTAATTTTAGACTTATGATTATGCTTTTAATCTTTTTTATTTTTGGTGTACTCAGCCCACTTACAGCAAAATTTACTCCTGAACTTATTTCAGCCTTTGTACCTGAAATGCAGATAACGTTTAACGAACCGTCTGCAATTGACTCATGGATACAGTTTTATAAAAACATTTCTTCTCTTGGGTTCAGCCTAATGATAATAATTTTTAGCAATATGTTGTCAAGTGAATATGCAAAAGGCACGCTCGTTATAATGCTCACAAAAGGAATGTCACGTCCGATGGTTATATTATCAAAATTCAGCGCGGCCGTTGTGATTATGTCTATAAGCTTATGGATGAGTTTCGGCGTTACAGTCGGATACACCGCATACTTCTGGCAGAGTGCAGAGCTTATACACACTGTGTTCGCCGCATTCTCTTTATGGATTTCAGGTATCTTGTATTTGTGTATCTTAATGCTCGGATGTGTTCTGTTCCGTCAGGCATTCGCAGGCATAATCTTTCTACTTGGGGTAAACGTTGTTTTTACATTGCTCGGTATGCTAAAATCGCTTGAAAAGCTTAACCCATTTATCCTTTCGACCAAAAACGTTGACCTGATTTCAGGCACGGTTGGTGTTTCCGAATTTATTTTGCCTATTGTTGTATCCTTAATAATTTCGGCCGGATGTTTAGTTACAGCCATTGCTTTATTTAACAAAAAACAGGTATGAAGGCATTTCATACGGCAATGAGTTGAGGGTTTATCTATTTCAAACGGTTGAGTGAACTTATTAGTGAGGTGCTAATGATATGTTTCTGAATTTTATCCAAATTAAAAATGAAAGAGTAAGAGATTATTTATTTTTGTTTGACGTTTCCGGAACTAAATTTACAGATGAAGAAAAGTTGCACAGCGTCGCGTTAGCGAATAAACTTTTGGAGTTATCAAAAATATCTTGGAGCAAAGGATTAATAGCAATGGTTGAGGAAACAAAGCTTACGGGGAATAAATTGCTTATAAAAGCCTCTGAATACGTTTTAAATGAGTCAATTGAAGCAAGTATGTTTATGTCTAACTACAAAGCTAAGTCAGACTATAAAGATTTACCAGAGGTAAACATATTTGATTTTATACGCTCGGATCAGACTTTTAAACTAATCTATAATCTAGTCGCACATAGCAATTTAGAGGGAAGTGAACTTTTTGAAGCGTTGTTAATCATGGATGCGATGCTATGCATTCAAATA
>CAYPQA010000194.1:0-5406 GCA_964412725.1 uncultured Eubacteriales bacterium
ACCTCAAATTGGGTGTATCAATATATACTCCTAATTAGGTGTTGATATAATATTTATCAATATTTTTAGGAGTTGTTGTATGAAAAGATATAATGAAATATTAAGAGGTCTAAGAGAAGATAGAGACTTATCACAAA
Source organism: uncultured Eubacteriales bacterium (assembly GCA_964412725.1). Lineage (GTDB taxonomy): Bacteria > Bacillota > Clostridia > Lachnospirales > CAYPQA01 > CAYPQA01. Next base: position 138 of record CAYPQA010000194.1, read on the forward strand.
AACAGATAGCCATAATTTTGAACACAACGCAGAACACCTACTCACGTTACGAACTGGGACTACGGCCCTTGCCAATTGAACATCTCATAACGCTTTGCAAGTATTATGGTGTAAGTGCAGACTATGTTCTTGGGCTTGTGTAGGGGTTGGACAAGGTATCTTAATACTGTAATAATTTTACTTGCATAATATGTCCTTTTTTGTCAAAAATAAGGCACAAGGAGGGTAGTATTATGAAAAGATTTTGTAAGGCATTTGTAACACTGTTTATGTGCGGAATGTTGACCCTTAATGTGTTTGGCGCCGACATCTGCAAGGAAAGTCTAACTTATTTGTACGGTGGTACAACAGTTTCCTATTTGAAGCTTATAAATGCGACAAAGGATTCGTTGAAAACCGTAAGCCCCGACTATTTTGATGTCAATGCGGACGGCAATTTGCTTATAACCCCGTCTGATAAGATTGACAAGGCATTTATTGATGAGATGCATAATAGGGGTATAGCAGTGGTACCGTTTATAAGTAACCACTGGGACAGAACGTTGGGCAACACAGCTCTCAAGAACAGAGAGGCTTTGTCCACCCAGATTGTACAGATGATTGAAAGGTACAATCTCGATGGAATTAATATTGACATTGAGAATGTCAATGAGCAGTATAGGACTGACTATACTGAGTTTACAAGGCTCCTGAGAGAAAAGCTCCCCAAGGATAAAATCGTATCCGTAGCGGTTGCGGCCAATCCAAAGGGTTGGAATGTAGGCTGGCATGGTTCATATGACTATAATGCGCTTTCTAAGTACAGCGATTATCTTATGATTATGGCCTATGACGAATCATACCATGGCGGACCAGCTGGGCCTGTATCAAGCAGCAGCTTTTTTGAAGGCTCAATAAAGTACGCTCTTAATCAAGGCGTACCTGCCGATAAGGTTGTTGTAGGCATACCGTTCTTTGGCAGATATTGGAAATCCGGAGATACTGTTGGTGGTATAGGTATAAGTGATAACGACGTTAAATACCTGTTGGCAAATTACCAATCCACTTATAGGTATGACGATGTGTCACAGTCCGCAAATGCAACGGTTTATATTAAACCAGAAGACCCTAAGCCAAAGGTTTGGGGTGGACGTATACTCACAGAGGGAACCTATAATATCTGGTATGATGATGAAAAAGCTATAAAATACAAGCTTAATGTAGCGGATGCATACAATCTTAACGGAGTTGGTAGCTGGGCTTTAGGACAAGAAGACCCTGCAACTTGGGATTTCTATAAGGAAACGCTCTGTAAGAACCAGCCAACACCTACACCTACGCCAACTGCGACCCCAACGCCTACACCTACGCCTACGCCTACTGTTACCCCGGCTCCAACTGAAACACCTAGCACCACACCTACTCCAACGGTTACCCCTGCTCCCACCGCAACACCTACTCCTACACCTACCGCGACTCCAACGCCAACGCCTACTCCAACAACCAAACCCGGCGCAAATAAAAAGCCCAGGCCTAAAACAGCTTCAGAAAAAACTGTAAAAGGCTTAGGCAATATTTTGGATAAGAAGTTAGGTAAAAAGACCTCTGAAACAACCAAGCTTACGCGCGGCGATGCGGCTGTGTTGCTCGCAGAATTGGCATACGTGAAGCCATCTGATAAAGACGGCTATACGGATATCAAAAGCTTTAAGGGCAAGGGACAGGTAAACGCGCTTAAAGAACGTGAGATTTTGGAGTTTGGTAACGGCAAGTTCCTGCCTTCACAGAATATAACAAAGGCTGAACTCTGTATGATATTGGATAACATGCTTGTATTACCGGATACAATAGACTTCCACACATTGCCGTACACAGACGTATCCAAGAAGTGCGATGCATATTACAGCATATGCAAGCTGTACTACTTTGACCTTGTTGACGGAGCTAACAAAACTGAGTTCAAGCCCGACAGCATTGTAACGCTTGAAGATATGGCTTTAATCTGGGATATCATAGATTACTATAAATTCCCTGTTAATCCGGACAGACAACTCAAAATCAAAGGCTTGGAGCCGTTGGAGACAAGATAAGCTCCGCACAGGCCAAGTCAAACTTAGTTGTTATCTTAAAATTCTCGTAGCTACCGGCACAGATATAGACAGGCTGTCCGGTAGCTTCAACAATAGAAGAATCATCTGTATACGAACTAAGCGTACCGTCAAGGTGCGCTTTTTTATATGCATTAAGCAAAAGGTCATATTGAAAGGCTTGCGGCGTAAGTACACCAACAAGCCTTTCTCTATCCAAAGTTTGCTTAACAAAGCCATTTTGTGTTTCCTTGATTGTATCAATGGGCCTTACCGCGTAAATACATGCTTTATGAACCTTCACGGTTTCCGCAATATCACGCACTTCCTGCTCCGTAATAAACGGCCTTGCACCGTCATGCACAAGCACATAGTCGCAGTTCGGCATCACAGACAAAAGACCATTATATACGGATTCCTGACGCGTTGGCGCACCTTGAACTATCCTCACGCTCTTCACAGTTTCAAAAACAGAGATCAAGTCCTCGGGTTTGCAGAAATCCATAAAGTCCTCGTTTAAGACCAAAATGACTTCAGTTACACAATCCAAATCAAAGCGCTTAAGCGTATGCATTATAAGCGGCTTTCCGGCCAGCGGCAGAAATTGCTTGGGGGTAGCAACGCTACCCCCAGATGATTTTTCAGAGCCGCTCAATCTTTGACCGCGGCCAGCGGCCACAATAATTGCAGTTATATTACATGTTTGGAATAAATTCATAATAATCATTAATTGAAGCGTCGTTCAAGCAAGCATTAATAATTTCCTTACCAAGAGGCAGAAGGTCACTTGTCAAATACTTTGCGAGTTCTTCTTTGAAGAAGTCTGTAAGCATCTTCGCACCCGCATCGTAACCTTCGTTACCAACTTCAGGCTGAAGATTAACTTGCAAGAAACCCTTCGGAATAACAGTACCGTCAATCTTAATAGAATCCAAGCAGTAGCCTAAGATTGGGCAACGTGATTCCTTAAGAACTTCTGGTCTGAACTTTGCACCGCCACGTCTTGAGAGATATTCTCTCGTAGCCCATTGGCCTGAGAAACCTACCTGATATGCACCAATATATTGGTTAGGGATAAGGATGTAACGGGTTTGTGGGGTTTTAAGAATTTGTGTCAAAAGAAGGTTAGCTTGGTCAACCATCTTGCCTGTTGCAAAAGGCCAGTATGAGCCAACGCCTTCACTCGCCATCTTTATGCCGGATTCAACAATACTTGGGTTTTTGTCACCTCTAGGTGCGGCCAAACGCCAGAGCCAAGCAAGTGCGGGATTAAGTACATGGAAAAGTCCAACAATACCATAAGCGGGTTTCTCCTTTGTTGTCAAAGGAGTTCTGATACCAAAGCTTCTTATATCAACTTCAATTGAACCTTTAACATTATTATCAACAAATTCACGCGGCATAATAATACGTGGGTTCGGGCAAGGAGAACCGGGCTTATCCATAATATGATCCCAGATCAAGCAAGTTGAACCGGGTACACCATCCATGTTAAGGAAGAGCAAAGGCTTTTTTGGATGAATAGTATTATGTTCGGTATGAGGTTCTGTACCGTATTGGGTTATATGATTAACGCGTAGGAACCAGCCGTCCTCAGCATCCGCAACAACAAGCTTTTGGCTGTCGTTCTGTATGGTGGGATGACAAAGCGCCATATCGTCCGTAACAGGGTGAAGCTCGGATGTATCTGTAATATTTATTAAGAATTGCTCGCCATTAATGGTGTTAGTGCCAAGCAACAAGCGTCCGTCATCCTCACGATGGAAGTGCTCAATCATCTCACTCTTGCCGCCGCCGCTTGCGCCCTCATGCATAACGGTAAGGCTCAACTCGTACGGGGTAACTATACGTACCGTCGAAGCATGCAAAGTAACCCATTTTTCCTGCTCACCGATGTTAAGCAAAACGCCATAAATACCCTTCTTTGCCGAAGGCCCCGGATAAAGGTTGTATGAAAAAACCTCATGGTGTTCAAACATTCTGTTGTGAATAACAACTTGCTTACCGTTGTAATGAGTATGTCTGAAAGGAGGCGCAACATAAACAATAGCCTTTGGTTTAAAGAAGTTAGGCACCTCATCCTTTGGAATAAAGCCCTGCAAGTCAGCAAGAGCAAGAGCAAAGAAAGCCGCATTCTTAGGTATGACAAGAAGAGAATTGTAACCAAGCTTCATCTCTCCGTTACCTGAAAGGAAGGGCAGGAAAATCAAAGATTCCTGTTTCGCAAGCCACTCAAAAGTCTCCTGTCTAATCCCGTCAAAGTCTTTACCGAAACGTTGAACGTGAGTAACCTTGTCTGTGGGCAAAGAGTCTGCAATAACCATACTGTCGGGGTCACGACGACGCATATATATATCATCGTAATTAACAACAACACCGTTTTTGCATTTTACAATATAAGCCTCACGCATAGATTCGCCATTCACATCAAAACAAACATCGAAGGTCTGGTTATCTGCCCCACCCATAGCCAGATCAATAAGCTGTTCGCGGCTTTCGGGAACGATAATTTCGCAATTGGGGTTCTTGCAAATGCTTTGCAAGCTTTCGGGCAATACCATCCTGTTTAAAATCCTTGTTTCCATTTTTAACTCTCCCTTCTTATTAAAAAACCTTTCCTTTATCATAGCAAATTACAGGGAATTTTACAATAGGTTTTTCAAGTGTTTTAGATTAAACTATGCGCAGTAATTGAGCATTAGATTAACACAAAATATGCTATAATAATGGCAGTTTATATATTTCAAGAAATAAACAGAAGGAGGTCCGCATGCGCGCATTGATTATTGAAGATAATAAGGAGCTTGCGATAACGGTTAGGGATGGTTTGGTTAAGGCAGGGCTTACCGTTGATATATCCAATAGCGGTTGCGAAGGAGAGGAAAAAGCGTTCGTTAATGGATACGATGTAATTCTGCTTGATTTAAACTTGCCCGATAAAGACGGGCTTGATGTGCTTCGTTTTTTAAGGAACGAAAACATCATTACACCTGTCATTATTGTTACCGCGCGGAATGAAGTTGAGCAACGTGCGCAAGGATTGAATCACGGTGCGGATGATTATCTGGTAAAGCCGTTTGAGATTTTAGAATTAACTGCACGAATAAACGCTGTGACCCGCCGATTTTATGGACGGGCACAGGCTGAAATTTCAATTGGCGAGCTTTGTATTATCCCGCAAACCAGAAAAGCATTTTATAAAG
>CAYPQA010000195.1:0-5374 GCA_964412725.1 uncultured Eubacteriales bacterium
GTCTAGCCCCCTATTCATGGATGCAAATAATATATCTTTATTCTTAACCTCCGCATCAAAAAAATATTTGGGTTTACAATGTAATATACTACATATCAAAGATAAATCATAATCATCGATTTCATCGTATGCCTTTTGGTTATTTAAAATAGCTTCAATGTCATCCACCTCTAAAAAGGCTTTGTAAGCAAGTGCTTCTGAATTTAAGCCTAATAGTTCCATTCTTTTTTTCATTTCCTCGCCAATAAATAACACACCCAACACCTTTCTTTCTACATAATATAAAATAAACCTATGGGTGATTATTGTCAAGGGATTTTGCCAGTGCATGCGAAAACAGATTTGACAGTAGCCCTGGGTTGTGGTATAGTTGGCTAATCCTATATTTTGGAGGGCATCTATGTACCTGAAGCGAAAGCAAATATATAGACAGCTAAGCAAAAACATAATTTATACTAATAATAAAAACACATTAAATTAAAAATATAAATTAAATAAAAATTACAAAAAGAACCTCAATTTGAAATGGTTTAATCCAAATCAAATTGGGGTTCTTTTTATTTTATTTTGCCGACTGCTGTGTTGAGAGAGGTGTCGCTAAAAGTAAACCAAAATATTGTAAAGGAGAAGATGGGTATGAATCAAAAAGAAAGGTACTCAAATGCACTTGAAAGCTTCACTGAGCAGGTTAAAGGCGATCCGAACGTAATCGCACTGATGCTGTGCGGCAGTTTGGCTTACAGCACTGTATGGAAGAAAAGTGATATCGACTTGGTTATGATTGTTCGGGATGGCTCGCTACATTCAGAGCAGTCTTACCGTCTTGACGAGGATGGTATTGAAATCAATATGACCGTAACGGAGGTATCAAAATTCAAAAGCAACTTGCAGAAAATGCGCGGCGGTGATTTTTGGCACAGTTTCTACACAATGGGTACAATGGTATTCACAAAAGATGAAGCACTACTTGAGTTGTTGGAGGATTCATGTAATTTGGGCGAAGATGATGTGAGAAAATCCTTTGCGTCAAAAATCGGGGAATTGTTGAGCTACATGACAAAGGCGGAAAAATGGATAACCGTTTTCAAAGACCCGCTTTATTCACAGCATTTTCTGCAAATGTGCGCTGGCGTCGTGGCTAATATGGAGCTGCTGGTTAATAACGAGAAACCCACACGCGAGTCCATACTGCGTGCACAGCAATTAAATCCCGACCTAATGAATGAGATTTACGTCATTCCAAGCACAACCGTTATGTCCGAATCCGACGTCCAGCATACGCTTAAAGTTTTAGATGATTATTTGATGAAGCATATGGATTGGTGGAGCAAGCATATACTCCGATTTTTGTCTGACGGGGATGTAAAGACGTGTTCGCATATATGGAAAAATTGCGGATGGGTGCCTTTAGAGTATCTTGCGGAAAAAGGGATTATTGAAAAAGTAACGGTATCATCACGTATATTCAAGAAAAGCAAATTAACTGTTGAGGAAGCTGCGTACTTCTATATCACTGTCACCTCTACAAACCCCTGACTTTTTGTGTTAGACTTGCTGTCACCTTGCGCAAGACGCAAACTGCGCTGAATTGCGTAAGGTGACGCAACCACATGAAAAAGTCAAAGCGGGGTTTTTAGAGGCTTTAAGGAGGATAAACATGTCTAAAAAAATGTCTGAAATCAGAACATCTATAGAAATTACCGGTGCAAAGCAGAATAATTTAAAGAACATCAGCGTAGAGATACCTCGTGATAAACTCACGGTCATTACGGGAGTATCCGGCTCGGGCAAGTCGTCGCTTGCGTTTGATATAATTTATGGCGAGGCGCAACGCCGTTTTTTGAAATCTATTTCAAACTTTGCAAAGAGCCGTATTGGTCAGGTGAAAAAGCCAAAGGTGGACTATGTACGCGGCTTGTCTCCTGTCATCGCCATTGAGCAAAAGAAAGGCAACAACAACCCACGCTCCACTGTGGGCACTGTCACTGAAATAAACGACTATCTAAGACTGCTGTTTGCAACCGCCGGCACAAGCAAGTGTCCTGTGTGCGGCCATGTTTTAGAGCCTGTTAGTGCGGCACGTATGACCGAGCATATTGCGTCTTTGCCGCAGGGAACTGTAGTCGAACTCTACACAACCGCGAAAAAGATTTACGGCGAGGACTACGAATTCCTGTTCGAGCGTATACGCAAAAAGGGATACAAACAGCTTTTGATAGACGACGCCCCTTATGACGTTTCCGAAAAGCCATATGAGCTGGACGAAAGTAAAGAATATAAAATAGAAATCCTACTGGACAGGCTTACTGTAAAGAGTGAGATTTATTTGCAACTTGCAAAGTCTATCGAAATGGCTGCAAGTATACCCGATGACGATGTGCTGATTCGGGTCAATATTTTGCACGGTCACAGGCTTAATTTAGGTTGCCCAAAGCACAACTACATCCTTTGTGAACTTCAACCACACCACTTTTCATTCAACACATCCGAAAGTGCGTGTGATACCTGCATGGGCGTCGGCTCTTCGCATGTTGTGGAGCCGCGTTTCTTGGTAGTTAATCCTCAAAAGAGTATTATGAAAGGTGCTTTGCACAGCGTTATCTTTAACCCAGCATCAAAAAACAGTTACCGCTCGGTGATTATTTACAGCCTTGCCGAGAAGTACGGTTTTTCGCTTGATACTCCGTTCGGCGAATATCCGGATAACATCCGAGATATTCTGTTTAACGGTTCTCACGGTGAACCCGTGACCATGATTCAACCGCCGTTTATAGAAAAACGTAATTGGATTGTTGGGCGCTGTTTTCCGTTCAGAGGGTTTATACAAGAATTGGAGAGCTGGTATCGAAACTATATCCGAAAAGCCGGAAACGCGGATGCCTATGAGCCGAGTTTCATTAAGGACTCTATGGTTGAAATGACCTGCCCCGACTGCCACGGCGCACGCCTAAAGGCTTCACGGCTGTCCGTCACCGTAGGCGGTGAGAATATTCATACCTTAAGCACGATGCAACTTCCGGAGCTTGTTGAGTTTATGGAAAAACTCACAATACCGCTCCCTCATAAAGAAGTTGCGGATTCCATTGTGCGAGAGATTACCTCGCGCTTACATCTTCTCGTGGACATCGGCCTTCATTACCTCTGCCTTGGAAGACGCAGTGACTCTATCTCGGGTGGTGAGATGCAACGCATGAAGATGTCAACTCAGATTTCAAGCGAATTAATGGGTATGCTCTATGTAATGGACGAACCAAGCATAGGATTGCATCCGCGCGACTCGGACAGGGTTATCAAGATTATGAAAAAACTCAGAGATTTGGGCAATACAATCATTGTAGTTGAGCATGACATCGATACTATGCGAAACGCGGATTATCTTATAGAAATTGGGCCGGGCGCAGGCATACACGGCGGCAATATCATTTCCCGCGGCACGCCCGATCAGTTTGTTGACGACAAAAACTGCTTATCCGGAGCATTTATGTCCGGAACGCGCACAATAAAAGAGCCCGACACCAGACGCAAGCCGAGCGACAAGTGCATAACCCTTCAAGGAGCGCGTGAAAACAATCTCCGGAATGTCACAGTACACATTCCCCTTGGATTGTTTGTATGCGTTACAGGTGTGTCTGGTTCAGGTAAATCGACGCTTATTTTTGAAACGCTGGCTAAGAATTTGGAGGTTATCAAACGCGGTGCACGTATCGTGCCCGGCACATTGGAACAGGTTCTTGGTTCTGAGCATGTAAGCAACGTGGTCATCATCGACCAGTCACCAATCGGGCGCAACTGCAAATCCAATCCCGCAACCTACATTGGTGTGTATGACCGTATAAGGGATATGTTCGCAGCCACGCCTGATGCGGTTTCAAAGGGATATGTGGCCTTAGACTTCAGCCTTACACACGCAAACGGCGCACGCTGTGAGCATTGCGCGGGAGACGGTGTTATTGTCACAAACCTTAAGTTCATGGCTGATATAGAAAGCATATGCCCTGTTTGCAAAGGCAGCCGCTTCTCACAGGAGGGCTTGGAAATACGTTTCAACGACAAAAATATTGCGGAGATTCTCGAAATGACAGTGGAGGAGGCTCTTGACTTCTTTGAGGCTGAAAAGCTGATACATCACAAGCTCAGTATAATGAACGAGCTTGGTTTAGGATATCTAACTCTTGGGCAGAGTGCGACAACGCTGTCCGGCGGTGAGGCACAGCGTGTAAAGCTATCTTATGAATTAGGGAAAATCAAGCGAGGAAGCCACAACCTCTATATACTCGACGAGCCAACCACAGGTCTGCACTGCGCCGATGTCGAAAAACTACTCATATCTATTCAAAAGTTGGTCGAACAAGGGCATTCGGTAATTGTTGTCGAACATAATCTGGACATCATCAAAAGCGCTGATTACATCATTGATATGGGGCCCGAGGGCGGCAAAGGCGGCGGAAACGTTGTTGCGACAGGTACGCCTGAGCAGGTTGCGCAGGTAGAGGAGTCATTCACAGGGCAGTATCTAAAAAATGTGTTGAACTTTTCGGAAAGCATGCTATAATAAACTATATTAACTTAAGAAGGGTTTTCGCCGCGCGTCGTTTGGTTTAAAACCATACGATTATGGACCTACCCTGTGCAGTCAAAATAATCTGCACAGGGTATTTTTATGCTCAAAAACTAGAGGAAACCTCTAAAAACCCCGCTTTGACTTTTTAAAATCCTGCACACAAGTATTTTGGAACGCAGCTCTATGACCGTTTGCTATAGTTTGGTTCAGAAAATCCAAGGAAAGACAGGTGAGTTACGGTGGCTAAGTTAAAACGATTTTTAAAACTCTATTCCATCTACGCAAAGATGGACTTGGCTTGGAGAATTGGGAGCATTACAAAGTTTAAACGGCATAATTATAGGGAAGGTAAATCAAAATTAAACTTTGGTCACTCATCTATATATTACCTTATGGCGCTCTAGCTGAAATAAATTTCTTTGACAAGACATTCAATGTATTGGAAGGTGGTGTATCAATTAATGATAGGTAAAGCTATAATTTTACTATTCATAACCTTTATTTTTGTTTTAGCGGTTATGGCAATAGTTCATGGGAGAAAGGGTATGAGGATGGCCAAAAACTGCGAAGGTATGGGCGCAAAAGGCAAAATATTGTTTTGGCTTTTCTCTGCAATACACATGTGGGCAGGCATATTTATCGCTCTATGCTATATTATCGCCGTTGTTATGATTGTGATTAGTTTATAAGGGGGGTTGAGGTTTGGCTTTTATTAGTTTAGTTTTAATAATGTTCCCGTTTATGGCCGTTATTTCGGGACTACTATTTGGCCTGATTTTTTTTATAGCTTTCTTACTGCTTTTAATAGGGGTT
>CAYPQA010000196.1:0-5331 GCA_964412725.1 uncultured Eubacteriales bacterium
AATACCTGGTTTTATAAAAGAATTTGAAATTTCCGATGTTATTAAAGAAATTGCCCCAAGAGATTTTATGATTGTATGTGCAGACTCGGATAAATACTCAAAAGATGCTCCCGATGTTTATGAAGCAGCAAGGGAAAATTACATTTTACAAGGAGCAGAAAACAACTTGCATATAAAGCAATATGTTGGCGGTCATGCTTTGACACAGGAACGTTTCGATTTCATTATTAATTGGGTTGTTAACCAAGCATTGTTTACATTGAGCGGGGTTTGAACGATGAAAATTATTTTTATTAGGCATGGTGAACCGAATTATGATATTTGCGATCAAAGAGGTTTTGTAGGACAAGGGCGTGATTTGGCCCCTTTAACCAGCATAGGTGTTGAACAGGCCGAAGCTGTTTCAAAAGACAGCCTATTAGTTGGAAGCGAAATAATTTTGTCATCACCATATACAAGAGCATTACAGACAGCTGCTATTATCTCGCAAAATACAAGGCTTCCCATTCAAGTTGAAGTAGATTTACATGAGTTTATTCCAGACAAAACTTTTACGTATAAAGGAAAAGAAGAATCCTATATATTACATAAAGATTTTTGGGATTGTCATGGTAGTTATCCTGCAGGAGAAGTGCGTAAATGGGAAACAATAGATGAGATTATCGCGCGAGTTGTGCCGGTGTTAAAAAAATATATTGACCATAAAAAAGTTATAGTTGTTTCACATGGTGGAGTGATAAGAAGATTTGTTGGGCTTGGTAATATCGAATTTTGCAAAGCATATGAAGTAAATTTTGATGACTCATTCTGTTGCTTCCGTTGGATATAACCCCACCAGTAGTACGTTCCCCGTTTGTTACAAACAACTACCCTTATCGGCAAGCGTAAATCAATTCCTAACTTACTACAAAAAAACGAGCTGGACTACAAGTCCGGCTCGTTTTTTATTACTCCGTAAGGATCTCAAAATTGCTTCAAAGTTTTGGTGTAGCGCGGGCTTTAAGTCGCATAAATAAACAATGACGTTGCCAAACTTTGAAAGTTAGTCTCCTCTTGACATCCCCCTAAGTCGAAAGTAAAACCACTCGCCCTTTATTACCACTGCTGTCAGGGTCTTCCCAAGCCAGATGCTCAAGGTTTCGTTGCCGGGAGCATCAATCATGTTCGTCTGCCCATCTCCAAAACCTGCTCATCAATGCGCCGCACTACCCCATGTGTATAAGCGGTAAAATGTTTTAACCAGAAGCTGGAACCCGACGGATTAAAGCTCTCAAAGTCTACACCAAGGCGAGTGTAGCCTTTTGACTTCAACTTTTGCAATAATAAATACAGAAGCTGTTGGTTGATTCCCTTTCCTCTATGTTTCGGTAAGCAAAAAGCGCCTTTCACATGCAAGTAGCCCGGCGTGTCTTGTATGAAATTCTCACCGTCCAGCTCTGCTCTGATAAACGAAACAATCTGCCCTTTTTGCTCTGCGACAAAGTAAATTGAATTAAAATGTTGGTATTTTTGTAGGAACTCGGCTTCGTTATCAGGCTTCCTATACATAAAAAACGGACTGTATATGTAGCTTTCGTCAAGTTTAATATCAAGAGGTAAAACTTTAAGTACATCCGCAGGCATGAGTTCATAAAAGCTATAGTCTTCGTTTGGTGTTAAAGCCACCTCGTCAACCATACGAACAGCATCTATGGTTCGCAATCCAAACCCATAGCGGTAAAATTGCCGCTGTGTTACCTCATCATGCGCATACAAGCAAACTGCATGGCTAACCGCTCCGGCGCGCACCCATTTTGCTGCGGCTGCTTGATACATAGCGGCATAAATTTTCCCACGGTTTTCTATTATCGCTGCATTTGCTCCCATGGGCGAAAAAACACCTCTGACATTTGTTGAACGGAAAGCGTTGTCAAAAGGCGAATAGCTGCACAGAAATCCCACCATCTTGCCGCCCTCAAATGCAGCTACACCAACTTCATTTCCGGCAAATGGAGTTAAGTCGGGTACAACATCAATGCTTGGCAGCGCTGAAACATGGGAGCGTTCCTCGTTATAGTTTGCAAGAGAAAGCTCTGCCGCTTCGCAGATGTGGGCGTGAGTAAAGTCAACTATATTCAAACTATATGTACCTCATTTCATAGAGTGTTTGTAAACGCTCTGTGCTCTCTTCTTTCACATCATCCGATGTGGTGAACATGTACTCCTGCATAATCCTATAGCCGAACTTGAGAATCACCATCTCCCAAATAATCCTTTTGTCAATGGACGATATATCCATATATTCCGATAGACCTTTGAAATAAACCGGAATTAGCTTATCAAAATACTTGCTAAGATTTTCCGTTTCGGTGTCGTCAATAATAAAACTTGCAATATCCTCGCCCATATATCCAAACCCCGTACCGTCCCAGTCGATGAGAATAATATCATTGTCCGATACAAAGATGTTTTCTATCCATAAATCCCGATGGCATAGCACAATAGGTAACTGCTTGATTTTTTCAAATATCAAACCTCTGTTGTCGTCAATATCTATAAGCATTTGTTTTATGTGCTTGGGAACGTCGTATTCATCAGAGCGAAGAAAGTTATACTCCGTAGACTTGCCATTATCCCATTCGGGGTGCGCTCTAAACATTTGCCGCACATGATTGGGCACACGACACTCCTCGGAACATAAAAATTCGTAAGTAAACGCCTGCGTGTGCCATTGATTGTGTTCTCTTTCCAAAAAACCAATGTCACAAAGGCAAGTAATACCGCGAATCAACTCAGGGTTATTATATACTCGTGCCTGCAACCTCCCAAATTCATAAGCCACCCGTTCCAGCATTTCGCATGTGATGTCTGAACCCGACACGCCATCAATGTATTCCATCCATATCTGAATTTCATCACCGTCCATCTCTGCGTGGTAACACTTTGGCCAGCGAACTGGGCCGGAAAATACTGAGCCAAAGTCCGACATATAAAGGTCGTACTCTCTGCGCCATGAATCTGGGTCGCCGGGGCGTTCCCACTTTTTCTGAACCTTTCGTACCAGCTTAAACGGCAACTCAGATCCATCCTCAGCCTTGGCAACGCCCGTGACCAGCTTCACATCACCCAATGTACCGCCATGCAACTGCTTGGTTTGGTAATCGGCGTGCGTTATTGTTTTGCAGTGTTGTTTTGATAATACTTGCGTAATATTATCCATCAATTTTCTTTCCTCCAATTTTCTTATTTTATTTACTCTTAGATAACCACCTATAGCGTTCGGTTAAAGTTAAAAAAGGGCGCAAAAAGACCGCAAGAAAGCAGCCTCTATATGGCTACAATCCTGCGGTCTTTTTTGGGCATAAAAATAACACCCCTAAGGTGCGACAACCGAAAGTTATAGTATTCACGAAAGGTTACTCAAAGCGGCATAGCAAGGGCTGAAGTACCTACCTCAAACAGTCGCATAGCCAATATTCAGTTTTAAGAAACAGCCACCTCATAATTTTTTGTCAAATTAAACAACCCCTTTCGTGTTCTGCCGCGCAGAGTATTTTACTTATTGTACCATATCCATTCAGAGTTTTTAAGCCTTTTTAGATTTATTTTATGTGTCTTATAGTAACTCGTGAAACTAGCCTGAAGAGTAACGAGCCGGTCTGCATGTCCGGCGCGTTTTTATCTTGTTCCGAAAAGGCTCTTCAAAATTGCTCCGATAAAAATATCGGCATCGCGGCATGCCGCACCGCGTTACATTGGCATGATTTTAACGACTTGACTATGTTGATTGAAACTGCGGTTGCTTTGTGGTATACCTTTGATAAAGGTTATTTATTAGATTCATAAAATAGGAGGAGATAGTATGTCTATGCAAGAAATTATCATTGCCAATGTCAAAACAGCAGAACACAAGAAAGTAAACCTTAATAAGATTTTCGACCCCGACGTTGAGCACAAACAATCTTTTGAATTTGAAAACTGTACAATTTCTTCGCCATTTATGGGGAATAAATGTTTTGTTTCGTCTTACTCAATACCACCCAAAAAATCTAATTATCCTTACCATTACCATTCGGGTGTGGAAGAAGTGCTCTATATCATTAGCGGTAAGGGTATATTGGAAACACCAAAAGGCGAAATAAATGTATCAGAAGGCGATGTGATTGTTCTACCTTCCGGGCAAGGAGGAGCGCACAAGCTAACAAATTCGTCAGATGATTTGCCATTAGTTTACCTAGATGTAGACACGTCCGCCTCGCAAGACATAGTCTTTTACCCTCACACAAATAAAATCATGGCTATTACAAATGGTTTCAGAAAGTTCTATAAAATTGACTCCGATGTAAATTATCTCGATGGTGAATAACCACACCAAATAAGCAAATCCTCCATTTGTATAGTAAGTCAGCTTGACTATGATGATTGAAACTGCGATTGCATTGTGGTATACCTTTGATAAAGATTATCTATACAACGGGAGGATACTACATGATTTTAGATTTACTTAAAATTAGATATAGTTGTAGAAATTTCTCTGAAAAAGAAATCTCACACGATATTATTCAATATATGCTTGAATGTGGCAGACTGTCTTCATCCGGAGGCAATGAGCAGCCTTGGAAGTTTGGTGTTGTAACTGATAAAGATCTGATACAAAAAATAGCTGAATCTGCAAGTGTGAATTACAATCAAAAATGGATTGCCAAAGCACCGCTTATCATTGTTTTATGCACTCAATTATTTAACACAGCAGATGAAGTTATTGGAATGAATCGCTTTCCTTCGTTGCATGACAGGTTACAAAAGGTAGACCGGGATCTATATGCTATTGTAAATATGGAAGAGCATCAAACCAAAATACCGGGAGAACACATGGTTTTGGCAGCGCTCGAATATGGGATATATTCAACGTGGATTTCAAGTGTTGATTGCGAAAAAGTTGGACATCTGTTGGGGGTAGAAGGGTATCTCGTCACAAATGTAATTGCCTTTGGTTACCCTGAAAAAACTAGAAATGTCACTCTCAAAAAAGAGTTAAGCGCTATAACATTTACCAACAGTTTTGCTAATTCTGGCTTCGCATTATGAGCATGACCTTCGTTTGTAACAACAGATTATCCCTCCGCAATGTTTAGCCCTCGTCTTACTTGCCGCAAAAAATGAGCCGGACTATATGTCCGGCTCATTTTTTTATCCCGAAAAGGCTTTCAAAATTGTTTCAAAAAAATATCGGCATCGTAACACGCTCTCGGGGCGCCACAGATGATTTTAGCAACTTAATTACGGTGATTGAAACCGACATTGGCTTGTGGTATACCGTTGGTAAAAATTATTTAAATACTATTTGTATGT
>CAYPQA010000197.1:0-5325 GCA_964412725.1 uncultured Eubacteriales bacterium
GTATATAAAAATAATTTGCAAAACACAAGGGTATAATATATAATTTACATAAAAAATGGAATTTAGGGCATTTTCAGATGCTTTGACAGGAGGTTTGAGATTTGAAAAACATATTAAGCAGGGTTCTTTTTTTATGCATGCTGTTTTGCATTATTTTTAATCATAGCGTTAAAGCGGATAGATTAGATGTAAAGGTTGGTATATTTGACTTTAAAAGCTTTTTTGATGTGAGTGAAAGCGGCGAACGTTATGGTTACGGATATGAATACTTACAAAACATTTCAAGATTTAACAACGTAAACTTTCAATATGTTTACGGAACATATGCAGAGTGTCAAAGGATGCTTCAGGACGGGCGCATAGATATTCTCTGTGGTGTTAACACGGATGAGGATGTTAACGGTGAGCTTCTTTTTTCCAAATATGCTATGGGTGTTGCCTACGTGAAGATGTTTGTGCGTGCAGGTTCGGATATAGGGTACAATGATTTTAAAGCAATTGACGGACTTAGGGTTGGTATGATTTCCGAATCCGGTGCAAACGAACTTTACCTTGACTATGCAAACGCAAACGGTTTTTCCACCCAAAACACATTCTATCCAAGCACGCAAAGCCTAGAGAATGCGCTTGCGGTTGGTGAGATTGATGCATCTGTGACAAGCGGATTGCGTGAATCCAGATATGAAACGCCTGTCTTACGTTTTTCGCCCACGAACTTCTATATAGCAACACACAAAGACCGTCCGGATTTAAAAAAGCTTATAGACAATGCAATGGAACAAATCATCATAGAGAACCCAAACTTCAATGCAGAGCTAAGAAGAAAGTATTATCCCTCAGATTTTACAACGCTCATACTCACGAAAGAGGAACGTGAATACATTGAAAGCAATAAAGAAATAACCGTTGTTGCAAACAGCTACCATGCGCCGTTTGAAAGTTTTAATGCCGAAAATGATGTTATAGACGGTATAAATGCAGATATCTTGAAGCTAATAGAGTCTAAGACTGGCTTTAAATTTAAGTTCATAACAGGTTACGACTATGAACAGTGTGTCGAGGCCGTTGGAACAGGCAAAGCCGATATGCTCCTAAGCCATGACACAAACCACCAGAAGGCTTGGCAGAATAACATGATTTTATCAGAAACATATCTCTCCACGCCAATAGCCATTTATGGCCGCTCAGATGAAATAAAGTCAAGCTCTGTGTTCGCGGTTTCTCAGTCAAATTCTATCGTATCGGACTACATTAAAACGCGTTTTCCTTCAAATATAATCACATATTATAAGGATATTAACGAATGCTATGACGCCGTTATCTCTCAAAAAGCGGATTTCTTGCTTGAAAATGTTTATTCTGCAGGCCAAAAACTAAGTGACCTACGTTATACCGAGGTTTCTGTTATAAGGTTCACATCATTATTGGACAGATACTCGTTCGCGGTTAGAAGTGACATGTCACCCGTTTTCTTAAACATACTTAACAAGAGCATTAACTCCATAACAAACGATGAAATCGAACAAATACTTTTCAGCCACACCATAGCCGCTAAGCGCAACATACACTGGCTTTCGTTTATATCCAGATACAGAGTTTCGTTTGTGTTTGGTGCTGTTTTAATGTTTATGTTTTTATCAATCTGTCTGCTTGCAGTTATCATAACCCAGCGTAACAGTAGGCGCAAGCTTTGGGAGGCCGCATATATAGACCCTATGACCAAGCTTAGCAACTTCAGCAAGTTTCGTATGGATGCGACAAGACTTCTTGAAACCAATATTAATCACAAGTATGCGATGATAAAGGTTGATATAGACCGTTTCAAGTTTATAAACGATATGTGCGGTTATGAAGCCGGCAGCAATCTGCTTAAAGCTGTTGCAAAGTCTTTAGAGCACTGCATAAACAAGGAAACTGATGCATGTGCACGGATATATTCGGACGAATTTGTAGTTTTAAAGGCATATGATACCAACGAGGATATAATAGCAACACGCATTGCGTTTTTAAACCATTTTAACAATATTTTTAAAGAACCGCTTGTTACGGTTAAATTTACATTGGGACGTTACAAAATAGAACGCGGCGAAACAGGCTTTAACGAGATATATGAAAAAGCCAATCTTGCACACAGAACCGCAAAGATACATCCGGATATGTCCATTTGTGACTATGACGAGAGTGTGAGAAAAAATGCCGTTCACCGCCGTGAGGTTGAAAGCCTTATGGAGGAAGCGCTCAAAAATGAGGAGTTTGTAGTCTTTTTACAGCCCAAGGTTTACACAGGTGACGAATGTCTTGCCGGTGCGGAAGCCCTTATCCGTTGGAAGGACTCATCGGGCAAGGACTTAATATATCCTAACAGTTTTATTCCCATATTTGAAGAAAATGGTTTTATCGTCAAGCTTGATATGTATGTGTTTGAGCGTGTCTGCCGCATAATTAAAGGCTGGATGGAAAATGGACTTGAACCCGTTCCAGTTTCTGTTAACTTTTCAAGGCTTCATCTCTCAAGCCCTGATTTTGTGGATAAGCTCTGTGAAATTGCAAAGCAATATGATGTTCCGAAGGAGCTTTTGGAGCTTGAGCTTACAGAAACCGCCATTTTTGATAATGAGGATTTATTGATAAGTGTCTTGGATAACTTGCACAAGGCGGGATTTAGGCTTTCCATGGACGATTTTGGCACAGGCTATTCATCCCTCGGACTTCTTAAAAACTTGAAAGTTGACGTTCTTAAAATAGACCGGAGTTTCTTCATAAACTCAGAAAATGTGAACCGCACAAGAACGGTTATAGCACATGTGATAAATATGGCTAAGGATTTGGGTATGGAGACAGTTGCAGAGGGTGTGGAACTTGTCGAGCATGTGAACTTATTAAAAGAAATGGGTTGCGATATAGTACAAGGGTACTATTTCAGCAGACCCATTCCCGCAGATGATTTTGTAAATAAGTTGTCATAGATTTAAAGTAATATTGTAAGGAGTGAAACTTATGCTAAATTTCAAAAAAATAACACTAACCATTGTGATTTCAACAGTAGTGTTAATAGCCTTGTTTAGTTTTAGATTATCCCCAAATAAAGTAAGCGCAAATGAGTTAAAGACTTATTATTTAGAAAACCTGACCGAAAAGAAGAAATCTGAGTTTCTATCATCCATTACTCTATATGATGATGGAACCGTGAAACTTTCTAGGCCATTAACCGGCAGTTATGTGTTGCCAGAATGCACTTATTCATTTGTGGATGATGAATTACTAATCTATGCAAGTATTGAAAATAAACGGGCGGAGAAAGCTTACGGGGTAAAAAATGGAGATGTAATTGCAAGATTTGAGATTAGCGAAAACGACATTTTGATATTAAAAGAAGCTACTTTGCCAATGTTTGCGAATAATGGTTTAAGATATATATCTGCATCAAATATTTATCAAATACGCGAATGGTTTGACTACTCAAAAAGTGACAAAATGCCATGGGATGGAAATTTAGAATTAGAACTTCCAGAATATCCCTACACGATTTTTCACTGGACGCCATACACAGTTACAGCCAAGGACTCCGAAGGCGAAAAAACGCTTATTTATGGAATGCCTATCTGGAGCGTCTATTTATCTGATCTTAACGGCGATGGAATGCCTGAATTTTGTGCAACGGTAAGCTTTGGTTCCGGAATTGTTGACGAGCGCGTTATCGTCTATGATTATGCAAACGAAAAACTGCACGAGATATCTGATCGTATGACTTATAATTACTATTTGTCAATGGAAGATGAAGAATTAGTCATCAAGCAATCCGGAAATGAAAAACAGTCATCAGGTAGCTTGGCCATTATTAATGGCGAGCTTATAGCCAACGGCATTGACCGTACAATACCGGTAATTGAACCTAAAGAAACAACCCCACCCACAATACGCACCTCAGTAACAGCATTACATGAGGCGTTCTATCAAATTTTCCTTAAGCTCTACGAGATGGACTCCGGTCTTAATAGCGAAGTGAAATACATTGCGGTTGATATGATTGGGGTTTTTGAGAGTGAACGTATGTCTTTGGAGGCGAATCTTCTGGAATGGGCTGAATCTCTTAACTGTGAGCTAATTCTTGACAACTATGATGGTTTGGTTGAATCCGGCTTAATCATTAAACCCGCGCTTGAAGGAGCAGGTTTCAAAGATGGATTACTGTTTGAGTTTAGAGAAGGTTCATTTGACGGTGAGACACTAACCGTGCAAGCGATAAAATATCGCGGGCCGCTAGGTGCTGTGGGTGCTCTGTTTAAAGCAAGATTCGTAGACGGCAACTGGGTTGTTGACGAACCGGAAAATGTTGTGATGGCATGATTACCTGCCTTGATGAAAGTAGTGTAAATTGCGGTATGACACGTCTTTATGGTCGTGCACTGTCAATGAACGAGTTAACGATTATGTTCCGGATATTAGGTTCGAGCGGGCATCCATTATGGGTGTGTTGGGACTTGAAGGTGTTATGGCTCCTCTTAGAGCCTGTTTAATATATCGCTTTTAGCGTAATTTCGAGATGATTATTTGATATGCAAGGAAACGCCGACGACGCATACTCGAAGAAAAGTCTGCTAGGAGGCGTTGACGTAGCAGAGCAAAAAATCAACTGAAAGTACGTAAATTGGAGATATTAAACGGGCTCTTACATACAAAGGTAAAGTGAAATAGCCTCCTTGTAGTATTTTGCTGCTGTTTTTTCGAAAAATGTTTTAATTTGTCCTTGAAGCGCTGTCAATTTGGAACTAAGACATTTTTCGAAAAAAAAAGCCACCAAGTTATAACAAGGTGACCGCTATATTTCAGATTACTTTATCTTTATTGTTTGAAATGTAATGTTTAAATGTAACTATTATGCTCATAATCTTACAAACATAATAAACTAAATTATCAGCCGAAATGCTTGGTCGGCATAATTGGCATTCTGCATGAACAAATTCGGACACTTATCCATTTCATCACTATTATTACAGCAATATTGAATAATGCACATAACGATACTTTCAATATTATCACCGCATTTATCAAATAACTCTGCCGCTTTTATCCAGCTTTCGCGATTGTATTCTTGCCCTAATTCCCGCAAAATATATGCCAATCTATCGTAATTCGCTTTATACGGAATGTCCTGTTCTGCAATTCCTATAATTTCATTTGGGATTTTGGGAACCTTTCCCATAAATTCAGTTATGGAGATTATCGCTTTCTTGTAGTCTTCTTCTGAGAATTTTTTCTTACACTTAGGCAGTTCTTTTGCAATTTTTTCATATGCAGAAATACCAAGAATATGTGGCTTGTCCC
>CAYPQA010000198.1:0-5168 GCA_964412725.1 uncultured Eubacteriales bacterium
GCTGTTCAACCTTGCTTTGGACTTTTGAATTTTCCATATCTTACACCTCTCGGATAACATTTTGTCTGATTGCCAATTTGCTATTGACAATTCGATGTAACAAGTGTAACATAATAAACAAAAAATGTCAAGAACCATTGAAAAATGATACAAAAGAGAGGAAGTGTAACATCATGAATAATGCGGAGAAAAACAGCTTTGTAATAAATCAAATAACAAATGCTTTACTGAAGCTACTAAAAACAAAAGAAATGAAAGATATATCCGTCAGCGAAATCACATGTGCTGCTGAGGTAAGCCGCATATCGTTTTATCGAAATTATGATGAAAAAGAGGACGTACTAAAAAAGTATATCGGGCAAACCTTTGGCGCTTGGTGCGATGAATTTGACAAAAGACAAAACACCTCTGAACACGAAATACTTGGTAATATTTTTGCTTATTTAACTGAATATAAGGATTTTTATTTGCTTCTTAGTGAGCGAAAGCTTTTTTATCTTCTTAAAAATTTAATCGTCGGCATAATTGGTGCAAAGCCGGAGTATCCAAACTTTGGTGCATATACGGCGGCGTTTATTGCAAATGGTATTTATGGTTGGATTGAAGAATGGTTTTTAAGAGGTATGCAGGAGTCGGGTGAGGAAATGACTAAGCTATTGCAAAGTAGGAATTTATGATTTTTTCTGTTCAAATATGCAGTTTAATGAGTAAATAATTTAGAAGGCTTTATCACGATATATTTTGATAAAGCACTTTTTTATTACCCAAAAGTAGGTTGATATATCAAAGTAATCCCACTCAAACATCATCGTCACCATTCAAAGGCGCAGGGCTGTAAATTTTATATGTGAGGTTGAATTTACCCTTATATAAGTTACAAAAATCTCTTGACAAATTAAGGTTACTATTGTAAACTAAAAATAAGACTACAACAGTAAACTTGACTGGAGGAATATATATGTCAAAGCCGATAAGCATTGCAGATGCTGAATTGCCTATTATGAAAATATTATGGGAAAAAGGTCCACTGACCTCACCGGAGATTATCTCTTTAATGAGTGGCAACAAAAATACACTGAAAACCTTGCTACTCAGACTTGTTCAAAAAGGCGCAGTGAATGCATCGGGGACAAGTCCACGAAGCAATGTTTATTCTGCTGTTGTCACACAGGATGAATACATAAAGCAGGCACGAAAGAGTTTTATGCAAAAAGCCTTTGACGGCTCGGTTGAAAAAATGCTACTTAACTTTGTGAAAGAGGAAAAAATTAGTCGAGAGGATTTACAAAGGCTTCTTGATATGGTGGAGGAATGATTATGGGCATTGATTTGTATATTACCCAATATCTATCGCCTATTTTCTACAAGCTGCTATATATGTCCATAGCAGCTCTGTGTATTGGTGTGGTGATTATGATTGTACGCCGTTTTGCGGACAGTAAAATCTCACCGTTTTGGAAATGTGCAATGTGGTTTTTAGTGCTTGTTTGCCTTGCTGTACCATACAGGCCGCAGAGCAACCTTGCATTACTTAACAATGTTGAAAAAGTACAAGACATTTCATTCAAAGATGAAGAACTTGCGTTAAGGCGAGAAAGAACTCGGTACAAAGTTGACATACAAGAAGGAACACCAAGAAAAGCAGATGAAAGTGAATATATCACTTCGCTTGAAGCAAAGATTGAGCAAGCTCGTACAAAAAAGTTAATATTTGAAGTCTATATCCCGGCAATATGGCTTTTCGGTTTTATCTGCTTTGCCTTATTTCTAATTATCGGGCGTTTTCGGTTGCAGGTTTGTCTTCATCGTCATAGACTTGCGACGGATGAGCGGTATTTGGCTTTGCTTGAACAATGTAAGGCTCGGCTTGGTATAAAATCAGAAGTTGAAATAATTTTGCAGGACTATATCCGCTCTCCGGCTCTGCTTGGTATTATTCGTCCTATAATTATTCTGCCGCTCTTTGTAAACGATATGAGCGATGAAAGCGTGGAGTATATCATGCTTCACGAGCTTGCACACTTCAAACGGTTTGATATGCTCCTTAACTTAATGCTGGTAACATTACAAGCGGTGTATTGGTTTAATCCGCTTGTGTGGATGATGTTTAGGTTTATCAGGCAGGACATGGAGCTTGCCAACGATACTTTTGTATTAGAGCGCATAGGAAACGAAAACAGTAAGCAATATTCCCTTTCGCTGATTGAGGTGTTGGCACAGTACAATCGTGTTTCCTTTGCACCGAAGCTACTTTGCATGGTGGACGGCAAAGATCATATGGAGCGTAGAATTAAGATGATAAAGCTCGGTGAGGTGTTTAAGAAGCATAGGATTGTTATTGCGGCAATAAGCCTTGTGATTATATGCGTTGTCGGGGCTATGTTTTTGACAAGTAGCGCAAAAGACCATGAAACCATGCAGTGGGCTAAAAATCTGAAAATAGGTGATGTCAAAGCCATAGAGTTAGTTGTCATGCCGTCCTTTGAAAATGAGCAATACAAGCTCTTTGCCCCGGACGAATTTGAGCGCATTGTTTCACTTGTGAACGGTGGTGACGGCAAGCTAATAAAGAATAAGAGGAACAACGATTTAAGCGGCGGTTCAATCATGCTCTACATTACACTAAACGATGGCACGATACACACATACGGCAATTTAAGTAACACCTATCTATATATTGACGAAACATTTTACAGTGCAGATTACAAATGGTTATCCACAAGTTTTGACAAGTTTAAGGGCAACGCTCCGCTGCCGGTTGATTTTTGGAAGCGCATAGAAGCCGCTATTGCTGCCTTGCAAGATAAGGCGAATCTTAACTACGCAAAATCACTCTATAAAAACAAGACCGAATATGTGGGCAATAACTCAAAGGTCGGCGGCATTATATCTAATCTACGGGTTCAGTCAAGATTTGAATACAAGAGCTTTGAACTCTTTACAAAAGAAGCCCCTTACGGAATAGCGATAAACTACACTATTCCAGATGAGTATGGGAAGTATTTGAGCGAAAGGATTACATCTCTGTACTTTGAAAAGTACGCGCTAATTCTGCTTAGCCTCATCGACAATGTAGAATATGTCAATTTCAATGTGACTTACGGTGGCAAGGAGCAGCTTTCTGTACACTTTAATCGTGACGATATCGAAACCATCTTGGGACTCGATGTACGTAGCTTTGCCGTAAACGAAGCGGGGTTTGCAATGTTTATCTATGATGTAATAAACGGCAGGATGGCGCTGACAAAGCAGCCGGAGATTGGCACCTTTAAGGGCTTGGAGCTTTATGTATGGAAAAACAAAGAGCTAACCGGCAACGATGACACCTATTTCACGCTACTGTCCGGCACAAACCGCATGAAAACACCGAGTGAGATTTACGATTTAAGCGTAGCTACAAATGACATTGACGATATTCGCAGTGTGATTGCACTTTGTGAGGACGGGCTGCATCTGCAAGTTTATCAGATGAATGAAACTGATTTTTCAAAGGAGCAGATGAGTGAGATTGTAAATGCTGTAACTGTGATAGCACCGGCCAATTATTCATCGTCCATTGGTGCTTTCCCTACAGGCTTTTATTCAGAACCGCCGATGATAGATGAGCCACTGTATAACAACCTTTATACCGCTGTATCTGCTGCAATTATTGATGCGAATAAATCATCAAAAGGTGAATTCCGCACCGAAGCAAATACCGTTCTTGATACAGAAATAAGAGAAGCGGTGAATGGCAGTGATACACAAACAGTCATTGTTTATGTGATGGCACTCTTTTTAAGTTTCGATTTTTATAATGGACTTTCCGAGGTTGGTGGCTCTCATATGCCTGTTGCTATTACCTTTGAAAAAGATGCACAAGGATTGTATAGCTTGGTAGAATATTGGACACCACAGGACGGCTCTTATTATGCTCCGTCCATACGCAAAAAATTTCCGGCAAACATCGTAGATGATGCACTCGATACGCAGAAATATATAAAGGCTGAAAACATAGCTTGTTATGAACAAGCTATGGCTTACGGCAAAATAGATGCCGATAAAATGATTACAGATTTAATCAGCACTATCTGCTCATCGCCAACCACTGCGTCAAACCCACTAAGCTATATAGAAGCACACCAATACGAGTATCGGCAACTATATTATTTAGGTGATTATACCCTTCGTTATTGCTTTGCACTCTTTGAAAGCGGAGGACAAACCGGACTTGAAGGGTACATCATGGCGAGTGCTTGTAGAGAAATTATGGAGGCAAAATACGGCATAGTTGCAGGCGGTTTCCCTTATAATACAGGGCAATCTTGGTATGATGCCGTTAAGGGAAAAGAGCAGTTGCCACAAGTGTAGAGCTTTTAATAAAAAAATCAAAGAAGGCACACAAGACTAACCCTCTCGTGTGCTTTTTTATTACCTAAAAAGGAGGTGGTTTAGTGGCTACGACTTGGATGAAATCACTCCACGTCAACAAGGGCAAGACTATTGCACAAACACTTGCCGACAGGACGGACTACGCCGAGAATCACGACAAGACGAACGGTGGCGAATTAGTTACAGGGTACGCCTGTGACCCGCACGTCGCAGATGAACAATTTCTTCTCACAAAAAAAGAATACGAGTATCTTACAGGACGTAATCAGGGCGATAGAAATGTCCTTGCGTACCACATCAGACAAGCGTTCAAACCGGGTGAGGTTTCGCCACAAGAAGCGAACGAAATCGGCTACGAGTTAGCTTCAAGATTTTTCAAAGGTAAACACGCTTTCATCGTGGCAACACACATTGACAAACATCACGTCCACAATCACATCATCGTGAACTCTACCACGCTTGACTGCTTGGGAAAATTCAAAGACTTCAAGCGTTCTGGTATGGCGGTTCGGCGGTTGTCCGACTTACTCTGCGCCGAACACGGACTGTCGGTTATTGAGAACCCGAAACCGTCCAAAGGTAAGAATTACGGTGAGTGGCTCGGCGATAAAAAGCCGCCGTCTTGGAGCGAAAAACTCAAAGCCAAAATAGATGAGATATTGCCGTCGTGTTCCACTTTTGAGAGCTTCATATCCGCATTGAAAGCGGCGGGTTGTGTTGTCTGTGATGATAAGAAATACATCAGCGTAATGCTCCCCGGTGCTGGGCGACCGATACGTCTAAAAACGCTCGGCGAC
>CAYPQA010000199.1:0-5081 GCA_964412725.1 uncultured Eubacteriales bacterium
AGCAAAGGTAATGGCTTGATTGATAAGTGGATGTAAAGCCTCTTCTGTAAGCTGACTGCCAAAGTATACATGCAAGCCAATAAGTCGTAGGTTTTTTAGCCTATTAAAGTCAAGGACATTTAGCTCAACTTCATTAATGCCGAATTTTGTAGGAACTCCGCTCATAACCTCAAGATTTCCGTTGTTCATTTTCGCATTTTCTATATTTAATCTTATGCCAATATCAAGAACAATGCCATTTTCATTTGCGATATTATTAAGCAGATTCAACTCATTTACAGAATCTGCAATGATGTGTGATTTTCCGATCACAGCTTCAATGTCACTGCGGCACTTACCCGGAGAGGAATAGTAAATATCCTGTTTATCATAACCAAGCTTAGCAGACTCCAAAACCTCGTTTTTAGAGGCTGCATCAATTCCGACACCGTTTTTCCTCATTAGTTCCAATATGCCTTCAAACGGATTTGCCTTTACAGAATAAATAATCTTAAACTCTTCAAAATTATTTTTAACCTTTTCTATTTGGTTAACAATTCTTGAAGCCTCATATATATAACAGGGTTCAAAAGACATAAACTCACTTCCTAATCTAAAATAAAATTCTTATTGCGTGCTTCACGCCTCGCAACATATTAACAGAATTGTGCAAAGGTTTCAAGCAAAAAGAAAAGACGGTCGGCACAATGCCGACCGTCTACTTGTATTTTATAACTTTCATATCTCCACATTTAATTGGATATGTTCTGCGCTTGTTGAAGTCTTATGTTGTGTATATGCTTTGACCATAGCCACTTGGGCTAAGCTTGGCTGCCCAGCATTAAGGTTGTGTTCTTTATCTGATGTGTTGATATCTTCGGAAATTGTTTCATATTTGGAATTATGGTTAACTTCTTGCTCGTATTTTTGAGCGCTTTCAACCTTGGCGCTATTAATTCTTAAGTCTGAATTTGTTTCTGCAATTTGGTTATACAAGCTTGATGTTGTTCTTGATAATGCCTGTTGCAATCTGCTTTTTTCTTTTTCGTTGGAAGGTACACCTTCTGTTTCCTGCCCCTCTTCAATTCGGAGGTCACCTATAATTCCTATTCGTAAACTGTTAGTTTAAGAAATTTTTTTTATAGATGAGTCCGCAGACACAAGGGTTTTGGTTAAGCTATATAAAGCACCTTTATCAGCAGCGTTTGTTTGGTCAGCATTTTCGGCAGACTTTGATGCCATTGACTTTTTTAAATCATCAGCTTCTTTGGCTTGCCTTTGTTTTTGTAATTCTTTAATTTTTTCTTCAATTTCCTGTACCTTGAGCTTTTTGCTTTTATCATCCATTTTGTCGTTTTCTTTGATAGATTTAATCTGTTCTTGCAACCTAGAAATTTGTTTATCAAAGGAATTTGCAGAATTGGGTTTGTTGCCTTTGACCATTTGGTTTGACGAAAATCCAGGTGAAATTGAATTAATTGATAAGGAACTCATAATGTAACACGCCTTTCTTAAATTATTTTACTACCGTTATGAATTCATATCATAGTATATGATTGCATATAAAAATACAATCATAATGTCATAAAAGGTTATATTTATGTCATGAAATGCTTGGCGGGAACATAATTGATAAATCAAATACATTGTTTTGGAATTGAATGTCCATGGTTCCGTTGTTTTTGTTTACAACATCACGAATGTTTCCCAACCCAATTCCATCTGAAACCGACGTGTCCTTTTCACGATTGACAACCTCATTTTCATCAACACTGTTCTTTATTTGTATAAGTGTGTGTTTCTTTATAGTTGTAATTGTTATATGGATGAATCGTTCATTCTCCTTAATCCTCTGGCAAGCCTCTAATGCGTTATCAATAGCATTACCCAAAATCACACATAAACCAAAATCATCCAAAGGAAGGCTTGATGAAAGTCTTACATCGTATTGAAAATTTATAGAATTGTCTTGTGCCTTAATGTATTTAGAATTTAACAATGCGTCAATCGTGTTATTACCAGTTTGAATACTTGAATAAAGTAGCCCGCTTTCGGTTGACAGTTTATTCAGATACTCCTTCGTTGCCTCGACGTTGCCGTCATTCAGCAAGCTACGCATAGCGATAAGATGATTTTTTATATCGTGACGAACCTCTTTGAGTTTTTTATTTCCAGCTTCAAGTTCGCGATAGTGTAAAAGCTGCATTTCGAGATGCTGTGTTGCCAAAAGCCTAGACACAGCATTATTAATACCAAATACAACAACCAGTTCAGATACAATCCCAAAAATATACAGCGCATACAAAGTTATGACGTCCAGATAGTTAAACAAAATCGGTATGTCCAATGTAGTAAGTCCGACAATTTCTAACGCAAAAAGTATAAAGAGAGTTGGGATTATTAAAAGTGCGGATATTTTTGGCGGTAATTGCTGCTTCAAGGTTTCGCACCTCTTGGATATTAAAATTAACAATAGACTTGAAAACAAGTACCTTAATATTACCTCTAACCCAATAATCAATAAATACGATGAATCATTATTAAAGCTTAGTCTTTCTGCGATAAGACCTATGCCTTTAGCTGTAAGTGGGGAAAATATTGAAATCTGCCAGATTACCAAGAACACGGAACAAACAGCAATTTTTTTAATACCTTTGCCTTTGAACAAACTCATAACCAAGACGACAAAACATATCTGAGAAATACTCATATGAATAAAATATCCAAAGTAATATTGCAGCGGCGAATATGCGCGAATTAAGAGATTATTTCTTACAAAAACACCCAGCAGTAAATAATCTATAAGCACTGCATACGTAACCATTACAATTAAGGTTAAAGCAGTGTTATATTTTGCGCCCAATAACTTATTGAAAAATATAAACGTGCAAACCCCAAAAAGAATAATAAAAGGGTATCCCATCAGTTCAAGGATTATCATAAGATACTTCCTTCTTGTTTTATGTATTTTAAAAATGCCTGATTAAAATTGAGGTGCTTAAGCCTTGCAATAGGAATTTCTTCGCCGTTGTCCATAACCACACGTTGCTTATCGAATTCATTTACGTTAGCCAGATTAACAATATAGCTTTTATGGCATCTGAAAAAGGTGTCTGTAGGTAATTTTTGCTCAAGTGTGCTTATTTTTTCATAAAATTCTATCGTTCTATCAATCAGATGGGCTTTTACAACTCTGCCCATTATTTCAAAATATAGTGTTTCGGACAAAGGTATCTTTATGCTTTGGCGGTTTTGCTTAATGACTATATTGTTGTTTTCAGATTCTTTAAGCCTATGCACGGCGCGTGTAAGAATACTTTCGAGCTTTTCTGTATCTATGGGTTTGAGTACGTAGTGAAAGGCCTCAACGTCGAAAGCCAAGGGCATGAATTCAGGAGCCGATGTAATAAAAATTAATGTTGAACGACATCCGTTATTTCTGAGGACTTTTGCCGCCTCAATGCCGTTGAGCTCTTTCATTTTAATGTCAAGCAATATGATGTCAAAAATATTGGGTGCTAGGGTAAGCTTTGTACCTGAACTGAATGTGGTGATTGTATATGGAACATTAATTTTATCTAATGAAGTTTCAACGCAGTTTTTAATAAACAGGGAGTGCATCAGCTCGTCCTCACATATGGCTATGGAAATCATAACATCTCACCTCGCATATTTCTTAAACGCCACTCATTATATGACATGTTTCGGTTTGTGTAAATAATTTGCCAAGAGCCTTTAGGGAAAATTCAATATAAAATTTACAAAACCCGTTGACAGGAATTTCCGGTGGTGATAAGATTAGTTAGAATATCTAACTAATTCGGGAGGTGATAAACTTGGATGAGTTTGAGCGTAGCCTGAACAGCCTTTTGGTTGACACATTTAATAGCATCCTTAAGCTTGAAGAAATAGCTATTAAGGCTTTGAGTGGCTTGCAGATTACTATTGGCGAGGTTCATATAATTGAACTTGTAGGAAAAAGCGGCAGGATTTCCGCAGGAGACATAGCCTCGGCTTTAGGCATAAGCCCGCCTTCCGCAACCGTTGCAGTTAAAAAGCTCATTCAAAAAGGTTTCGTTATCAAAACGCCATGCCAAGCGGACGCCCGAAGGTTTTTTATTTCCTTGACGGCCTTGGGACAAAAAATTTTTAATATGCATGATGGGTTTCATCATAAAATGGTTAAGAATGTCAGTAAGGGCTTTTCTGATGCGGAAAGAGATGTATTGCTTACCGCTGTCGAACGCTTAAATGAATTTTTTAGGAAAAAGGTTGATGCATTATGAGTTTAAAAATTATCGGAACCGGGTCTGCTACTGGTAAACGCTCGGTTACGAATGATGAACTGTCTGCTTTTATTGATACCAACGATGAGTGGATATACACAAGAACAGGAATTAAGGAGCGCACGGTTGCAACCGACGAAAGCCTCACAGATTTAGCTGTTTTTGCGTCTAGGCAGGCTTTAGAAAGCGCAAATATTTCTGCCTCGGAGTTGGACTTGATTATCGTTTCAACCCTTAGCGGTGACTACACCACTCCTTCGTTGGCTTGTTGTGTTGCCGAGAACCTTGGGGTTTCCATTCCAGCATTTGATGTGAATGCGGCTTGTGCTGGTTTTGTCTATGCTTTAAGTGTTGCGGAAGGGTTTATCATTTCCGGACGGTACAAGCATATACTTGTTATAGGCGCAGAGATGATGTCAAGACATGTTGATTGGACAGACAGGCGTATGTGCGTCCTTTTTGGAGACGGAGCCGGAGCCGTAGTCTTAGCACCTGGAGATAAGCTTAGATACATTAAAATAGGTGCACAGCCCGGCAAGGAATATCTATATCTTAAAAATCAGTCGGGCAACAGCCCTTTTGAAATTGGCCGCCAAGAACGAGAATATATGTACATGGACGGTCAGGAAATTTTTAAATTTTCTGTAACAACAGTTGAAGACGAGATTGAAGCCGCTACATCCGCGCTTAATATCACACCCGACGATATAGATTTTTTTATCTTTCACCAAGCTAACAAGCGCATTATAGAAAGCATAAGAAAGCGCATTGCACAGCCTTCTTCAAAGTTTCCCCTTAATATTCACAAGCATGGTA
>CAYPQA010000200.1:0-5072 GCA_964412725.1 uncultured Eubacteriales bacterium
TCGCTTTCATAAAGCATATCAGTATTTTCCGCGCTTATCCTGATGTAACGGTTCTGCCCTCCTGTATCCAGTGTGGCTCCGATTTGCGCAATGGTGCGGTCTTGTAGATGCTCGTATTTCAGTGGGATATTAAGCGTTGCAGTTTCAAATGCAAAACGAATAATCCCGCTTTCATCAATAGCTTGCTTTGTTTCTCTTGATAAAGCGGACTTGAAGAACGAGTTGACTATATAATTGCCTCCAAACGCGAGAGTTATTGCCACGATTGAAATTGTACACATAAACAACTTCCATGAAAATTTCATTTGGACACCTCTAATCGGTATCCAATTTTGTAAACCGTAACAAGGCAATGCTCCCAACCAAGCTTCTTGCGTAGACGTTGTACATGTAAATCAATGGTTCGGCTGTCCCCGCAATAATCCCCATCCCAGACCTTTTCGTATAAGGTTTCGCGGTATAACGCTATGTTCTTGTTACGCATAAACAAGCTTAACAATCCAAATTCCTTAGCTGTCAAATCAATTTTTTGCCCGTTTTTATACGCAACATGTGCATCAAAATCTATTTTTATGCCTTCAATTTCCGCAGAATTATCTGTCTTGTGATAACGCCTCAATACTGTTTCAACCCTAGCCAGTAATTCCACAATGTCAAAAGGCTTAACGATATAATCATCTGCACCAAGACGCAAACCCTTAACGCGGTCACGCACTTCGTGCTTGGCTGTTATAAAAATAACAGGAACACCGGTCGGACGAATATACTCCATAAGCTCATACCCATCAACGCCCGGAAGCATTATATCAAGAAGAATCAGGTCAAAATTTTTAGCCTCAATTAAGTCAGCCGCCGCCATACCGTCGCCAACCACAGTGCAGGAATATCCTGCATGGGTTAGCTGAATGTAAATTAAATCTCGAATTGGTTTCTCATCTTCGACAATTAATACCCTTATCATTCCTACCACCCCCAATACCTGCGTGCAGCTTGCACTATATCATCCATAACTTCTTTCCCTGTGAGTTCTTTAAAAAAAGAGTCATGGAAGTCCTTATCTTCAAAAAAATATCCATTACGCTGATAGTAAATTGAAAAATCTGTTGCGGAATATGTTTGGTTGTCATCTCCAAGGAATTTATATTTTGCAAGAACGGAGAGGTCAGACCACCCGTCCCCGTCAACATCTTTAAAAGATATACCTGTCATTGTACTGAAATTGTCATAATTTCGCATACATTGGAAATTCCATATTATACTTCCGTCACTGTTTACAAGATATATAATAAAAATATGGTGTCCTCCCATCGTATAGATCCCTGGAACAACCCTAACTGTGCCGAATTTCTCAAAATCAGCGTAAAATGTTTGGTCAGCTAATGGCACGAACCCGCTGTTTGTAAGTTCTTGAAGCGTTGAAGCACTGTATAAAAACTCGGCAGATTGTTTATCGCGAACAAAAGCCGTCATCATGTCCAAGTCCTTGTTCATGCTAAAACGATTGATTTTGTCACTTATGCGCCAGTCACGGTAAAACCCGTCATCACCTTGAAATAATATGTCACCTATTTTGAATTTGATCCCATCAGCGTAGCAACGGCTCACTATCAATATATCTTGAAGTCCGTCGTCATTTATATCTCTTATTGCAATTGCGGCTATTGCAATATTAGGTTGGTTTATGTAGCCCTTGAAGAAATAATTGCACTCAATATCCTCTGTTTTATACAAAACATTGCCCTTTTCATCTGCAATAAACAATGCTAATCTACCAAATTTACTGTTTATTGCAGGATATATTACACATTCGTCATACATTTCAGATAATGCAAAGTCGCTGGATTTTAATGTTATGCTTGAGATTTCATATCCGGCTTTTACTGCATCTGCAATTGTATTTACAGATTTCAATCGAAGAAAATAATCCTCATACTCTGATGCGTTTGTGTTAAATCCACCCGCAGACATTATGGATAGAAAAACCAGCACAAATACCGATACTTTATTCATACCCACCTCACTAATTTCATCATATTTAAACCAAAACCCTATAACGCATTGTTTCCATATGCCAAAAGTGTAATTAAATCGGAAACCTGCTTTTTTGTACCTTCTATTCTAACCTTTTCCATAGCATTAAGCAGATAATCTTCGTCTTTCATCGACATGCCCAAAACATTAAAGCAATCATTGCTTATAGAAACGGAAAACAGTCCAAAACGGTAATTACGACAATAACCGTATACCAACCCCCCAGTTCTTTCATATCTGTGCCACTTATTATAGAGCTCGAATTTCTGGTTTATCTCTTTATCAAAGCGCAAAAATAAATCACGAACAGACTCCTGAAAATAATCCAGCAATTCGCTGTAGTCAGGCTTTTTATTTTTGGATATTTATCTTTCCATTCCACAGGCCATTCTCCTTTACAAGCTTTGATGTCCTTGCTAATAAATTAAAGATAACACGGCTTCCACAAAAACACAATCATCCTTTTGAATAAAGTTGCAATAGCTTGTTGGGTAAAACAATGGTATAATTATCGAAAAGTTGATATATTTCAAAAACAATAAAATGTGAGGAGGTGAGTTTATGATTTCAATAGGTGTGGGTTTCTTGAATGCTTCACTCCATGCAAAGTTTAAATGATAAACAGGCAATGCTTTGCATGGAGTTATTTGCTTTATTTTATCATTTGGACTTTGCTCTTTTGATATGTCAAAATCAGGAGCGTGTGCACTTGAAGTATTATAAAGCGGAATCTATATTCCCAAACGAACTTTTAGACGAGATTTATAAATATGTCCAAGATGGTATGGTTTACATACCCAAGCCAAAGGACAGCCGCAAAAAATGGGGAGAAAACACTGGTAGTCGTCAGATTATCCAGAAGAGAAATGAAGAAATTCGTAATAAATTTGAAAACTCGGTTTGCATTGAAAATCTCGCTAACGAGTTTCATTTGGCAGTAGATACTATCAAAAAAATAGTGTATAAGAAATGACAAAAAACCTATACATAAAGCATATTAACATGCATTATGTATAGGTTTTTATTTTTCAATGTCTAAATCATTTTAAAACGTTCTACGGATATGCAGCATTGCCAAGATTATGCTATTCTTGATAAAAAAGATAGGGGTTGGATAGTATGTCTATTGGTTTTAGAAATAATTGTAATTTGCTCGAGTTTGGAGAAGATTACTACAAAATTAATTTGTTCCAACACAAAGAAGGGAGTATGATGCCGCATATCCAATAGACATGGAGAAAATAAAATGGCTGCATTTGAACATGAAATGAGACGGCCAAACGTGAATTTAAACTTGAAAATTGCGGCAGTTAGGAGGCGTTGACGTAGCGGAGCAAAAAATCAACCGAAAGTACGTAAATTGGAGATATTAAACAGGCTCTTAAATCTATAATACAATTGGGTGCCGAAAGCGAGGTGAAGAAATGCCCGAAAAGAAGAAAATGGGGAGACCAACGGACAGCTTGAAACGCCATGAAATAAAAGTACGGCTAAGTGATGAATCCTTAGAAACGCTTGATGAGTATTGTAAAAATAAAAGCATCTCCCGTGTACAGGGAATAAGAGATGGTATTGATGCTCTAAAAGAAAAATAAAAAGAAGCGGCATTCTCCTACCAAAGACGACGCCGCTTCCCACATGAAGGTAACTGTGACAATAGGAAAAATTTAGTATATTCGCATCTTCCCAATGCCTCTCCATTGCTGGCAATTACCAAAAGGCAATTGTGACGCAAATATTTTATCATGCGTTACGTTCCTTTTCAAGCATTGCCGATAAACAAATATTAAAATGAAAAGGATGATATTATGGATTATATTAATGACATTTTTAAGCGACTGGACTTACAGCAAATAAAATCATTTTTGCTTTATGGCGACGCTGTTTTAGATGAAGAAAATCTTTCTTACAAGGAAAGGCTTGAGAATAGCTGTGCTCCCATTTACGATCTCCTAGAAGGTTTAGCAAATGATGATGAAGAATATGAAAAGGCTTCTGACTACTTGTCCCAAGCTTTGTTGGCTTACGAAAATGTTTATATGTAACTTGGAATGAAAGCAGGGGCAAAGCTTGTATATCAACTTTTACTTACCCAAGATTAATCTCGAACTTGTTATTAAATCACACAAAAAGGACTTTTAATTCACTTGGAATTTTTCGAAAATTTGTAAAAGTTCGTATTGAGTTTTAAAAAACGTAATGTTATAATCAATAAAAATACTTGTTTCTGTATAAATACTTACATGCAAGGAGGGGTGAACTATGGAAAACATCGAGCTTAAACTTACCGATGTAATAAGCGTTGAAACCTTACAGAAGATTCAAGATGCATTTGCAAAAGCAACAGGTATGGCGGCTCTTACAGTTGATTTGGACGGCCCCGTTACACAGCTTAGTAACGGAACGGATTTTTGTATGAAATATACGCGCGGTTCTAAAGTTGGACTTGATCGTTGTAATAAGTGTGATTTAAAGGGTGGCGAGGAATCTGGTAGAACCGGACGAAAATCCGTATACTTTTGTCATGGAGGCCTTATGGATTTTGCGGCTCCTATTCTGGTTGCCGGAAAACAAATTGGTTCACTTATTGGGGGACAGGTTTTGCCGGAATCTCCAGATTTGAATAAATTCAGAAGGATTGCCAATGAGATTAATGTTGACCCGGACGAATATATTAATGCATTGGGAAAAATCAAAATTGTTCCAAAAGAAAAGATTGAAGCATCGGCAGAACTGCTTTATGTTATGGCTAATTCTCTTTCACAGGTTGGTTATCAAAGCCTTATGTCCAAACAGTTGAATGAAAAGATATTCCGTGTGTCTAAAAAATTTCACGACCGCCTGCAAGATTTGGAAGATAAGATACAAAGCCTTACAGAGTGCAATTCCAGCCTTAGAGAAAATTTTGAAGCTCTCAGGGAGAGCACACAACGTTCACACGACGAAGTTGAAAAGACATACAATGTTTTAAAATATATAAGTTAAATCTCAACCCAAACACGTATTCTAGGAATTAATGCTTCAATTGAAGCGGCTCATGC
>CAYPQA010000201.1:0-5069 GCA_964412725.1 uncultured Eubacteriales bacterium
CGCCTTGTCTTTTCTGCTGCAAGAAAAACAATATCTGCTTTCTTTAATGTCAAATTCTCAAGAACACCTAAAGTTCTGCATTTTCTGTATGTAAAGAAACACGGAGCTTTTATTCAAGAGCTTGTCGACGACATCTTCAAGAATGGCCTATATTATATTGGGCCAAACTGCATTGTTCCGATTGAGGAGCTGTGCAAAAAGATGATATTTGGAATAAAGATAAAAATGAACTCTTTACGATGGTTAAGGAATAAGTAACCCTATTTTTATAAAACGACAGAATCTCTTACCAAATGTTCATATTGACAAGTTACTATATATTAATGATATAATCTATAAATTATAAATTGTGGAGGAAAACACATATGAAAAGAAGAAAACATTTAGGCACAACAATCGTAAGCATTTTGACCTTTGCAATGGTTTCGGCGACAGCTCTTTCAACGGTTACAATGGGCGCAGAAACAGTACAGACGGCCAAGATTGAGGGCACAGTGAAGATAACGGCAAATCAGATTAACAACGGGGGTTACGTTATAAAAGAGCCCGGAAACTACATATTAACGGAGAACGTTGATTGGGTAGCCTCCGATGCTAATGCAAAAGCAATAACCATCGAAAGCGATAACGTTCATTTGGATTTGGGTGGGTATACAATCCGTCAAGTCAACAAGCCAAAGCCTGTAGAAAACGATAACCCGGGCGTCGTCACAAAATCCCCCGTTATCTCAGGCAATGTAGCAATTTATGGCAAGTATGTAAACGGCGTAACCGTTAAGAACGGCAACGTCTTAGACGTGCAAGGCGTAGGTATCTGTTTTCAGAGCGTACAATTTCTTGATTTGATTGACTTAACCGCAAGAAACTGCGGCGGTAACGGTGCAGTTGATACATCCTTCCTTTACCGTAACGGCGGCATCTTCGTTATGGGTAATCAAAGAAGCAGCAGCGACATCGACTGGTCATCAGACGTTCGGATTATAAATTGCATTGCTGTTGAAAACACAAGCAAGCTTGATTATGTTGTAACTCTTGGCTCTTTGGTACAGCACACAAACAACGTTATCGTCCGTGATTCCGTCTTTAACAGAACCTCAAATACAAGCCCGCAACCAAGCGGTGTTCAATTCAACGTTGTTGGCATTGACTTTGTACAATGTCGTAATGTTTTGGTTGAAAATTGTGAAGCAAACGACAACACCTCTGGCGGTGAACCGGCCGGATTCTTTGCTTGGGGTGAAAACTACAAGTTTGTAAACTGCCGTGCAAACCGCAACTACACGTTAACCGGTAACCGTGCTTGCGGCTTTAACGTTTCAACAACTGTAAATCTCGAAATGATTGATTGCGAAGC
The DNA here is from genome assembly GCA_964412725.1 of uncultured Eubacteriales bacterium. Taxonomy (GTDB): domain Bacteria; phylum Bacillota; class Clostridia; order Lachnospirales; family CAYPQA01; genus CAYPQA01. The sequence goes on from CAYPQA010000201.1 coordinate 1,355, forward strand.
GGACGGCAATTATAACAAAAATCTAAAAGCTTCAACCGATGCAACTCAAGACTTCTCAGCCGCAGGTTTTAGACTTGGACGTGCGATTGACCGTGCCTTGATTCAAAACTGTCGCGCAATCGGCAATTACAGCGTTGGTAGCAACTCACCTGTCGCTGGCTTTATGCTTAATTCCACAAGCAACGTAACATTATTGGATTGCGTCGCAACTGCAAACAGAAACACAGGCGGCAGCAAGGCTGCCGGATTTATGGCTTCAACAGTTCTCAAAGACAAAGACGGCTCAATGGTCGGCGGCTATGACAACAGCTTTATAAATTGTATTGCTGACGGCAACACAGTTAACGTTAAGCCCCTATACGAACAAAGCCCATATCCTCAGGTTGATGCAGGAGCAGAGGTTTACGGCAACGAAGGCTTAGGGGCAGGTTTCCTCCTTCAAGACCAGAAGAACGTTAAAGTTCTGGACAGCTACGCATACAACAACTTCGGCAAAGGCATTTGGCTCATAAATTCCCAAAATTCCTTAATCGAAAACAACGTTTTAACAATGAACTCCGTTTACGGCATAGACGTTGAAACCCCACAAGGCAACAACCTCTATATCAACAACCGAGCCCGCCTGAACGGATACGATCCAAGCTTCAACTACAACGGCCTTTCTGAAATAGATTTAGAACAAAACAGCAGCAAATAAGAAATCTCAAAAAAAGGCGTTATCCTGTCTTTAATTTCAGGATAACGCCTTTTATTAAACCCTTCTAAGATTTATTTCACTAATTTTGTCAGGGTCGCATTTAAAATTACGCCCAATGTCCATCAAACCGTTAGTTTCTTGCTGTACATCCGTAACCTGTGTGTAGCAATATCCGGACACATATGGTAACCTTTTTATTGCTGATGTAAGCTCGTCATATCTCTTAATTAACCCTTCTGCATTTTCAACCTTGTTCCCATATCCCCAACCGTCACCTTCACCAGAAATTGCTGTTCCGCCATATTCACTGATGATTACGGGCTGACCCTTGTACTCCCAGCCTTTAGCAAATGCATATCGCCCGTTAGTCATAAGTATCTTGTCACCCAAGACAGCTTTTTCGTCAGAGAATATGTTAAAAAAAGTTTTACTGTCCTGCTCATACTCATGTAATGTTATAATATCCGAGCACGTGTGCTCCCATCCGTCATTTGTAATAACCGGACGCATACTGTCGAAAGCTTTTGTCAGGTGATATATGCCGACAGTAAAATCCTGATGCTTTTTGTTTTGTCTAATATTTGGAACACCCCATGATTCGTTAAATGGTGTCCAAACTATGATTGAGGGGTGATTATAATTTTGGTTTAGAATTTCTATCCATTCCTGAGTGAATGCTTTAATGGCCTCATCTGAGAATGAGTAAGCCGCGGCCATTTCACTCCATACAAGCATACCCTTTATATCGCACCAAAACAAGAATCTTTCATCCTCAATTTTTTGGTGTTTTCTTAAGCCGTTGAATCCTAGCTGTCTAATTTTTTCAATATCTTCTATCAACGCTTCCTCGCTTGGAGGGGTTATTCCGCTCTTTTCCCAATATCCTTGGTCAAGTATAAGCCTTTGGTAAATAGGATTATTATTAAGACAGACATACTGTCCTTCTATGTTTATTTTTCTCATACCAAAGTAAGAGCCAACCTCGTCGCAAATAGTACCATTTTTATAAACCCTAAAGGTTACATCATAGAGGTTGGGATTTTCCGGGCTCCATGTAGCAATCTTCCATTCTAAACTGTCAGTTTCTACATTTACACTTACGGTTTGTTTGCCGTTAGTAAGAGCCGTACGCTGAACAGCTATGAGTTTTCCATTGAATGTTATTTCTGCATCAACTTCGCAACTATCAGATGCTTTATATTCAAACACAACGCAACCATTGTCCAAATCAGGGGTAATTTTAACGCTTTCAAGATGAATTTCCGGAACGGATTCCAACCACACTGTCTTCCATATTCCGGTAGTCTGAACATACCAACAGCCAAAATTATCCTTGAGCCAACGTTGCTTACCTCTTGGAATTTCAGAGCTCATGCAGTCTTTTGCCATTACGGTGACAGTATTATCTCCGTCCACTGTCATCTCTGTTATATCAAAGGAAAAGCGCGAATATCCTCCAACGTGTGAGCCCACAGCTTGCCCATTTATCCAAACGGATGTAATATAATCGCTACCTTCGAAATGTAAAATCTTACGTTTTTTGTCTTCCTTTTGCACTTTAAAGCTACGAGAGTACCAAACACAATTATGGTGGGATTCGTCAAACACCCCACTCATTTCCGTTTCATAAGAAAACGGTACAATAATTTTTCTATCAAAAAAATTATCACTTAAAAATAAATTATCTTTAACACCTTCTATATTGTCATCAAAACAAAATTTCCATTCTCCATTCAGATTTGTCCAATCTTTTCTTACAAATTGGGGACGCGGATAATCTTTTATATAGCATTTTACCATTGATACACACCCTTTATACAACTTTTAAATTCACATATGCATTTATATGTGCAACATATCGGGATTATAAAATTTGATTTTTTTATTGTCAATAGATAACTATATATTCGGCAATAATTTCAGCGTGTTTAAAAACACGCCCAAATATCTTATTCGTTCGGAGCAGGATATTTGGAAATTATATTGCCTAATATATACAAGGCATGCACGACAAATGGAAAGCTTTTCCAAGTTATTTGTAAACTGTAATCAAGATATTAATATTGTGTTTAATATGATTCTTTCAAATGGATGTAATTCTACGGCAAAATAAAAAGGTCTGAGAATGCCGTTTGGCAATCTCAAGACCTTTTTTCAACGGAATGTGGTGCAAACAAAGCTGAACGCACCATCACTATTTTATTTCTTGCTCAATGCTTTTGAAAGCCTCGCTATTGAAGAAATCATATAATGAAATCCCCAATCCATCGCATAGCTTTTTAATTGTGACCAGACCCGGATTTTTGCTTCTATTATAAAAAATCCCTTTAATTGTTGAATTTGGAACACCCGAAATATAGCTTAAAGCGTTAATTGTTATATTTCTCTCTTTGCACAATTCTTCAATTCTATTTGCAACAACTCCTCGTGTATCCATAAAAAGCCTCCAAAAATCTATTTACAAATAATATTGCCATATATCGCAAATTATTGTTTGGTATATATGGCAAACAAAGAAATTTTATGTTATGATTATTGCGATATAACGCAATAAAGGAGGGGGTTGGCATTTAGAAACCGAACAGGTTTTCGAGATGTCTTATTTATGGATAAAAAAACGAAAACAGAAATTTTGAGAACGATATTAAAAGTCTTAAGTCATATGGATGATAATTCTAAAATAGAACTAATGAGTACAAATTTGAATGATCTATCAATTTTTCATTTTGGGTTAGGAATTTGGATTAGAAATAACATTCTAAAAGATAATAGTGCTATATTTAGGCTTCTTCAAAAAAATGGATACAAACAAAAGGATGATATGTCTTCGTTTATCATATCTGAATTATATAAATATTTATTGTATGAAAAGACACACTGATTCAGCGCAGGTGTTTTAAATAAACATGCCCGTCTTATTTATTTCACCTTAAAAGAATATTAATATAACGATTCAACCAAAAAAGCAGAACAAGTCTACTCGTTCCAGTAGATTTGCTCTGCTTTTTTGATGTTTTG
>CAYPQA010000202.1:0-5051 GCA_964412725.1 uncultured Eubacteriales bacterium
ACCGTGCACCTACCTTTTTTTTTTTTGTTTGTTTCTTCATCTTTTTCCGGGGTTTCTTTTTTTTTTTTTTTTTTTTTTTTAAATTAAAATAAAATAAAATTTTTTTAAAATAATTATTTTTTTTTAAATTTATTTACATTAAATTAAAAAAGGCTTTTTCAATGTTAGTCTCACTTTCTCTCGCAACATCTGCTTTCACAGCATGTACTTCGGGCGACAAGACGAACGGTTCGGGTACAACCGCAGGAACTACTCAAAAACAGGAAGGCCTTCCGGAACCTCGTTATACCGTTGACCCCAAAACTCCATCTTGGAAGAATGACCCGGCTGAAAGCGTTAAGCTCAATTGGTATGTTAATACAGACTGGTGGAGCACAGACTTCGGCACAGATTACGTTACAAAGAAATTAAAAGAAGACTTAAATATCGACATAACATTTACTATAGGCGACGATTCAAAACTTAATGGCATGTTTGGTTCAGGACAACTTCCGGACATTATAACTATTTTTGACGCACAATCTCAGGCCGCAAAGAAGGCAAACACTTGGGCTATGCCATTAAATGATCTTGCAGATAAATATGACCCATATTTCTATGAGGTTATAAACAAAGAAACTTTTGACTGGGCACAGCTTGACGACGGCAAGACCTATGGCTACCCAAGCTATTCAAATTCAAGCGATGACTATGAAAAAGGTTACCTGAATGCAACCGATTATTTCGTAATCAGAGAGGACATATATAACGAATTGGGCAAGCCTGATATGTCCACTTATGACTCTTTCGTTCAAACGCTTAAAGACATTAAAGCTAAATATCCCTCTATAGCGCCGCTTGGTCTGCGTAGCTTCACCGACGGAACAAGACCTACAACAAGCTCACTCGGTGACAAATTCCAAAATCATTTGGGTGTACCCATTGCAAATGCTGATGGAACATTCTATAATCGTAACTTAGACGAGGAGTACTTACGCTGGCTTAAGGCATTCAACAAGGCTTACCTTGAAGGCTTGATAAGCGACGATATTTTCTCAGATGACAATGCAACCTTTGAAGAGAAACTTGCAAGCGGACGTTATGCAACTGCTTTTATCACAGGTGCGCCACAATTGTCAGGAACCTTCCAGAAGAATATATCCGAAGACCCAAAACGTAAATATATAGCAATAGACGGTCCTAAGAGCAGCCTCGGAAATGAGCCGGCTATAAGCCAGTCAGGTATATCAGGTTGGACTGTGACCTATATAACCAAGAATTGCACAGACCCTCAAAAAGCAATGCAAATTTTCACCTACCTAATCAGCGACTATGGCCGTCAGATTTGCTTCTATGGTGAAGAAAACGACACCTATTTAGTTGACGAGAACGGAAAATACTATTTCAAGCCGGAAATAGAAGATATGCGTAAAAATAATGCTGATAAATTCAAGAAAGAGTATCGTTTTGGCGAGTTCTGCCTTTTTGGAGTTGACGGGTTTATGGCTGAACACGGCAAAAGCACAGTACCCGAATCAATTGAGCAGATGGCTGAATGGGGACGCGGCAAGGTTAAGCCGCAATTCTTGCTTGAAAACGTTAAGCCCGACGCAGGTACAGCCGAGGCAAGAAACCTTACAAACATCGATTCATATTGGTCAACAACACTTGCAAACCTTATCCGTTCCGCGAACGACGCCGCATTTGACAAAACAATTGAAGACTACAAGAAATTCCTTAAGGACACAGGTTGGGATAAGATTGTAGAAATCCAAAGCCAAAAGATGAAAAATAACGCCCACCGCTTAGGGCTTAATTAACAGGAGAATTTATGACCACGATAAAAGACGTTGCGAAACGTGCGAACGTTTCTATTTCAACGGTCTCAAACGCGTTGAATGGAGTTTCCTACGTTAAGGAGGAAACCAAAAAGCGCATTGAGGAGGCTGTTTTGGAATTGAATTATGTTCCGAATTTAAACGCGAGGCTTTTAAAGGCGCAAAAATCAAGTAACTTTGGACTCTTTTTGCCCAATTTCAATTCGCTTTTTTATGTCAAGCTTTTACAGGCTATGTATTCGTCTTGTCAAAAGATTAACTATTCGCTTGTTATTCATATCAGCGATTCGCTCACAAGCAAGGAGATTGTAGCCGCTGTTTTGTCGTCGAATATAGACGGTGCGGTTATTCTTAACGAGCATCTGGACGACAGTGATATTCCTGCGCTTAAGACTAAGAAAATCCCCTATGTTTTTCTTGACAAGTGCATTAAAGATGATAGCATTTCGAGCGTTTTGGTGAATAACGGAATGGGCATTGCACAGGGTACGGAGTATTTGATTCATTCGGGACATAAAACCATCGCCTTTTTACATGGTCAAAAAAACTTTGATAGTGACGAACGCCTATCCGAATTTAAAAAGGTTATGGAAAGTTTCTCACTGCCTGTTTATGAGGATTTGATTTTTAACGGCTTTTTTGAGGAGAATGCGGCATATAGTGTTATCCGCGGCAATCTGCCATATGTTAGGCAAAAGCCTGATGCAATATTTTGTGCAAACGACGAAATGGCTTTGGGTTGTATGAAGGCACTTTCTGATTTAAACCTTACAATCCCACAGGACATAAGTGTCATAGGCTTTGACGATGCGCCTGTTGCCGCGGAATGCCCCATCCCTCTTACGACAATACAAAACCCAACTGAATACATCGGCAGACAGACCATCGCCGAGCTTGTAAGATTAAAAGACAGTACTCAAGAGGGGCAGATTATCCGTGCAGACACTCAACTTATTATACGGAAATCTTGTCACATACGATTTGGAAACAACGGAAATTAACTTTTATTTGAAAGGGTTTTATTAATGAATTGTGAATGGATTATTACATTATACGAGGATAGCAAGGCAGTTACAAAAACTATGAACTTATCCGTTGAAGATGATAAAAATTGTGAAATGAAGGCTATTAACATATATGATGGCGTAAAGTATCAGGTTTTTGAGGGTTTCGGCGGTGCTGCTACAGAAGCCGCTGCTTATGTATGGTCGAAGATGAGTCCGTCCAATCGCGACGAGCTTTTGGAGGCTTATTTTGGTAAGGACGGTTGCAATTATAAATTTGTGCGTTTGTCCTTGGATAGCTGTGATTTTAGCATTGGCCATTATCAGGCTGTGACTGATGCAAACGATAAGGAGTTTAAGTCCTTTTCTTTGAGCCGTGACGAGGAATATGTTATACCGTTTCTGAGAGCCGCCGAGGAAAAGCTTGGTGAAAAGCTTACGATTTTATTATCCCCTTGGAGCCCTCCTGATTTTATGAAAACAACCGGTGAGCGTAACAACGGCGGTAAGCTCAAAGACGAATGTCGTGGGGCTTGGGCTGAATATATCTGCCTGTACATCAAGGAGTATATTAAACGCGGCTTTAATGTGAAGATGCTTACAATACAAAATGAGCCTAATGCAAAGCAGACTTGGGATTCTTGTTTATATAATACTGCGGAAGAAAAGGCTTTTCTGAAAGATTTCTTATATCCTGCAGTTAAGCGCCACGGTCTTGACATTGAAATCTATATCTGGGATCACAACAAAGAGCTTGCGTTAGAGCGCACCATGGGCATTGTAGATGAGGAAACTCAAGGAATGGTTGACGGCGTTGCTGTTCATTGGTATACAGGTAACCACTTTGACACGTTAAGGATGATTCGTGAAAAATATCCTAATCTTAAGTTGGTCTTCACAGAGGGCTGTGTGGAATATAGTCTCTACAGCTCGAACACACCGCTTGACCACGCTAGGATGTATGCGTTTGACATCATAGGCAACCTTAACAGCGGGCTTAACCTGTCCTTCGACTGGAATATTTATCTAGACAAACAAGGCGGGCCGAATCATGTTCGGAATTTCTGCGATGCGCCGATAATGTGTGATGTCGAAAAGGACACCATAGAGTACAAGCTTTCTTATCGTTACATCAAGCACCTTTCGGCTTACATCATGCCCGGCGCTGTTCGTATCGGTACATCAAAGTATTCTCACCTCATCGAAGTCACAGCTTTCAAAAACCCCGACGGTTCTATCGTTTGTGTCTTGCTTAACACAAGCAACCAAAAGCTACCCATCAACATAAGGTTTAACGGAAAGGTTGTTTCGCCGGAGCTTGAAGGGGATTCTATAGCGACGTTGGTCATAAGATAAAAAAGCTGTTGACAAACGAATGGTTTTGGTGTATAAACAAAAACGAAGAAACTATAAAATTTTAGGAGAACAATTATGAGCTACTTATCTACCACAACATTTGCATGGGCATGGTGGAACTCTGTTGGATTAAACAGGGTCACTTTGTCGTGCAGAGGTAGCGGTATTTAATTTGTAGCTTATTATAAATTAAACCCCCTTGGCTTACGAGAGTGAGCCAAGGGGGTTTTTTATTTTTTAAGGAGGCTTGATTATGCTTACACCTGATTTACAGGATGCAAAAAAATTTACGAATGACTACGACTTAATTCCGATAAGTTATGAAATGCCGTCAGACCTAACCTCTCCTATTACCGTTTTAAAGGCACTGAAATCTATATCAAACAATTGTTTTTTATTAGAAAGTGTTGAAGATAGTAAGCAGTGGGGAAGATACACATTTTTAGGGTATGAGCCTATAAGTGAGATTACCTGCTACAAAGGCTGTGTTATGTCAAATGGACAGAAGCAGAAAGAATCGTCACCAACCGGCTATTTAAAACAGATTTTGGGTGGATTAAAATCGGCAAGCTTCGAAGGGCTTCCGCCTTTTACTGGTGGGCTTGTGGGATATTTTGCTTACGACTACATCAAATATAGCGAACCGAACCTAACCCTTGATGCCGAAGATACGGAGCATTTTCAAGATATGGATTTAATGCTTTTTGATAAAATCATTGCATTTGATAACCTGAAACAAAAGTTGTTTATTATTGTTAACATTAGCACCAAGAACATTGATGAAGAATACACAAAAGCGATAGCCGAAATAGAACGTATTAATACGCTTATAAAAAATTTTAAGGACGAACCTCAATCGGGGAAATTGAAATCC
>CAYPQA010000203.1:0-5046 GCA_964412725.1 uncultured Eubacteriales bacterium
ACCGTTCCGGCTTATTTTTCAGATAAACAAAGACAAGCTACGCTTGAGGCCGGAGAAATGGCCGGGCTTAAGGTTCTGCGAATCATTAACGAACCCACAGCCGCGGCCTTAAATTATGGACTTGAAAACATGGAAGGTTCAAAAAATATACTTGTATATGATTTGGGTGGCGGAACGCTTGATGTAACCCTTTTGGAATTTTTTGACGGTATAGTTGATGTTAAAGCGTCTGCGGGCAATAATCAATTGGGCGGCAAGGACTTTGACGAGCGCATAATGGGGCATTTTAAAGAGACTATAAAATCCTTATACAAGGATAAGAACTTAAGTCCGCAAGCTCTGAGCCGTTTAAAAACCGCGGCTGAAGAATGCAAGATAGCATTAAGTAAAGAGGATTCATATGAGGTTTTACTTCCATTTTTGGGAACGGTAAACAACAAACCCTATGCGCTTGATGATGAACTCACACGTGATTGGTACGAAAACCTTATAAGACCCATGGTTGAAAAAACAAAGGATCAAATTGATATTGTTTTGAACGACAGCGGCATTGAAGTCAATGACGTTGACATGATTATGCTTGTAGGCGGCAGTACGAAAACTCCGTTGGTTTCACAATTTTTGGAAAAGGTTTTTAACAAGAAACCCGAAATGCCCGTTGACCCAGACTTAGCCGTTGTTAAAGGCGCCGCAATCCAAGCCGCTATAATAAAGGATCAGTTGGACGACAGCTTGATAATTACAGATGTTTGCCCCTATACATTAGGTATTGAAGTACTTGACGGCAATGCAATGTTTTTAGGTTTATTTGATAAGCCACCGTTGGTTTTCAGCCCAATTATCCCGCGTAACACAACCATACCTGTTACTTTAAACGAAACATACAACACTGTATCCCATAATCAAAGAGAAGTTGAAATAAGAGTATTCCAAGGTGAATATCAAGATTTAGAGCGAAATGATTTCTTGGGAGAGTTTATGTTGAGTGGTATTCCAAATGGAAAAGCCGGGGAACAAAAGATTGATGTTGCGTTCACATACAATTTGAACGGCATATTGGAAGTAACAGCTACCGTTGTTTCAACTGGAAAAACCGCTGAAATAAGCATAAACACATCCAATTCTTCCAAATCGAGGTGATGTATGGATTATTACGGCTTATTAGATTTAGATAAAAACAAAATTTCGGAATTGACAGACGATGATATTAAAAAAGCATATTATTTAGCTCTGCGCAAAAACCCTCCCGAAAAAAATCCGGAGCTTTTTAAAGAAATACGCGTTGCATATAATACGCTCAGAGACAGTAGCAAGCGTTCTGCATACGATAAAACCATTGCCATTCAAAATAATACAAAAGATATGAGAAAAGATGTTGCGATTAAATATAAGTCCGCAATCGACATGCTGCAAACGGGTTCAAAAAAGCAGGCCGTGAAGATACTGGAAGAATTGCTTGAGAATTCTGACAGCTCTTCAGTTGTTCGCATAAAGAAAGGTTTGTTTGCAGCATATATTAGTATTAACTACTCCAATAAGGCTGCCGCTTTGTGTGAAGAGCTGATAAAAGAAGACAGTGATAATGAAAAAGAATTTTTATTAAACTTTGCACAATATCTCGCTTCAAAAAATAAAACAAAGCAGATGGAAACATATTTCAAAAGATACTTCACTAAATTTGGAGAGGATCCATCTGCGCTTGTCAAATATGCAAAATCTTGTTTATTTACAGGTCAGCATGAAAAGATGTCTCAAATACTTAATAAATTATCTGAAAATAAGAACCTATCTGCAGAAAACCTGACAAATATTATAGGTATGTATATGTCTATAAATGAACCGGAGAAAATAGAGCCGTTTATAGAACCTCTAAAGATGTGTCTTGAAGCAAAGCCTGGAGTGCAAAATGATGATTTTTTCAAATGCATTATAGGTATATTTGCAGAAATAGCTAACAATAAATCAAATTCTAAACTCAAAATGCTAGTTGCGCAGATAGAGTTTCTAGCTGAATATTTTTACAAATATAGAAATGACAATGAAGAATTTATAAGCATTGTTTCTAAAATATTTTTTGAAGATTTTATGGATGATGAAAAAATTATTGATGGAATAAAAGGGCACATTGAGCTTAAATTAAATAGAATGATGTCACATGTAACTTTAATGGATGACAATGGTTACGAGCTTTCATTGATGATACTTTATTCATATTTTTTCAATAACAAAAAGACAATTGTCGATCTGTTAACACGCATAAAAAACTCCTACCCTATGATATTTCATATTGAAGGCAAAATTTTTTCCAACCTGCTTAATCCAGAAATGAACCAGTACATTCGTGATGAATTACAAAACCTGTATGATAGAGCATACAATGATACAAAGTCGATTGGAGGTAAAGAGATGTTTATGAAGAGCTTTGTAGAGCGTGCATTATTCGGCTCAAGTATCCCTACATTCAAAAGACAGGAACCTAAAATATCACGCAATGACCAATGCCCCTGTGGAAGCGGAAAAAAATATAAAAAATGCTGCGGAAAATGATGGTTATTTAAACCCAAGATATGTCTGAGAGATGAGGTTTAAGTGTTTATAGAAAGATAATAGGAATTGCAATTTTTAGAGGATAATTTTACCAAGCTAAACATCTTATGTCATGAGTTTCCGATTTGCGAAGGTTAAGAAACCACCCAAGTTTACAGATTGTAAACTTGGGTGGTTTGCTGTTTAAGATTATTGATTTAAAAAGTAACCTATTCCCATTTAAAACATTTCACAGAAATACCTAATCCTACAACTGCAATTGCTATCATCACAGTGAAATTCATAAAAACATCAGAGAGTGGTTCCCCTAAAGAAATTGCCTTAAGAAGCTTAATGCCTTGCGTCACGGGCATAAAATTGGCTACAGATTGCAAAGCTTTTGGCATAATTTCATACGGTATGGTTGCACCAGACAGGAAAACCATGGGGAAATAGATAATGCTTGCAATTACTCCTGCCAATTGTGCATTAGGAGCAAGGCTTGCCACCACCAAGCCTATGGCGTGTATGGAAACCATGACAAGCAAGTAAACTCCGATAAAGGTAAGCAGCGAGCCTTTCAGAACGAATCCGAACAGAAGTTCCGCACAAAGATAGACTAACACAGTTGATACTATAGATAGAGTAAAGCAGAATAATACATGAGCCATTAAAAGTGTCATAGGACTGATGGGGGTCACCTTATATTGCTTCAAGATTTTCCTCCAACGGTAATCTGAAAGCGCTATAGGAATCCCCATTAGACCTGCGGAACATATGCCCAGCGTGCAGACAGCGCCAAAACTGACGTCAATCTGCCGTATATCCGTCCCTGCCAGAGCGGAATCGCCGTATAAGACTCCCAGTAAAATGATTAATCCCATGGGCACCAGCACTCCAAAAAGCACAGATGAAAACTCCCTGATGGAAAGTTTTGCTTCCGTTTTGTACATTAACCACAGTGTTCTCATGCCAACCCCTCCTCTGTAAAATATAGAAATGCTTCATCCATATTGTCTTTTCCGCTTTTAGCAATCACTTCTGAAACCGTACCGGTCACAAGAATTTCACCTTGTTTCAGAATGGTAACAATGTCGCACAGATTTTCTACCTCGTCCATATAGTGAGAGGTCAAAAAGATGGTTGTACCTTTCTTTTTCAATCCGTGGATGTATTTCCATACATCCCGTCTGGCTTTGGGGTCAAGACCTGTGGTTAACTCATCTAAGAATACAAGCTCCGGATTGTGCATAATAGCAAGAAGAATAAATAATTTTTGCTGCTGTCCGCCGGACAAATCGGAAACGTAAGCGTTTTCCTTTTCGGAAAGACCAAATTCTCTTAACATCGCTCGCCAGTCGTTTGCCTGCTTGTAAAGTGAGTGCTTGATTTCACAGATTTCCCGCACCTTGATTTTGTACTGGTAAGCAGGATTCTGAAACTGCACACCAACCTTTTCAAAAAGCTGTTTCCGGTTTTGGGTAGGGTCTTGTGATAAAACAGAAATTTTGCCGTCGTCAGCCTTTTTAGTTCCCAAAAGGCATTCGATGGTGGTGGATTTTCCGGCACCGTTATGTCCAAGCAAGCCGTAAATCGTACCTCTTTCAACCTCGAAAGAAATACCATTTACCGCCTTTATTTGCCCGTAACTCTTGGTTAAATTGGTTACAGAAATAATGTTAGGCATGTTTATTCCCCCTTTTTTTGTTCTGTAACCATGTTACCATTTTTGGCGACTTAATTCTTGACTTTGCTTGCACTCATTCAAAACGGCAGTCCACAACCTCTACATCATATTCGGAAAAACACTTCTTTCGTCTATAAAAACTTAAAAAAAAAGCGCCGTTCGTCATATCGACACGGCGCTCTAAATTAGACAAGAACTAATTAATTTTAATAATTTTTAGCTACAGCTGCAAAGTAGGCTCTTGGATGGTCACATACAAGGCATTTTTCAGAAACATTTTCTCCATAATGTATATGGCCACAGTTTTCCCATCACCAAATTTCTTTATTAAGCCTTTTGCTCCTAAGAATTATAATTTCTTGCATGTTCAGCAACCTTCTTATCTTCAACCTTTATATGGTTTATAAACCAATCTCCAACTAAGGATGTTATGTCTTTTAAAAGCTCAGGTGTTGCGGCATTTATACGTAAGTCAGATACTATTCTTCTCACAATGGAATTAAAGCTTGTATGCAAAAGCTTGTGATTATGGTAATCAGGATATTTGGTAGAAACCTGCAACTTTTCTTCTTGATTAAAATGCATAATAACATAATTCTGAAGAAATTCAGCCGTTACGATTAGCTGGTCTAATCCTTTAAGTTTAAAGCAAGCCTCAAGCAAATTATTTATAGCATTAATTAACTCCTTGTGCTGACTGTCTATCATTTCGTTTCTTGTTTCCAATTCTTTTGACCAAATATAAGCCATAAAATCACCCCTCATATAATGTATCTAACAATATTAATAACTGTTACTAAAATCAGCATACCAACAATTTTCTTATTTGTCAA
>CAYPQA010000204.1:0-5034 GCA_964412725.1 uncultured Eubacteriales bacterium
ATGATGGCTTAAATAATGCAGCTGTCGAAGCATAAAAAAATTAAATTTCAAAAAAGTAAGAGCTATGCAAATTAGTTTGAATTTGTACAGCTCTTACTTTTTTATCTAGAATATGGTAATTATTCTCTACCTTTTGCTACCATTCCAACTGCTAAATCGCTATCACCATTCATAGGATTTTTTCAAGAAAATACTTGAAAACGAGGCGCATATATTTATAATTAAACTTCAAAATAATAAAAAACGAAAGCAGGGGTAGCATGGCATACGAGTATATCGAACTTATAGGCGCGCGAGAGAACAACTTGAAGAACATAAACCTAAAGATACCGAAGAAACAGATAACCATTTTTACGGGTGTGTCGGGTTCAGGGAAGTCGTCCATAGTTTTTGATACGATAGCTCAGGAGGCTGGGAGACAGGTAAATGAGCTTTATAGTAAATTTGTTCAGGGGTTTATGCCGAAGTACGGACACCCTGATGTTGATTCAATTCAGAACCTTTCATTGGCCATTATCGTTGACCAGAAACGTATAGGCGGCAATTCTCGTTCAACCTTAGGAACGATAACGGATATAAACCCGTTGATTCGCCTTTTGTTTTCAAGAGTCGGACAACCTTTTATAGGCTCTTCAAATTACTTCTCATTTAACGACCCGAACGGTATGTGCAAAACTTGCGAGGGTATAGGAAGGATGATAACCTTAAACCTTGAAAAGGCACTTGATGCCGAAAAGTCACTAAATGAAGGTGCTATCTTGTTGCCGGGCTATGGCGTTGGTACTTGGCAATGGAAAGTTTATGCGGCAACGGGATTTTTTGATTGCGATAAGAAAATCAAGGATTACACAAAGGATGAATATGACAAGCTTGTATATTGTAAGGCCGAAAAAATAAAGTCCGTCATTGTGGATGGTATGAACTCCACATATGAGGGACTTTTAGAAAGGTTTATAAGACAGAATGTTAAAACAGAGGGCGAAAAGTCCGAAGCAAGCAAGAAGAAAATTGCCCCGTTCGTGACAGAAGCCGTGTGCAGTGATTGCGGCGGAAAGCGATACAATGAACTCGTTCTGTCCTCTAAGATTATGGGATATTCTATTGCGGAATTAACAGCGCTCCAAGTTGATGAACTTCTGGAAATCGTCCAAAAAATAGATAATAAAAGCGTGAAGCCCATAGTTGAAAACCTGTCTTCACGATTAAAGGATTTGATACACATTGGACTGGATTATGTAAGCTTGGACAGGGAAACATCAACCCTTTCAGGCGGTGAATCCCAGCGTGTTAAAATGGTCAAACACCTAACAAGTAGCTTGATGGATGCAATCTATATCTTTGATGAGCCAAGCATAGGGTTGCACCCGAGAGATGTTCATAGGCTTAATGATATTTTGATAAAGCTTAGAGATAAGGGCAATACGGTTATCGTCGTTGAGCATGACCCAGATGTTATAAAAATCGCGGATCATATCGTTGACGTTGGCCCTAAAGCCGGAAAGCATGGCGGCACAATAACGTTCGAGGGCTCGTATAAAGACCTTTTGAACACGCAAACGCTAACCGGAACGCACTTAGGAAAGACTTTGCCGATAAAAAGCAATCCGAAGAAGAGCACGGAATTCTACGAAACAAAGAAGTCTAGCCTTCACAACCTGAAAAATGTAAGCTTAAGAATACCCAAGGGTGTTTTCACAGTTGTAACAGGCGTTGCGGGCTCCGGGAAAAGCACATTGGTTAACGGTGTTTTCGCAAAGGAATTCAAAGATGCTATTTTGATTGACCAGTCTGCGGTTGCGGCAAACCTGCGTTCAAATCCCGCAACATTTACAGGCATTATGGATGAGATAAGAAAGCTTTTTGCGACAGAAAACAATGTAAGCGCGGGATTGTTCAGCTACAATTCAGAAGGAGCCTGTGAAAGCTGTAAAGGGAGAGGCATCATTGAAACAGACCTCTCTTTTATGGACTCTGTGGAAACGGTCTGCGAGGATTGCGGCGGCAAGCGTTTTAAGCAAGAGGTTTTGGGATACCTATATAATGGCAAGTCGATTGTAGACGTACTGGACATGACCATTGCAGAGGCGGTTGAATTTTTTGAGCAAAAGGAAATACGAAACAAACTTAAGCAAATCGTTGAGGTTGGCTTGCATTATATGACCTTGGGGCAACCGCTTGACACCCTATCCGGAGGCGAATGTCAACGCCTTAAGCTTGCCAAGGAGCTAAACAAAAAGGGCAACATCTATATAATGGACGAGCCTACAACCGGTCTGCACATGTCCAATGTCACAAGCATTTTGGACATCATTAACAAGCTCGTCGGAAAAGGTAACACGGTTATTGTTATTGAACACAATCTGGATGTTATTCGCAATGCCGACTGGGTTGTTGACGTTGGCGTCGACGGCGGAAGCCGCGGCGGTCAAATCCTCTTTGAAGGTACGCCTGAACAGCTCAAAAGCTGTGAGGCCTCTATAACCGCAAAGTATATTTAGTGTTCTTTTTTCTAAAGCAAAAGGCTTTTGAGCATTATTAAAACAATGCCCAAAAGCCTTTTGCTTTGGTTAAACGCTTAGAGCCTGTTTAATATCTCTAATTTAGGCTCTTAAAAAATGTGTGCAACCTGCTCACCTATGTTTGTTATTAATGTGCTATCATTAAATGCAAATTATGAAATAAAGGAGATGAGCTGAGAATTATGAAAAGAAGATTTACAAAAAGAGTAGGTAGCTTTATGCTTGCCGCCTGTATCTTAATCACCGGTGCAGTTAATACACAGGCCGGTCATTGGGCGGATGAAGCGGTCGGCGAACTATCTCAAACGTATGGAGGTGGTAAGTTTTTTGCAAGCGACGAGCCAGCAACAAGGGCAGATGTCAGAACTGTGCTTTCGGGAACGTTTTTTATCCCGCCGAGTGAAGTTGATACGGTTGTTGTAGGTGGAGACGGTGAACAGATAACCTTTAAAGAAGTCTGTGCGGCCATAATGCTGATTGGAAAATTTCCGGTTTCGAACAATACGCAGTTTACAGATGTAGGTGACCTGCCGGAGCATTATAGAGATTCTATAATCACTTTGGCTGATTTAGGCATAATCTATGTGAACCCTGATAAAAAAGCCAATCCGGACGGCACAATAAGCAAGGGCGACTTTGCGGCTCTTGTGTATCGTACCGTAAACAAAATCGGCGGTCTTGGACAGGGAGCATACGTTAATGTAAAGCCGGGTCTGTGGTATTATGACGCTATGATGTGGGCTATAGGCAACGGGAAGTTTGGATTTGACGTGGATAATAATATTAACCCTGAGGCTATTTTTACAAGCAGCAGTAGCTTGCAACCGCAAACCTATGCACAATATGCTATGGATGAGTACGTGCAGAGCGGAGGCAGAAGACGTTATTTGGATGTTTCGCCTACGGATTGGTTCTATGACGGAGTTATGTACCTCACGGATAAGGGCTTTGTCTCAGGTTCTGCGGCCGGTATATATAACCCTCACGTTGAATTAACTCACACGCAGTTAGCTACAGTTATGTCACGTATATTTAGCAAAAGAAATGGATGGATAACGGCTGAGGAAAACAGTCCGAATTTCCCAACTCAAGCTCAGTTCAATTCTGTTTTCCCAGGAGTTCCTTACTATGGCCAAGACCCAATGGGCAACCAAGTTTACTATATCTTCTTAAGGTCTCTTTGGGAAATGCACCTTAACGGAAAGCTTAATGGAATGGACGCTCAATCTTGGACGGCAAGCAGCACGGACATTTTTTCAGGTTCAAAAGCTACCCGTGAAGAGATGGCACAGTTCGCTGTAATGCTTTATGAAGATTATGACCTAAGTAAGATAAATCCGTCGGTTTTAAACAAGGCTAAGGACAAAGACCAGATAAAGGATTCTCATAAAATGGCTATGGCTTACCTTGTGAGTGCGGGAGTTATAAATGGCAGTGACATTAATGGTTTGCGTCCGAAATCTGTTACAACTAGGGCAGAAATGGGCGTTTTCCTGTCTCGGGTTCTGCAAGGCATTGATAAATCAAAGATGAAGGACTATGAGAATGCAGCTAAAAATTCTGCATACATTACGCTTACAGAGGACTGGCGTCTTACAGACATTCTGGATTTGGACGTTGGAAACGTCAAAACATTAGTCCTTGACGGGCAAGACCGTTATTCTATCTATGAGATGTCACAGGATGCAAATTTAGTAAACACAGGCAACGGTCTTGTGAGCATTCAAAGAACAACGTTGTATAACGCAGGCTTATCACCAAAGTCTGGTTCATTGGCTGAACTTTTAGAGAAGGCTCATCAAATAAGTTATGTTCCAAGCCCCGCAAAGGATGCAACTTCACTCACATTGCCAACCGTTAACGGATTTACAGTTGGCATAAAGACATCAGACAAGCCTGATGTTATAGCCGTAAACGGAACAATAGCGCCTCCCGTATATGATACCACGGTTCAACTGGTTTTAACTCTTACAGGCAATGGCGGCATTGTAGAAACAGGAATTTTGTCCGTGGCCGTTCCAGCACGTTCTACAAGTACAGTCGATAGCGGTTCTTCAAACGATACATCACCCGGCAGTACCTCTGATTCTAACACAAACCCCACCGGCTCAACCCCTAGTATTACTCCAACTCCAGCACCAACGACAGCGGTAGAAGGTTCAACCATTGTAACGGTTTCCAACACAAACAGGAACGGAAAAACAACCGCAGGTGTAAGCATAGCAAACGTGACAACAGCAATGGCTAATGGTACAAAAACGGTTGAAATTCAAGTTCAAACCCCGTCAAACTCGGTTTCCTCCGAGATTACTATACCAAAGGACGCATTCTCTGCCTTGGTAGATAAGAAGGCCGAAAAGCTGGTTATCCACACTCAGGACTTGACCATCACTTATGACGATAAGGCAATTTCATCCATATTGTCACAAGCCGGAGATATGGTTAAAATCAATATTACGAAAGTCTCCGAAAAAACACAGTCCGATTTACAGAAGAAAACAGCGAACGGACGCCC
>CAYPQA010000205.1:0-5032 GCA_964412725.1 uncultured Eubacteriales bacterium
AATCTTTGTCAGGATATTCATTTTGAATCCCTCCATAAAATATTATTGGAAATATTTGTTCATTTTAACATAATGGCAGGTATATAGTCAATGCATTTTATAAGCTTTGCATAAAAATTAGAACAAAGTAAGTTGGTCTGTTTCGGGCAGACCATTAAGAATATTATGTTTTTTGAGTAGTTCTATAACATTTTTGTTGGCTTTTGTGCGACGTGAAAAGTCATCAATTGTTTCAAATTCACCTTTTTCACGTTCTTCGACAATCTTTGCCGCAACCGAAGCGCCCAGTCCTGCAATAGCGCAAAGTGGCGGAAGAAGTCCTTTGTCAGTGACTTTAAAGCGGTTCTCCAACGAGTGATATAAGTCTATTGGAACAAAATTAAGCTTTCGGCGATACATTTCCAGAACCAATTCAAGCGTTGTCAACGTGTTCTTGTCCTTGGCTGTTGCATCCTTGCCTAAGTTATTTATCCTCTCCATATGGCTTATTACATTCTCAACACCATTGCACATTGTTTCGTAGTCAAAGTCGTCAACCTTAACCGTGAAGGTTGCAGCATAGAAACTGTAGGGGTAATAAATTTTAAAATATCCGATACGCACAGTCATCATAACATACGCAACGGCATGTCCTTTTGGGAACATGTACTTAATCTTTTTACAAGAATCTATATACCACTCGGGTACGCTTGCATCTAGCATGGTTTCTTCCTCGGCTTCGGTCAGACCCTTACCTTTTCTTACGTTCTCCATAATTTTAAACGCGGCCTTCTTTTCAACGCCCTTGTTTATAAGATAAACCATTATATCGTCTCTGGTTGGTATAACTTCTTTAAGCGTGGCTACTTTTTCACGCACCAAGTCTTGTGCATTGTTTATCCAAACCTCTGTTCCATGCGAAAGTCCCGAGATACGTACAAGCTCCGCAAAGCTGGAGGGCGTTGTATCAAGAAGCATCTGGCGAACAAAGTTTGTTCCAAACTCAGGCAATCCAAGCGTTCCAGTTTTACAATTTATTTCATCCTCCGTCACTCCCAATGCCTCAGGCGATGTAAAGAGCGACATTATTTTTTTATCTCCGAGGTCAATTTTGAGCGGGTCTATGCCCGTGTCGTCCTGCAACATCCTTATCATTGTTGGTACGTCGTGTCCGAGTATGTCAAGCTTTAATAATCGTCCACTTATGGAGTGATAATCAAAGTGAGTGGTTGTGACGTTTGTATTCGCGTCGTTTGCTGGTCTTTGAACCGGTGTAAAGTCATATATGCTGCAATCGGATGGCACAATCATAAGCCCGCCTGGGTGCTGGCCTGTTGTGCGCTTTATTCCCGTGCATCCTAGCTTTAATCTGTTGACCTCCGCATTCGATGCATTTAAATGTCTTTCTTCCATATATTTTTTCACGAAACCGTATGCGGTTTTGTCTGCAAGAGTGCCTATTGTTCCAGCTTTGAACACATTGCCGGAGCCGAACAATTCTTCCGTATAGGCATGTGCGCGTGCTTGATATTCACCTGAAAAGTTAAGGTCTATATCCGGTTCCTTGTCGCCGTCAAATCCCAAGAAAGTTTCAAACGGTATTTCGTGTCCGTCCTTATTCATCTTTGTTCCGCATTCAGGGCAGTCCATGTCGGGCATATCACAACCCGAACCTCCCTGAAACTGCTTAACTATATCCGAATCAAAATCCGAATAACGACAGTTTGGGCAGAGATAATGCGGTGGTAGAGGATTAACCTCTGTTATACCAGACATCGTCGCAACAAATGAAGAACCCACAGAACCTCTGGAGCCTACCAAATAGCCATCCTCCATAGATTTTGAAACGAGTTTTTGAGCGATAATATACATAACGGAGAAACCGTTTTTAATTATAGAATGAAGCTCGCGCTCAAGCCTTTCTTTAACAATTTGAGGCAATTCGCCCTTAAACTCATAAAGTTCCTTGGCTTTTTGCATTGTTATTTCTTCGATTAACTTTTCGGCACCTTCGATTTTAGGAGGGAAGGTTTCGTCTGGTATCGGCTTGAAGTCTTCTATCATATCTGCTATGAGGTTTGTATTTTTAATTACAACATCCTCACAATCTTCGCCGAGATATGAAAATTCTTCAAGCATTTCCTCCGTTGTACGGAAGAACAATGGTGCTTGATTGTCAGCATCTTTGTAACCCTCTCCGGCCATTATAATGCGACGGTATACCTCATCATGCGGGTCTATGAAGTGTACGTCACAGGTTGCGACAACGGGTTTATTAAAATGTTTTGCATAGGATACGATTTTACGGTTTATTTCTCTAAGCCCCTCAACTCCGTTAACATGTCCATCACGAACCAGATACATATTATTTCCTGTTGGTTGTATTTCAAAGTAATCATAAAATTCCGCTAGTTTATTTATATCTTCCTCGGACGCACCCTGTCGAATGGCTATATAAAATTCACCTGCTTCACAGGCTGTTCCAATTATAAGCCCTTCACGCAATCTTATAAATTCGCTTTTGGGTATACGTGGGCGTTTGTAGAAATAATTTAAGTGCGATTTTGAAATTAACTCATATAGGTTTCTAAGCCCTGTCTTGTTTTTGGCAAGAATAATTGCATGGCGATATTTTAGCTTGTTTAATTCTTTTTCTTCATTAAGGTCATCTATTAGATAGGCTTCAACGCCGTATATTATCTTAACTTTGGATTTTTTGCCCTCGTCTGCTGCGTCCGGAAAGGCTTGCACAACACCATGGTCTGTAATTGCGATAGCCTTATGTCCCCATTTTCCAGCGCGTTTTATATAATCCTTGACTGCGGTTATGCCGTCCATCGACGACATCTGCGTATGTAAGTGCAGTTCAACACGTTTCTGGGGTGCATTATCCATTCGCCCTGTTACCTCTTCAGGACATAACTCATCAGCCATAACATTAATCTCTTTGTTAAATTCATCATATTGAACCTTACCCTTAACCGAAACATTTCTGCCCGCTTTAAGGAGGCCTAAAAATTCTTCGAGGTCTTCGTTCTTGCAAAAAAACTTTGCAGTCACAGAATTCGTAAGGTCTGTGAGGTCAAAGGACACGATAATCTGACCGCTTTTGGTTTCACGGGTTTCAACGGAAACAACCGTGCCGGTCAAAACAACCTCCTTATCCTTTTCGAGGCCGTTTTTCATTACAATGCGTTCGCCTTCAATTTTTTCGGTTATCTTTGTCTTTTTGCGTCCATTGCCGTTTCTATATCCGCTTCCATTCCCGTTTCCGTTAAAGAATGATGGTTTTTCGGCCGCAGGTTTCTTTTCAGGTCTTGGCTCTGGGACGGCCTCTGTATATCCTTTCTTACATTCCGCTTTAAATATAAAACCAAATTCACGGCGCAGATGCGATTCAAGCTGTGGAACGAGGTGCGTTTGGGTTTGTGATATAAGTGTAAGGTACATATTAAGGGTTTGAGTGCTTTTTGAATAAGTCAGGTTTTCTACCGTTGCACCTGAAAAAGTCACAAGTAAAGGCGACTGCGTGAGCACGTCGCCGAAAACTGTTTCAAAATTCATAGTTATCAATCTCTTTCATTAACTCCGTTAAGAGTTCATTTTCATTTACCGTTCTAAGGCGTTGGCCTTTCTTGAAGATAACTCCGGATTGCTTACCACATGCTATGCCTATGTCAGCCTGTGACGCTTCGCCGGGGCCGTTTACAACACAGCCCATAACCGCAACCGTGATAGGTTTATCCATATTATGTAAGCGTTCCTCTACACGATTTGCAAGTTCAATCAAGTTGACCTGAGTACGCCCACAGGTGGGGCATGAGATGATTTCAGGGCCGAATTGCCTAAGTTTAAGGCATTTTAAAATTTCCTTTGCAGGGCGGATTTCTTCTAAAGGAGAGCCCGTAAGAGACACGCGGAGAGTGTCGCCTATGCCGTCTATGAGTAAAGAGCCTATACCCATTGCGGATTTTATAGTGCCTGTATATGGTGTACCCGCTTCGGTTATACCTATATGAAGCGGGTAGTCGTACATTTCGCTTATTAACCTAAATGCGGCAACGGAACGCCTTACATCCGAGTCCTTCAATGAAATTATTATATCGTTGAAGTCCAAGGCTTCAAGTATTTCAATCTGACGCTTTGCGCTTTCAACCAAGCCTTCCGCAGTGACGGAGCCATGCTTTGCGAGAATGTCCTTATCCAATGAACCGGAA
This sequence comes from uncultured Eubacteriales bacterium, assembly GCA_964412725.1. Classification (GTDB taxonomy): domain Bacteria; phylum Bacillota; class Clostridia; order Lachnospirales; family CAYPQA01; genus CAYPQA01. Next base: position 4,197 of record CAYPQA010000205.1, read on the forward strand.
TTAACACCCACACGAATAGGCACACCGCGCTTTTTAGCTGCCAATGCAACCTCTTTCGAACCTTCACCTATGTTACCGGGGTTTATGCGTAGTTTGTCAACGCCCATTTCCAAGGCCTTTAGTGCAAGGCGGTAATCAAAGTGAATGTCTGCAATAAGCGGGATGGATATTTTCTCCTTAATTTTATATATACATTCCGCGGCCTCCATATCCAAAACCGCAACACGCACTAGCTCGCAACCTTCTGTCTCAAGTGCGTTTATCTGAGCTACGGTTGCGGCAACATCTCTTGTGTCTGTATTTGTCATAGATTGTATAATTATGTCGTTACCGCCGCCGATTTTTATATTGCCTATTTTTATTTCCCGGGTATTATTCCTCAACGTCTTCATCCTCATCCTCATCGCTATCTTCCCTGTCTCTTATATCCGTTGCCTTATCTATATAAAGTACGCCGTTTAAGTGGTCAATCTCATGACAAAGCGCAACAGCTAAGGTTTCTGTACCTTCTATAACATATTCTTCGCCATGACGGTTAAGTGCTTTAACCTTCACAGAGTGTGGACGCTTGACTGTACCAAGCTTGCCGGGTACGGACAGACATCCTTCATTGCTGTCCTGTTCGCCCGATTGCTCTATAATAACAGGATTAATAAGCTCGTAAAGCTCGTCTTCAAGGCAAACAACACAAACACGTCTTAAAACACCAACCTGAGGTGCGGCCAATCCAACGCCGTTACTTGCGCCCATAGTGTCCGTCAAGTCATCCAAGAGCGTTAAGATATTATTGTTGATCTCCTTTACCTCACGAGAAGTTTTTCTCAAAATCTCATCAG
>CAYPQA010000206.1:0-5016 GCA_964412725.1 uncultured Eubacteriales bacterium
ATTGTGGAGTGTGACTCACATGCCTTAGCAGGCGATACTCAAGGAGGATTTTTTATGAAGAAATTTTTTGCGTGGGCTTGGTCGGCCATAATGTCCGTTTCTCTTCTCACAGGTTGTGAAACGACGGCTCCTTCCGGTGGTTCAAGCTCTGCAGGCTCAAAAACGGAAATAACCTGGTGGGCTTTTCCTACGTTTGCAACGGTTGAAGACACTGTCGGTAAGTATGAGCAAAGCCTTATAACCGAATTCAACAAAAAATTCCCCGACATCACAGTTAAACTCGAAATGATCGACTTCAGCTCAGGCCCCGAGAAAATCCTCACGGCCATTGCAGGTAAAACTGCACCGGACGTACTCTTTGATGCACCAGGGCGTATCATAGACTACGGTACAAGGGGCGTGCTTGCAGACTTGAATGATATGTTTACAGATGATTTTAAGAAGGACGTCGGCAACGAGGGAATGCTTGCGGCTTGCCAAACCGGAGGCAAGTATTATATGTACCCGATTTCTACAGCCCCCTTCCTTATGGCTGTAAACGGAACTATACTTGAAAAAGAAGGCCTTATGGACTTAATAAACATAAAAGGTGACCGGACTTGGACAACTGACCAGTTTACAAAACTTAACCAAGCGCTTAAGGATAAGGGATATAAGAATGCCATCGTATTCAGTAAGGATCAAGGCGGTGATCAAGGTACAAGAGCATTTATAGCCAACCTTTACTCATCATCCATAACAGACCCCGACCTCAAGGGTTACAAAATTAATGATCAAAACGGCGTTAAAGCTGCAGAATATGTTACGCAGGCTATAAAGGACGGGATTCTCGAAAACGGTATAACCTATAATGGCGGCGAGGCTATTGAAGCTTTTGTTCAAGGTAAGGTTACGGCTTCATTGCTCTGGTCACCGGGTCTTGACAAAAATAATGCCGAGGCTCTAAAAGCAAATAACGTTGAAGCTATTGCACTTCCTTTGCCATCGGACGACGGAAAGCCTAACGCTACAGAATTCCTTTTAAATGGTTTCTGTGTATTTAATAACGGCAACGACGCAAAGATTAGTGCGGCTAAAGAATTTATCAAATTCCTTTGTGATGACAGCGTTATTGGACCTCAAAACGTTCTTGCAACGAACGCTTTTCCTGTAAGATCAAGTTTTGGCAACCTTTATGGAGATAATGAAAAAATGCAATTTTATTCGGGCATGAGTAAATACTTCGGCACATACTACAATACTATTCCCGGATTTGCAAAAATGCGTCCTTTCTGGTGGGCTAATATTCAAGCTATGACAACAGGTGAAAAAACCCCTAAGAAAGCAATGGATGATTACGTTGAAAATGCAACTAAGGCTATGAAGGATTAATTTTAATCGGGGAAACGACGAGTTTCCCCTTTTTTAAACCTCTTTGTAGTTTTGATTATCTAATGTAAAGGTGGTGCGTCTATGAAAGAGTCTGTAAAGCAAACTATTGTGTCCTACATATTCCTGTTACCGGCTATGCTTATGTTCTCTATATTTGTTGTCTATCCGATTTTGACAGGAATATATACATCTTTTTATAAATACTCTATCGGCACTTTTGAATTTCGAGGTCTTTCCAATTATGCCAAGCTTCTTTCGGACGAAGTTTTTATAAAATCCTTGTTTAATACAATAAAGCTTGTTATTTTTGCGGTTCCTCTAATTGTACTTATTTCACTTTTCGTTTCAATAACCATATACCAACGTAATGCCATTATACGTAGCGCGTTTAGGTGTATATTTTATCTGCCTGTTGTAACAGGTACGGTTTCGGTTATCGTTGTTTGGAGATGGATTTTTGACCCGTTGAGCGGTGTTTTAAATTATGCGCTTATGAATTTGGGTTTTATAGAAAAGGAAATTGCTTGGCTTGGTGATAAGAATTTCGCTTTATGGGCAATTATTATAATCCTTATCACAACCTCTGTTGGTCAGCCCATTATCTTATACGTGGCATCTCTTGGAAACCTTGACGCGTCTCAAGTTGAGGCCGCACAAATCGATGGTGCTAACGAATGGCAGGTTTTCCAACATATCAAATGGCCTGGTATTATGCCAACAACACTTTATGTTGTTGTTATAACAACCATCAACACCTTCCAGTGTTTCTCACTCGTACAGCTTTTGACAAGCGGAGGCCCAAGCTACAATACAAGTACGATTATGTATTTGGTTTACGAAACTGCGTTCAGACAATACGAATTCGGCTATGCAAACGCTATGGGTGTTGTGCTTGCAATCTTTATCGGGATTTTCAGTGTTTTACAGTTCAAGGTTTTTGGCAGCAAAGTTGAATATTAAGGGAGGGCGTCTATTATGGAAAGAAAAAAACTTACACCGTTTGACATAGTTTCACTTGCTGCGCTTTCTCTTGTAACCATTATTTTTGTCTTCCCGTTTTATTGGGTTATAACCGGAAGCTTTAAGCAAGAGCAGATAACGACCAGGCTACCGCCACAATGGTTCCCTCTTGAGCCTACTTTAGAGAACTTTAGGCTGTTATTCAGAAACCCTGTACTTCAATGGCTTTTCAACAGTTTCTTTATTTCTTTAGCAACCATGTTGATTGTATGCGTTGTAAGCAGTATGGCGGGTTATGTATTGGCAAAGAAAGAGTTTTACGGCAAGAAGATTTTGTTCGCTATTATTGTTGCGGCAATGGCCTTGCCCAAGCAGGTTGTACTTGTGCCTTTGGTTCGCCTGATAAGTAGCTGGGGCTTTCATAACACTCTTGCGGCTGTTATAATGCCCGCTGCAAGCTGGCCGTTTGGCATTTTTCTTATGAAGCAATTTAGTGAGATCTTGCCGCGCGAACTGCTTGAAGCCGCAAAGATAGACGGCTGCTCAGAGCTTGCAACGTTTTTGAGAATTGTTCTTCCTATTGTAAAACCTGGCGTTGCAGCTTTGGCTATTTTCACCTTTATTACAACTTGGAACGATTATTTCTTACAGCTTATTATGTTAAACAGTCGTACAAACCTAACCTTACAGCTTGGTATCGCAACAATGCAAGCGGAATTTTCAACCAGATACGGCATACTAATGGCCGGAGCATCCTTTGCAGCCATACCTATTGTAATTATATTCATTGTTTTCCAAAAATCTTTTACCCAAGGCATAACAATGGGCGCCGTTAAGGGGTAAACACAACGAGGAGGCTCAGATGAAAGATATAATGACTGCATTGAAAGGCGGACTAATCGTTTCTTGTCAGGCTTTGCCCGACGAACCGCTTCATTCCTCCTACATCATGTCACGCATGGCTGTTGCGGCTTACGAGGGTGGCGCGTGTGGTATACGTGCAAATACCGTTGCGGATATAACAGAGATTAAAAAAGCTGTGCCCTTGCCCATAATTGGTATTATAAAGACGGTTTATCCCGAATGCCCCGTTTTCATAACTCCAACGTCGAAGGAGGTATGCGAGCTTGTGGAGTGCGGTTGTGACATAATAGCCATTGACGCAACTATGCGTAGCCGTCCGGACGGTTTAAGTTTAGATGAGACATTTAAGCCTTTGCGTGAACGTTTCCCGAATCAACTTTTTATGGCGGATTGTTCAACTTACGAGGAAGGTATGCACGCTGCGGAGCTGGGATTCGATTTTATTGGTACAACTCTTTGCGGTTACACTAACTATACTAAAGGAGTAACTCTGCCTGCTTGCAATCTTATGCGTCAACTGGTTAGGGATTGTAGCAAGCCCGTTGTAGCAGAGGGTGGCATCTGGACGACCGAACAGCTTAGGTCTGTCTATGAAACCGGTGTTTTTACTGTTGTTATGGGAACGGCTATAACGCGTCCAAGAGATATAACAAGGCGGTTTGTTAATGAAATAAAGGGGGCTGTTTCGTGATTTTTGACAGAATTTCAAATATCGCTAATTACCGCGGTATGTCAAAGGGGCTTGATGAAGTTATTGAATATATTACCCGAACAGAGCTTTATGCCTTGCCTGAAGGCAAAACGGAACTCAATGACGGTTCATTTATAAACAAGGCGAATTTCAAAACAAAGGCTTTAGAAAACCAATGTTTTGAGATTCACAAACGCTTCACAGATATTTTTATAATACTCGAAGGCGTTGAAAAGGTTTTGTACGCCGATTATTCAAACACAGAGACAATAACAGAATATGATGAAGACAAGGACATCGCTACGCTTAAAGCCGAGCCGATTGCAAGCTTTACACTCAAGCCGGGTTACTTCCTTCTTTTCTCGCCGCTTGAGCCACACTTGCCAGGTCTTTGCGAAGAACAGCCGGAAAATGCATGCAAATGCGTTATAAAGGTACTTGACATTAGCTAAATTTTGGTTTATGATAGTCCAAAATAAATGAAAGGGGGAATATTATGAAATCCATTAATATTTCTTTGAACTCAATTGATAAAGTGAAAGCATTCGTCAACATAATCTCCACTTATGACGGTGATTTTGACCTTGCATCTGACAGGTATGTTGTTGACGCTAAGTCCATCATGGGTATCTTTAGCTTAGACCTTGGCAAGAACCTAAGACTTGATATTCATAACGATTCCTGCGCCGAAAAAATTACTGACCAGCTTAAGGACTTTATCGTTTGATTCAGAAATATTAAGAAGGCTATGGCAAATTAAACTTTGCTATAGTCTTTTTTTATATCTAATAAAACCTTGACTTTGACGTCGTGTCATAGGTTATGATAATTTCAGAAAGGATGTGGAGAATGAAGCTAATGACAATCAGCGAGGTAACTAAGTATTTTAATGTGTCAACGCGAATGCTCAGGTATTATGATGAAATTGGTATTTTGCCCAGCACTCGATCGGAAGAATACGCTTACCGAATGTATGATGAATCTGCTGTAAGACGTCTGCAACAGATTCTTACGCTAAGAAAACTGCGTATTTCTTTGAAAAAGATTGCTTCGATTTTCGAAGATATCGAGAAGGTGAAAATCGTTGAAATATTTCAGGAAAGCTTGAGCGAGATTGATAATGAACTGTC
>CAYPQA010000207.1:0-5003 GCA_964412725.1 uncultured Eubacteriales bacterium
GAATTACACGAACGGCTATCTCGCCACGATTGTCAATTAAAATCTTTAAAAACACGCTTATTCTCCTTTCCATAACACCAAACGACAGCTCACCTTTGACGCAAAGCTTGTCATTTACATATCCTTCGGATTTTATGAAAAAGAAAGGCGGCTTGGATCTGTCCAAGCGCGTTTTAAAAACAACCTTATCTCCAGGTAAAACCTTTTGCTTAAAGCGTACACCGTCTATACCAGTGAAATAAGGGGTCTTACCCTCGCATTGTATCGACGAAAGCATACATGAGGTCTGCGCCATCATTTCGCAAAGGATAACTCCAGGTACAACCGGATTTCCGGGATAATGTCCTTGCAGGAAAAATTCGTCGCCCCTGACTGTGTACGTACCGAAAGCAACGCCGTCTTCCTCCCAAGCCTCGTCAAGTAAGAGCATAGGCTCTCTATGGGGTATAATTTTTTTCAATTCTTCTCTGTTCATACAGTCACCTTAAACAAAACCTGTCCGAATTCAACAACATCAGCGTTGTTTACGCATATCTCCGAAATTTCTCCATCTACCTCGGAAGTAATCTCGTTCATAAGCTTCATAGCCTCGACTATGCAAAGCACATCACCCTTTTTCACCTTGGTCCCCACGGAAACAATCGGTGCGGCCTCCGGTGAAAAAGCAGCATAAAACACGCCTACAATTGGGGATTTGACCTTCACAGTGTTTTTGTCATCATCATTCGGTTGTGCGGGAGTTGAAACTTTTAAGGGGCTTGATTCGGTTTTTAAAATTTCAGTTTGCACGATTTGCGTACCGCGCTCCATAACAAGCTTCATATCACCTTCGCTATATTCCAAGCGTGTAAGACTGTTTTCGCTCATTATGCTTGCCAAGTTTTTTACTGCGTCTATTTTCATATCAAGCCTCCAACTTCTTAAGAAGCAATCCTGCGTTATGTCCACCAAAACCAACGTTCAATGATAAAGCATAATCAATGTCAACATTCCGGCAAGTGCCTTTAACATAATCTAAGTCGCATTCTGGGTCGTCTTCCTTAAGACCCACTGTTGGATGCACAATGCCCGTTTCAAGGGATTTTATCGACGCAATTGCTTCAACGCCTCCAGCCGCTCCAAGCATATGACCTGTCATGGATTTCGTGGAGCTTATCGGAATCTTATAAGCAAGTTCACCAAAAATCTCTTTAATCGCAAAGCTTTCAATCTTGTCGTTTAAAGGTGTTGATGTACCGTGAGAATTTATATAAAACCTTTCGGTAGGGCTTACACCCGCATCCTTTAAGGTAAGTTCAATCATCTTTTTATTACACCTTGCATCGGGGTGAGGTGCTGTCATATGGTAAGCATCGTTCGTGTTGGCATAGCCCACAATCTCAGCATAAATCTTTGCACCGCGTTTCTTTGCGCTTTCAAGCTCCTCTAAGACAATAACGCCAGCACCTTCTCCCATAACAAAGCCACTGCGGCGTTTGTCGTATGGCATAGAGCTGTTGTCGCAATCGTTGGATTCGCACAGTGCAAGGCAATTTGTGAATCCGCCCATTGCAAGCATGTTAATTGTCGCCTCGGCTCCGCCCGCTATCATAGCATCCGCATAGCCATGCTTTATAGCTCTATATGCCTCACCAATTGAATGTGTAGAGGTTGTACAAGCAGAAACCATTCCCATATTAACGCCAAGTGCTTCAAATTTCATAGCTACCAACGCCGAAGCCATGTTGGATATAATCATTGGTATAAAGAACGGCGAAATCTTTAGCGGTGATTTTGTAAGCATCTTTTCCGTTTCCGCAACAAACGTGTTTATTCCACCAATGCCTGAGCCTACATAAACGCCAAACCGTTCAGGGTCTACATGATCGACTATACCGCTGTCCGTTACAGCTTGCGTTGCGGCGGCAATGGCATATTGAGAAAAGAGATCTGTTTTCTTAATCTCGCTTTTTTCCATAAATAGTTCGGGCTTAAAGTCCTTAACCTCAGCGGCTATCTTAACCTTCATGCCTTCTGTATTGTATTTTGTTATATAACCGATACCGTGGCGGCCGTTTATCGCACTATCCCAAAACGACGCAACGTCATTTCCTATGGGGGTTACACAGCCCAAACCGGTTACCGCAACCCTTCTCATATACACATACCTCCGTCTATCCTTATAACCTCGCCCGTAATATAAGCGGCCATATCGGATGCCAAAAATGAAACCAAGGCCGCAACCTCTCTGGGCTTGCCCGTACGCTTTAAGGGTATCGCGTCCAAGGCCAGTTCAAGGTCTTTCGTCATGTCTGTTTCTATAAATCCTGGAGCAACCGCATTGCAGGTTACGCCGCGCGGTGCCAATTCTTTGGCCAAAGCCTTTGTAAGTCCGATAAGCCCGGCCTTTGAAGCCGAATAATTAGCCTGCCCCGGAAGACCCGTAAGCCCGCTTACCGACGAGATGTTAATAATGCGTGCGCAAGAGGATTTCATAAGATGACGCGACGCATGCTTACAGAAGTTGAACGCGCCCTTAAGGTTTGTGTCCAAAACTGCATCAAAGTCCTGCTCGGACATACGCATAATCAAGTCATCTCTTGTAACTCCCGCATTATTGACCAAAATATCAATGCGACCAAATTCCGTTATAATATCTGCGCAAACCATTTTTACAGCTTCAAAGTCCGAAACATCGCATTTGTATGCCTTTGATTTTACGCCTAAGTCTGTAAGTTCGTTAATCGTTTCATTTGCGGCCGCATCATTTCCAGCATATACAAGCGCGATGTTTGCATTTTCCTCGGCAAGTTTTAAAGCTATTGCGCGGCCTATGCCTCTTGACGCACCAGTTACGATAGCGACTCTGTTTGTAAGCATTTGCCCAACTCCTTAATACCAACTAGATCGGTTGCGCTGTAAACAGCCACATCCTTTGAAATACGCTTTATGAGTCCGGACAGAACCTTGCCCGCACCAAGCTCAACAAACGTATCGAAACCGTCGTTTATCATATTTTCTATTGTCTTTTGCCATTGAACAGGCTTTTTGACCTGCTCAGTCATAAGTGTCTTGTAATCGCCGTCCGTATTACCTGTAACGTTAAAGTAAACAGGCACCTTGGGGGTACCCAAGTCTTTATCTTTCAAGAAATCTGATAACCCCTCATAAGCATCCTGCATAAGCGGGCTATGAAACGCACCCGAAACCGCAAGCGGCATACAACGTCCACCAGCATTTGCAATGCGGTTTTTAAGCTCGTCAGCAGCTTCAGCGGAACAGGACACAACCGTCTGTCCCTCACAGTTAAGATTAGCCAAAAATGCGTCCAAACCTTCACTTGCCAAGTCCACACAAATTTCTTCTATTTTTTCAACGCTCAATTTCAAAACAGCAAACATACAGCCCTTGCGTTTTTCTGCGCAAGCCTGCATAAGTTGAGCACGTTTTAAAACAAATTCAACGCCCAAATCCTGATTGAAAATGCCCGCATATGTGAGTGCGGGAATTTCGCCAAGCGAAAATCCCGCAACACCATCTGCAAATATGCCTTCGTTATTCAAAACTGCGGCACAGGCTAAGTTCACAGCATAAAGACAGGGCTGAGCGTTCAAGGTTTGCTTAAGCTCGTCCTCGGTTGACGAAAAACAAAGCCGCGTCAAATCCGGCAAAGACTGCTCAATGCGGTCAAAGACAGCCTTTCCGGAAGGTATCTCATACAAATCCTTACCCATGCCCGGAAATTGTGCTCCCTGTCCAGAAAAAACAAAGCCTATTTTACCCATTTAACCGCTCCGTTCAAGATTTTTTCCGCTTCATCAAACATCTCCGTAATAATTTCAAGAGAGCTTTGCTCCTTCTTTACAAGACCCGCAACCTGACCCGCTAGGAAACATCCGTTTGCCTCGTCGCCATCAACCGCGGCCAGTCTGAGTGCTCCCACAGCGAACTGCTCAAGCTCCTCGTTCGAAATGCTTGAATCGTACTCTTTAGTAAACAGATCCCTTGAGAAAGCGGTTTTAAGCGAACGAACCGGATGTCCGAGACGCTTTCCTGTGACCATTGTATCAATGTCCTTAGCTCTCAAAACCTTACGTTTATAGTTTGGATGCACATTACATTCAAGTGCAGACAGGAAACGCGTTCCAACCTGAACCCCAACTGCGCCAAGCATAAGCGCGGCCGCAATGCCGCGGCCGTCTGCGATACCTCCTGCCGCAATGACAGGTATTGTAACAGCGTCACAAACCTGAGGGGTTAAAGCCATGGTTGTTAAATCACCGATATGGCCGCCGCTTTCTCCGCCCTCAGCTATAACGCAAACTGCACCGTTACGTTGCGCAAGCTTAGCCAATGCAACAGAGGGCACAACAGGCACAACCTTAATGCCTGCTTCGAGCCAAGCATTCATATATGCTGCGGGACTGCCCGCTCCTGTAGTCACAACTGCAACGCGTTCTTCAGCCGCAACCGCGGCAACCGCATCTGCATGCGGGCTCATAAGCATTATGTTAAGCCCAAATGGCTTTTTTGTATGCTCGGTCAAAGCTTTTGCCTTTCTGACCTGTTCACGCACGTAATCGGCCGGGGCATTGCCTGCGGCAATGATACCCAAGCCACCCGCATTTGAAACAGCCGCGGCAAGCTCTGCATCTGAAATCCAAGCCATAGCGCCTTGGAAAATCGGATATTCAATGCCGAACAGTTCACAAATCGGAGAATTAATCATTATGCATTTTGCTCCTTAATAACATTCATCAAATCGCCAATGGTTTTCACAGGGGTTGTTTTCAAATCGATATTAACGCCAAACTCTTCTTCAACGCTCATAATAAGCTCAACTGTGTCAAGCGAATCCAAGGAAAGCTCCTCAAAGGTTGTACCCTCGTTTATAACAAGTGCCTCGTCGTCCTTATACTCTCTAAAAATCTTTGTAATTTTCTCTAACATAATTTGACCTCCATATAATTTTTATTTTTATATTTAAATAAAAGTATTACCATTCTAAAATACAAGTTGCTTTA
>CAYPQA010000208.1:0-4980 GCA_964412725.1 uncultured Eubacteriales bacterium
ACGGTTATCTTTTCAATTCTTTTAACACAATATAATTCCCAAAAGGAATTAATTAGATTTTGCCGAGTTTGTTCTGAAATCTCACTATGCTTGTTAATTTCTCACCTCATTATCCGACAATCAGTTTAACATTGTTGGTTGATTGTCAAATGTATTCTTAATATAATCATTATACAACAGGATGTTGGATATTTCAAAGGAGGAGTTTTTATTATGATAACAATTTTATGTTCCGGTTCAAGGGGCGATATCCAGCCGTACATTGCACTTGCACAGCAGTTGAAAAAATTAGGTAAAGATGTTCGTATTACAGCCGGAGTAAGCTTTGAAGAATTTATACGCAGCTATGGAATAGACTTCTATCCTATTTCTGCGGATTTGGGCACAGTAGACATTGACCCTGATTTATTAAAGGATGCACAATCTTCAGATAACCCTATAAAAATGATGCTGACGTTTAATAAGATGAAAAAGTATGCCACATTTATGACAGAGGATATGGCTCGTGCATGTGAGGGTAGTGAGTGTATTGTTTACCACCCGGGTTGTACAATCGGATATTTTATGTCGGAGCGGCTTGGCATACCGGTTGTTTTAGCCTCACCTTTTCCTATGCACAAAACAAACGAAGTTGCTTCGGTTATTGCTTACGGACGTTATAAATTATCAAATAAGTTTACTTACACCTTATTGCAAAGTATGTTGTGGACAGCTTCGAAGGTCGGCATTGAAAGCTTTTTAAAACAAAAGAAAAGCTGCCCGTATGAAAATACGGACAGCCGTCATCCTGCTATAATTTCCTGTAGTAATTATGTATTTAACCGCCCAAATGACTGGGATAAAAATATTCATCAATATGGATATTGGTTTGTGGAGGAAAATGATAATTACACGCCGCCAAATGAACTTACAAATTTTCTGAGCCGCGGCGAGTCGCCTATTTATTTTGGTTTTGGCTCTGTTTTTCGTGATGAAGAAAGAGATAATTTTATTGGGATTGTTGCCAAAGCGCTGCAAAAGACCGGCAATCGGGGAATTATATGCGGAATGGGTGACATACAAGGCTTGCCTGATTCGATTTTTTCGATTAACAGCATACCTCATACTTGGTTGTTTCCTCGTGTTTCGGCAGTATGCCATCATGGCGGTGCAGGAACGACTGCGGCTGGATTTCGTGCAGGTGTGCCAAGCATCATAATCCCTTTTTCAAATGATCAGTTTGCTTGGGCACACCGCGCTTACGACATTGGTGTCGGTTCAAAGCCTATTCCAAAAAAGAAACTATCAGCAGACAAGCTTGTCGAGGCAATAGAATATGTTTTAAAGCCACAAATTTTGGAAAAATCAAAGGTTCTTTCCCAAAATATGGATAAAGAAAGTGGTGCCTCTGCTTGTGCAAAAATTATAATTGAAACAATTAGAAAATGAATATTCAGCTTAATTTATTTTCATAAAAAACCTTCTTACTTTATATTATAAACTTTTAGCAGCTTATCAACTTCTATGGTTTTAGCATTTTCCATTATCTTAACCCTTGCAAATTTCCACCCCTCAAGGCTTTCGGGATTGAGTCCCGCATCAATGAAAGGAGCTGGATTTAACACGAACACAACATCACGCTCGTTTGTATTGATGTTCTTTGCCCACCTAAACGCATTACCGTTTCCAAGCATAAACTCGTAAATATCGTGGTCAGTATGATATTCCAGAGCGTCTCGGTTGGACCTAATCAGCTTTTCAAAAGCAGAGCTTACGCTTGTCTCATTTACGCTATTTCCCTCGGAAATAATTATGAATGCATCATCTTGAACAACGATGTTTCCTCCGAGCTTTGTTGCATCAAGACCTGCATTTATAAACGGCGTAATGTCAAATTTAAGATTAAGCTTTTCTCCAAAAGAAAAACTCTCCATATTGTTTGGTGAATGTATGGTATAGCCGTTATCGTCTTTTGAAATGCTTTCAGACATTATTACTGCAACTTCATCAAAAGACTTTATACCATAATTTGCAATTACATCTGTCCCCTGGCAAGCCGAAAGCATTAAAACAAGCAAGGCTGCAATTGTTGATAATAAAATTTTATTTTTCATAGCTACCTCCTTATTTGTATGCCTTAAAGCGCTTCAGTCTAAGAGCATTGGAAAGAACCGATACACTCGAAAGACTCATCGCCGCCGCCGCAAATACGGGATTTAAAAGCGGCCCACCAAAAAGATGAAGAACACCGGCTGCAACAGGTATTCCAGCCACATTGTAGGCAAAAGCCCAAAAGAGGTTTTGTTTAATGTTTCGGATTGTGCTTTTTGATAATTGGATTGCTGTGGGCACGTCCATTAAATCGCTGTGCATAAGTACGATATCAGCCGATTCCATAGCAACATCAGTGCCACTTCCGATTGCAATACCGATGTCGGCCTGAGCAAGTGCAGGGGCATCATTGATACCGTCACCAACCATAGCCACCTTTTTACCCTCGGCTTGCAGTTTTTTAACTTCGTTGGATTTATCCTGCGGCAATACCTCAGATAAAACTCTTGTAATACCTACTTGCCTTGCAATTGCTTCTGCGGTGCGTTTGTTATCGCCCGTAATCATTGCAACTTCAATACCCATTTCTGTCAATTTCTTTATTGCCTTTGCACTGCTTGACTTCACAACGTCAGCCACGGCGATAATACCGGAGAGTTTTTTGTCTATGGCAATATACATAGGCGTTTTGCCTTCGCTTGCTAGGCGGTTAGAATCGTTTTCCATATCCTCTATAGATATACCTTGTTCGTTCATAAGCTTTAAATTTCCGGCAAGAATTTCGGAGTTGTCAATAATCACCTTTATACCTCTGCCTGTCAATGCTTCAAAACCAGAAACGGTGAGCATAGACAGGTTTTCTTTTTCCGCGCCTCGCACAATAGCTTCCCCAAGAGGATGTTCACTGCCCTTTTCTGCACTTGCCGTAAGCTGTAAAAGCTTATTTCTGTCAAACCCGTTTATGGTTACAATATCTGTTACCTCTGGCTTACCCTCTGTAATCGTGCCTGTTTTATCAAAGACGATGGTTTGTATTTTGTGTGTTGTTTCCAACGCTTCACCGCCCTTGATAAGAATCCCGTTCTCGGCACCCTTGCCTGTGCCAACCATAATAGCTGTAGGTGTGGCAAGCCCAAGCGCACAAGGACAAGCTATAACTAGAATTGCTATAAAGATTGTGAGTGAGAACACGAGAGATTGACCACTGAGCATCCAAGCGGCAAATGCAATAACTGCAATACCGAACACTATCGGAACAAAATATCCAGAAACAATGTCGGCCATCTGCGCAATCGGAGCTTTTGAGCCTTGTGCGTCCTCAACCAACTTGATTATTTGCGCCAAAGCTGTGTCGGCTCCAACCTTTGTTGCCTTAAACTTAATTGAACCGTTTTTATTCATACTAGCTGCATAGACTTTATCTCCGGGCTTTTTATCCACAGGCATACTTTCGCCGGTAAGCATAGCTTCGTCAATTGCAGTTATTCCCTCAACAACTATTCCATCCACAGGGATTTTAGAGCCGGGCTTTACGAGAATAACATCATCTACAATTACCTCATCAATAGGGGTTTCGATTTCAACATTATTCTTGATTACAATAGCTGTTTTAGGTGCAAGCCCCATAAGTTTCTTAATGGCTTCACTTGTTTTGCCCTTTGATACAGCTTCAAGTGATTTTCCAAGCAGAATAAGCGTAATAATTACTCCTGACGTTTCAAAATACAGCCCTTCTACAAATTGGAAATTACCAAGCCAAATTTGATAAGTAGAATATAGGCTATAAATTGCGGCTGCCGATGTTCCTATGGCAATCAAGCTGTCCATATTAGGGGAACGCAGCCACAGTGCACGAAATCCCACAAAATAAAACCTATGCCCAGCAATTAAAATAGGAATTACAAGCAATATTTGCACAAGTGCAAAGTTTAAAGGATAACCCATCGGCTCTATTACTTTTGGTACAGGTGCATTAATCCAAGAGAGCATCGTTCCCATTGCAATATATAAAAGCGGAACGGTGAAAATTGCCGCAATTGTAAATTTAGTCCAGAGTGTTTTGATTTCCTTTTCTTTGCGGAGCTTATCTTCATCAACAGAGCTTTTTGCCGCAATCTCTGCCCATTTATATCCTGCCTTTTCAACTGCTGCCCGAACAGCCGCCATATTGGTTTTGCTATTGTCAAGCTCGCAAGTCAGACGCTCTGTGGCAAGGTTCACAGAAACAGATTTTACACCGTCAATCTTACCAACCACCTTTTCAATTCTTGAAGCACAGGCCGCACAAGTCATACCAATTATTTTAAGGACTTTTATATCCTGCGACACTTGTTGTTCTGCCTTGTATCCAGCCTTTTCTACACCTTTCACAATATCTGATACGGATACCTTGCTGTCATCAGCTTCCACTGTCATTTTTTCTGTGGCAAGATTAACCGATACTGTGTTTATTCCGTCAACCTTACCAATTACCCTTTCTATCCTTGAAGCGCAAGCTGCACAAGTCATACCGCTTATTTTGAATGTTTCACGCATTAATAAAAGTCCTCCTGATTTCGTTATCTTTTGCTACCGCAGCAGCCGCCTACGCTGGCGCCATTTGTACTACTACCGCCGAACAGACCGCCCATACTGCAGCTACCGCCGCCTTGTGGAAGTTTTGCAATCTGCGATTCGATTTCTGCCTTATCATAATTGTTAATATCATCAACAACGGCGATTGTAGAATTTATCATATTCATCCAACAGCTATATTGAATTATACCCGTTTCAGTTGGGGTAAACTCAATAACATTTTCACCCACTATAAGGGGCTTTGATATTCCAAGTGATGGAATAATTATTTCGTCATTACATGAATTTAGGTTTTTGCTGTCCGCAACCATTGTCCATTTCACAGGAATACCCTTTTGAACAACCAGGGCGGGATAACTGCTTGGTTCTAGCTGA
>CAYPQA010000209.1:0-4959 GCA_964412725.1 uncultured Eubacteriales bacterium
ACCTGCGTTAAATGAAAAAAAGTAATAATTGCTGAAAAAAGCGGAAATATATACAAGGAAACAATCATTAACGGGTTATTCAAATTTACAATCGTCATTTCAACGTATCTGGCCTTTCCATTAGCATATTCAATAAGTATAGTCGGGCATATGACGATCAGAAAATAAACTAAAAAGAATATAAAAACTAAAATAAAATTATTTTTAAAATTGTTCTTGAAAACAGCTTTATTCATGGGAGCCTCCTCTTCCGGTATCACCAACCTCATATACAAAAACTTCCTCTAGGGTAAGCGGGATAACATCGAAAACAACCGGGTCTAAAGCCTTTATAACAGATTCGATTCGATCACGTTTTTCTTTTATAACCAAAAGCTCAACACTGCCGTGCTTTTCAGCTTGAAGTATGTTTAAACCCGTATATTCTCTTTGGGAATTTTTGTCCGCAAACGCAACCTGTACCTTGTGGATATCTGATTTTAAATCGTCCAAGTCTCGCTCAACAACTGTATGTCCTCTGTCAATAATACCCACACAATCGCAAATCCCTTCAAGCTCCTTGAGATTGTGAGAAGAGATAAGCACAGACATCTCACGCTCTGCGACATCGTTTATAAGGAAGTTAATAACCTTTCTTCTTGCAAGCGGGTCAAGTCCGTCCAAAGGTTCGTCAAGTATGAGGTTTTTAGGCATACAGGACAGAGCAAGAGCAAAAGCGGCCTGTTTCTGCATACCCTTTGAAAAACGCCCGATGCGGTCATTCGGATTAAGTGAAAATTCCTTTATAAGAACGTTATAGCGGTCATAATTCCAATCTTTATAAAGCCCTTCATAAAGATTTGCCGCGGATTTAAGGCTATAACGATGTAAAAAGTTTAATTCATCAGGAATAAGTCCGATTGTAGCCTTTGCTTCAGCGCTGTCGAAAACGGGTATGTCGTCTACAAGCACAGAGCCTGCATCCTGCTTATAAATGCCGCAGATGTGTTTTATAACGGTTGTCTTTCCGGAGCCGTTTATGCCAACAAGGCCATATACGGAGCTGTTTTTTACATTCAAGTCAAGCTTGTTTAAAACCTTTTTTTTGCCAAAGTATTTCTCCAAGCTGGTTACGGTTATCATGTTAGCCTCCTAATTTTTTATTTATAGCTTCAATAATTTCTGCCTTACTCAGACCTTCTCTGAGCATTTCTTCTAAAAGTTCATAGAGCCGTGATAAAAGAGCCTCACTTCTTAAACTCAAAGACACAGGCGCAACAAAACTGCCTTGCCCAAGCACTGTGTAAATATAACCCTTGCTTTCAAGCTCTCTGTAAGCTTTTTGAACCGTGTTTGGATTTACAGAAAGCTCACGAGCCATATCTCTAACCGACAGAATCTTCTCATCCTCTTTAAGAACACTACTGAGAATGAGGGTTTTAAAATTATCAACAATCTGTTCATAGATTGCTTTTCGGCTTTTCAAATCGATTTGAAACATTTTTACCTCCTTCCGCTATCGATGAGTATTATGTGTGTCGTGTGTATTAGGACTATATCATACACTATTCCTCTTGTCAAGTTTTTTGTTTTGTAGTAAAATTAAAATTACATTAACTTTCTTGGAGGCTTCAATGAAAAAGATTTTTTTGGCTTTCGCCGCAACGCTTGTTATAGGTGTGCCCGTTGCCTTTTCAAATAATTATAAGACCGTAAACTGCATAACATCACCTGCTGTTTGGGATGATGTGAGAATACATTCTGGAAGCGGTATTTGGGTTAAACAAGACGGTCTTTGGGGTTTGATTGACCAAAGCGGCATTATTATTAATCCGCAATGGGAGGACATAAAAAACGACAGCCCCTATACATCCCTTGTTAAAAAAGACGGCCTTTGGGGATTGGTCGATAATTCCGGCAAACTTCTTCTGGAGCCACGCTACACGGACATAGGCCCTTTGAGCGAAGGGCATAGGCGCGTCTGCGAGGTTATGGAATCAGATGGCAGCGGTAAACCTTTGACCCTCACGATTAAATATCTGGACGAAGACTTTAACGAAACTGAAACGCCTGTTTTCACCAACGTACCTGTTTCAAACCCCGATATAAGCTACTTTAACCACAAGGATGGTGTAATTTTCTTTCACAGCAACCGCATAGTAAGCAATAACTCTCCTTCATATCTCTATGACAAAAGTGGAAAGCTTTTATTCAAGTCTATATCCTTATACCCGCCATCGGAAGGCCTTATAGGTGCGGGCGCATTTTACAAGGGTATAAATCCGGGAGATAATTACAGTATTTCAGAAGGCCAAGTACAAATAAACAACCTCACAGTTGTAAGCAATTCAGATAAGCCCCTATACGGCTTTGTAAATCTTAACGGTGATGTTGTTATACCTTTTATCTTTGACGAGGTGCGGCCGTTTAATCAGGGCTTGGCTCCTGTAAAAAAAGACGGCCTATGGGGCTTTATAGACCAAAAGAGTTGTTTTGCGGTTGAACCGTTTTATGATGAATTCTATGCCGCCGACAAGACAACCGCATATCAGGCTTTCTTCGACGGCCTAGCTTATGTGAAGAAGAACGGCAAATGGGGAGCCATAGATAAGCAGGGAAAAGTTGTTATTGATATCTCTTGGGACAATATCCCTTTTATGCTTGAAGACTTAGCCGCAGTCAGCTCCGACGGACTATGGGGCTATGTTGGTTCAAGCGGTATGGCCTCGGAACCTGTGTTTGATGATGCAAATAGTTTCAAAGAAGGTATAGCCTTAGTCAAGAAAAATGACCATTATTTCTTTATTGACTATTATGGACAGGTTGTTTCGCAAAATTTTGATTGGGAATATGTGCTCACAAACGATGGCTCTAAAAGCTATTCGGACATATTTGCATACAAAAAAGACGGCCTTTGGGGCATTGCTTTTCTTGGTAAGCAAAAGGGTACCCTTGTAAGTCGATAATAATTAAACTTAAAAAAACAGAGCATATCTACAACAATTTGTAGATATGCTCTGTTTTTTGTTTATTATCACTTGCAAAATGGACACTTGAGATAGTCAATGCCATACTTTTTTCCACAATTTGCGAAAAGCGTCATACTCGAAGAAAAGTCTGCTAGGAGGCGTTGACGTAGCAGAGCAAAAAATCAACCGAAAGAATGTATACCTCCAATATAAATTTTTTAGTATTCTAACATATACTTGCGGAATCTGGCTTTATCGATAATTCTAATCCCCCCGCGATGAGTTTCTATGATGCCTTCCTTAGCAAAATACTTAACCATTCGGGAAACAACCTCCCTTGCACTGCCCATGTATTTTGCAATTTGCTCATGAGTAAGCGTAATCGTATCATCACCCGATCTAGCGGACTCATCTAAAAGGAATATAGCAAGCCGACGATCAAAGCTCATAAACAGAATTTGTTCCATCGCCCACATTACATCCGAGAACTTATCTACAACAACCCGTAATGAAAAGTTTTCAACATAAACGTTTTCGCTTATAAGCTTGGAAAAAACAGACGAATTTATGAGAAAAACCTCGCTTTCACGCTCCGCATCAATGTGAACATCGAAGGTTATATTTTTCAATAAACAAGAGGCCGAAAGTACGCATATTTCGCCTTTATTGAGGCGATATAGTGTGATTTCCTTGCCTTTTTCGGATAACATGTATGTTCTTAGCTCTCCGCTTTTTATAATTAAAACCCCTACGCATTCGTTGGACGCACTATATACGTTTTCATATTGGCTGTATTTTACAAGGGCAGTATTTATTACAAGCAATTCTTGTTCAACTTGGGTTAAGTTTTTCCAAAACGATAAAGCTTCGGTAAAGAATTTAAGGTTTTCCTCGTTTAGCATATAACCACCTCCAAAAAATTTTAAGTTTAATCTATAAAATTTGCACTTGTTATTTGTTGGCTTTCGTTTAAACATCCTGTGAGCCTGTAATGAGACAGGCAGGCCGTTTCATAGGCTAGACGTAAGTCCAATTGCATAATAGGTGATATAACTCATGAGGAGGAAAAAGATAAACGAAGTCGTAGTACATGTTGTACCTTTGTCACATGGATCTGTATCTGAAATGATTAACGAACTTCACTTGCAGGTAATTGAAAACAGGATTGAACAATGTAATTTTACGACCGAACAAAAAGTGGACATAATTAACAAAATCATTAAAAAAATAACAGATGCCAATAATTCTTGAATACCTTGCTTATATACCTTATAACACATTATAAAAAAGCCAACTGAGCTATTTTGTTACCATTTATATGGTCGCGGAAACCGCCCGTTACAAGGTACAAAATTATTGGTCAGGATAGCAACAAGACGGTCTCTGGGTGAATCAATAATCCGACAAGAAACTACCCCTGCCGCGTTACAGCCCAGCCCCATACACATCGTTAATGATTGCTTTCCGTGACAGCACGCTTTTTTGAAGTACGCATCCAGGTTAAATGCAATGCGCGGTAGGAGGCCGCAATCCTCCATAAGTGTGAACAAGGGGAAAAAAATGCACATTGGAGGTAACATAACTGCAACAACCCAAGAAAGGGTTTTGTACATGCCGTTAAGGAAAATATCAATGAATAAGGGTGGTGCGTTTATGGCATTAAAGAATCCAAGTAAGAAATCATATAAATGGCTAAACATCAATGCAAGTAACTCGGACGGGTAGTTGGAGCCGGAAACTGTGAGCCAAAAAACTCCGCCCAAGAGTATAAGCATAATTATAATGCCAGACCTTTTATCCAAAATATATTTGTCAAACTTCTCATGGCCGTAAGAGCTTTGAGAGGTTACCGCTTCAAAATAGTCGTGAGCTTTTTTAACATAATCCTCAATTGGTTGTTCTTCCAAAAGCCCTTCATCATTCTCCTTTGGGTTAATCGAATGCGTGTATATAGCGTTTTTAAGTTCGACTAACCCCTCCTTTTCCTTCGCACATGTCTTTATAACAGTCA
>CAYPQA010000210.1:0-4957 GCA_964412725.1 uncultured Eubacteriales bacterium
TTTAGGTTGATTATACCATTTATTTGAAAGAATTTCTCAAATTAGAATGCCGTGCCAAGAAACAATTGCATGAAAAAAGCCCGACCGTATTTAATACGGACAGGCTTATGTGAGTATGGGCAGTTTGTGGGACAATTTCCCATTACTTCCATTCCGAAAGGATACTTTTGTCTGCGGCAACCTTGTTCACAATTTCTATACCGGAGCGGCAGTTGTCGAAGGTTCCTTTTGAAATTTCTTGAAGAACAGCGTTTAAAAGCTTTTCATAATACGCCTCTGGTGTAATGTCTGTGCAGGTTTTATCAAAATGCTGTTGGCTTTTACTTGAGGCAATGCTTGCATATTCGTTTTTAACTTGCTCAATTAACTCATCACGTTTCATAAATAACTCCTTTATTGTTTGTTGATTGAGTTAATTTGTGTAGTTGCCCATTATTTTATTCGGTTTGCAAAATTTAAAATAAAAAAACCTTGGACAATTAAGCCAAGGTACGGTTTACATATTTGGTGAGGCGGGAAATTTTTCTTGAAGCATTGTTTTTATGATAAACGCCTTTAGATGCGGCCTTATCAATAGTGGCGATAGCCTTGATTAAAGCAGCTTTTGTCTCGTCCTTACCACCAGACTTAGCGGCTAAAAGAACCTTTTTGATAGCGGTTTTTGTACGGGATTTAATAATCTTGTTTCTCAAAGTCTTTTTCTCGATAACTTTAATACGCTTTTTAGCGGACTTAATATTAGCCATGTTTCACCTCCGTAAACACAATAATTTATATAATTATATAACACGTCTCTTAAGTTGTCAAGACAAATTCCTGTTTTTGACACAGGTTTCAATTGAGATTGCATCGTAGATGCTGTCGTCAAATAAATCCGGAGACAGCGCAGGAGCGTTTTGCCTGTACTCGTCAAGGGTTAATTCCTCTAAAGTCTTGCCGTTATTTATGCAAAATAAAACCAAGCGCCCAATAATCTCATGAGCGTCACGAAATGCAACGCCTTTTTTAACTAGCCAGTCGGCCGCATCTGTAGCGTTAGTGAAGCCTCCGTTTGCAGCCTTGCGCATAATGGACTTGTTTATCTTTGCTGTCTTTATCATACGCGTAAACACAGGGAGACAGAGCATGAGCGTGTCTATAGTGTCGAACACAGGTTCCTTGTCTTCTTGCATATCCTTGTTGTAGGCCAAAGGCAAGCCCTTCATAACAGTTAAAAGACCGAAGAGATTTCCATAAACACGTCCGGTCTTTCCGCGGATTAACTCAGCCATGTCAGGATTTTTCTTTTGTGGCATAATGCTGGAGCCTGTGGAGTAAGCATCGTCAAGCTCAATGAATTTAAATTCCGCAGATGACCAGAGCACAACCTCTTCGCAAAAGCGGCTTAGGTGCATCATAAGAATTGAAGCCGCTGACATAAATTCAAGACAAAAGTCCCTATCCGAAACCGAATCCATCGTGTTTTTCGTTGGCGCCTTGAAACCGAGCTTCTCGGACACAAACTGCCTGTCAAGCGGGTAAGTTGTGCCGGCTAAAGCGCCTGAACCAAGAGGACAGTAGTCAAAGCGCTCCTTGCAGTCCGAAAGTCTGCCCTTGTCACGGCTAAACATCTCAGTATATGCGCAAAGATGATAAGAAAAAGTGACAGGCTGTGCGCGTTGAAGATGAGTATAACCGGGCATGTACGTGTCCTTATTGCTTTCCGCAATTTCGTTAAGCGCTGAGTTTAATTCATCCACAAGTTCGGATATATCAACTATAGCCTTCTTCAGATAAAGGCGCATATCCAGTGCAACTTGGTCATTACGACTGCGCCCTGTATGAAGACGCTTGCCAACCAAACCTATACGCTCAGTCAATATGCTTTCTATATTCATATGAATATCTTCTGCGGTTTCTGAAAAGCTTATACGCCCGTTGTTTATATCGTCAAGGATTTCAACCAATGTCTTGCAGATAAGCTCGCCGTCTTCAGCCGAGATGATACCTTGTCTGGAGAGCATTTGCGCATGCGCAATGCTCCCCTCGATATCTTCTTTATAAAGTCTCTTGTCAAACGCTATGGACGAATGGAAACAATCCGTGAGTGCATCCGTGGTTTTCTCGAAACGTCCTCCCCAAAGCTTCAAGACTTAACCCCTTTCTCTTGCTTCATAAGAGCACGCACCTTGAGCGGCAAGCCGAACAAGTTAATAAAGCCTTCGGCATCAAAATGATTGTAAAGCTCGCCTGTTGTGAAGCTTGCTATATTTTCGTTATAGAGCGAATAAGGGGAGGTTACGCCTGCGGAGATTACGTTGCCTTTGTAAAGCTTAAGCTTGGCTGTTCCGGTCACAAACTCCTGTGTTGTATCAACAAAAGCTGCCAATGCTTCACGCAAAGGTGTAAACCATT
This sequence comes from uncultured Eubacteriales bacterium, assembly GCA_964412725.1. GTDB lineage: Bacteria > Bacillota > Clostridia > Lachnospirales > CAYPQA01 > CAYPQA01. Next base: position 2,395 of record CAYPQA010000210.1, read on the forward strand.
CGCCAGAGTAAATAAGCTCGGTGTATTTTGTTCCGATTATTTCCTTGAAAGCGGTTGTTTGCTTGTCAAGGCAGAGATATTCCAAATCCCTGTGTGCAGCATAGAGTATTGTACCGCCGGGGGTTTCATATACGCCGCGGCTTTTCATACCAACGACACGGTTTTCTGTTAAATCCACAATACCTATACCATTCTTGCCGCCTAATTCGTTTAACTCATCCATTAGCGCAATGGGATCAATATCTTTACCATTAAGCTTAACTGGTATGCCTTTTTCAAAGGTGATTTCAACGTAAGTAGGGGTATCAGGTGCTTCTTCGGGTGTTACGGACAATTGAAGCAAACGTTTGAAGTTGGGCTCGTTTGCGGGGTCTTCCAACTCCAAGCCCTCGTGGCTTAAATGCCAAAGGTTTCTGTCACGGCTGTAGCTTTGCTCTTTTGTCATAGGCACTTCAATGCCTCTCTTTTGAAGATACTCTATTTCCTCCTCACGGGATTGGATATCCCAAGTACGCCAAGGAGCGATAATCTTCAAATGCGGTGCAAAAGCCTTGATTGTCAACTCAAAACGAATTTGGTCGTTTCCCTTACCGGTTGCACCATGGCAGATAGCTGTTGCGTTTTCTGCCAAAGCAATGTCTACAAGAACTTTTGCGATAAGCGGACGCGCAATGGAGGTTCCGAGAAGATATTTGTCCTCATAAACAGCATTTGCCTTAACCATTGGATAAATATAATCTGTTATAAATTCTTTTCTTACATCCTTAATAAAGCACTTTGACGCGCCCATCTGAACAGCCTTTTCTTCAAGCCCGTCTGTTTCCTTTCCTTGACCAACATCTACGCAAACTGCAATTATCTCACAATTTTCGTAGTTTTCCTTAAGCCATGGTATAATTACTGTTGTATCTAAACCGCCTGAATAGGCCAAAACAATTTTCTCACTCATTTAAATTATCTCCTTTAATATACTAAAAAGTCCGTCCATGTCTTCCTTAGTTCCGATAGTTATACGCAAAAAGCTGTCCATACCGAAGGCTGCTCCCGGACGTATAATATAGCCCTTCTTCATAAGAGCCTGAAAAACCTCTCTGCTGTCTTTCTTAACATCCACCATAACAAAGTTTGTATAAGATGGTATATAGAACAAGCCCATATCCTCAAAAAAATTGTATGTGTAGGTTAAAACCGATTTATTATGTTTCGCGGAAAATTCTACAAATTCCCTGTCTTCAAAAGCCGCAATAGCCGCTTCCTGTGCCTGAACGCTAACGTTAAACGGATTTCTTATCTTCTCCATAAGCTCACTAATTGAAGGGTCGGAAACGCCGTATCCAACGCGAAATGAAGCCAAACCGTAAGCCTTTGAAAATGTTTTAAGCAGAATAACATTCTTATGATTTTTCATTGTGCTTATAGTATCGGGATAATCAAAATCTGTCACATATTCCGCATAAGCTTCATCAAACACAACAATAATATGCTCCGGAACCTTTTTAATAAACGCCTCTTGTGCGTTACAGTCAAAAGCTGTTCCTGTTGGGTTATTGGGGTTTGCAAGGAAAATCATTTTTGTCTTATCTGTAATAAGCCCCAAAATTGCGTCAAGATCATAGGCATGATCTTTCATCGGCGCATAAACCATCTTGCCACCCATGCTCAGGACAGAGGCTGCATATTGAGAAAAGGTGACGGCAGCAGTGATACATTCATCACCTTCGTTAATGAAAACCTTACCCAAAAGAGAAATAACCTCATCCGTGCCCGCACCAAAAACAATTGCATTCTCAGGAACACCAAGTTTCTTCGCTACAAGTGCTCTAAGCTTTCCACAGGCGCCATCCGGATAGAGCGCAGGCTCATCCAAAGAACGGATAACAGCCTCACGCACATTTTTTGAACATCCCAGAGGATTTTCGTTTGACGCAAGCTTGACGGCTCTATCAAGCCCGTATTCTTTCTTCACATCTTCGATAGGTCGCCCCGGTACATATGGCATAAGCGGCCTTATACATTCCCTATAACTAAACATAAACCCTCCCTATATAACACAAGCCCTAATCCTCGCTTTCGCCTGCACTACATAATTCCATACAGGCATAAAAACAAGAAAGGGATGTTTTAAAGATACTTATACCCTCAAGGTTAGCTTTTGATATGACGGCTTCATCAACGTCGAAGTCCTCGCAAACAATTATGCAGGATATGCCCTTCAAAACGGCAACCGCAACAACATTCATGTGTGACATAACCGTTATCCAAGCGTTTCCCCGCTCAGCCTTAGCCATAGCAACACTGAGCACATCACCTATGTAAATGCCGGAATAGCTTATCTCCTTCGGCCTAGTCACAAGTGTAAATGAACTGTTGAGCAAATCAAAAACCTCCTAACCTTCAATTAAAAATGAAAGATTCTCTGGAAAAATACAAGAAAAAATTCATAGGTGTTATTATAAAAGAAAAAGAAAAAAAATCAAGAGTATGTTATATATTCAACAAGAATTTCTACAAATCTCTTGTTCGTTCATAAACCCACCCCGCCGACTAGTCTGCGGGGACCCCG
>CAYPQA010000211.1:0-4913 GCA_964412725.1 uncultured Eubacteriales bacterium
AGTACTTTATAAAAAATTTTGAAAAATGGTAGTTTTGAGTCTCGCGTTAGATGAGTGTGCTATTCGGCATATTTTTGAGAATGTAAATAAAGGAAGTTAAATTGGTGTTAAGTTCAATGAATGAAAAATTTGCAACGTGCTTGCAGATGTTTTAAGCAAAGCGGGCTATTTGGTTATGTCAGCTAGATGAGTGTTGCAAGAAACACATTTCTATCAGCGTAATTGAATGAATTAGGAAAGAGGCATTAAAAATTATTTTGGTATTGTATTGGAGGAGTTATGATTAAAGACATTAGCCACATTACTTTTATTGTAAAAGACTTAAAAAAAGCTACTGAGTTTTTTGAAAAAATTTTTGAAGCTAAATTGATATACGACAGTGGGGAGAAACAATTTTCATTATCTGAGGAGAGATTCTTTCTAATCGGCAATTTATGGATTGTGATTATGCAAGGCGATGTTCCCATCCAAAAATCATATAATCACGTTGCTTTTAAAATAGATGATTGTGATTATGACAAATACAAAGAAAGAATAATTGAACTTGGTGTTGAAATAAAGGGAGGCAGAGAAAGAATAAGCGGCGAGGGGCGTTCGCTTTATTTCTATGATTTTGACAATCACTTGTTTGAAATCCACACAGGTACGTTAAACAACAGATTGGCTGCTTATGAATCTTCAAGCTTTAAACAATGATTTTTATTAACAAAAAAACTCTGCGACATCCACGTCACAGAGTTTTTTTGTTTTCATCTTAAACAGAGACAGCTTCATAAAATGCACGTATGATATCTTCAATCATTATCGAATACTTGGGAGGTACATCAGTTAGTAGTTTCACCACAGGTGTCTGGGTCATAGCCGCTGCTATCAGGCAAAAGTACTATTTTTATGACTTTGAAAAATAACGCAAATGCTCAATTCACCATTGTAAAAAGATGCTGTTGCCTTGCCTGCCATTTTTTGGGCGAGCCAGGATAGGCGTATATGAATATGGGTTCTTCCTGTTCGTATGACACCAAAAATCCTTTACTCTCTATCTGCAATACATGGCTTATTATAAACACTCGTATATATATTTTAAAGAACTCCCCCATATATTTTTTATTTTTTTGGTAACAATAACATAAATTTCATAGGAAGCTATGTAAGGAGGATTTATGTTAAAAGGAAAAATTTCAGTTATAGGTGCGGGCTTTGTAGGTTCCACCACAGCGTATACGATTATGATGAGCGGGCTTGTTTCGGAGCTTGTGCTTATAGACATAGATAATAAAAAGGCCGAGGGTGAAGCTCTTGATATGAACCACGGCAGTAGCTTTGTTTCACCTTTGCAAATTGTGGGCGGTTCGGACTATAGCCTTATTGCTGGTTCGGATATGGTTGTCATAACAGCCGGAGTTAATCAAAAGCCGGGTGAATCAAGAGTAGACCTTTTAAAGCGTAATACAGCCATACTCAAAAGTATTGTTGAAAATATCTTAAAATATTGCAACAACGACACGACCATACTCGTTGTCACAAATCCTGTGGACATTCTTACTTATGTAACCTATAAATTGGCTGGATTCAGTAAGAATAAGGTTTTTGGCTCAGGAACTGTGCTTGATACATCAAGATTGAAATATCTCATAGGACAGCATACAAACGTGGACCCAAGAAACGTGCATACATTTATTATAGGTGAGCACGGAGATACGGAGGTTCCGGCTTGGAGTATAACAACTATTTCAGGCATACCGATTCATATGTATTGTAATATCTGTAAGGGTTGTGACGAGGTTAAGCTTTGCAAGGAAGAATTTCATAAGAAAACCAAGAATGCAGCCTATGAAATAATCGAAAAAAAAGGCGCAACCTACTATGCGATTGCGCTTGCTGTTCGTCGTATAATTGAAGCTATAATCGGAAACGAGAATTCAATCCTCACCGTTTCAAGCCTTCTTGAAAACGAATATGAGATAAATGACATTTGCCTGTCGGTTCCGACGATTGTAAATGCAAACGGTGCGCAAAGGATACTTGAAGCTCCGTTTGCGGAAAAAGAAATAGCCGACTTAAAGAAGTCGGCTGAAACTTTAAAACAGCTATCTAAGGAAATCGGATTTTGAAGCAAGCCAAGCGGCGCCCATAAGCCCTGCATTGTTGCCAAGCTCAGCTTGCTTGAGTTGCACAGATCTGTACGTTGGCATAATTAGCTTATAGAGCTTTTCATTAAGCATTTCGAGACCCTGAGGCACTTTCATAACACCGCCTCCAAGGACAATAAGAGGCGGATTAAAGATATGCACAAGGCTTACAAGTCCTAAAACAATCTCATCCGCCCAATTCTCAACAACGGATTTAACAGAAGGATTATCTAAGATATCAAAAACATCACGTCCGTTCATGATAGATTCGTTCACAGCTCTTGCGTCACGTATAAGTGCGCTTGCAGAAGCGTATTGCTCATAACATCCCGCGCCGCCGCAAGCGCAAGCAAGACCGCCCGGATGTGTAATTATATGACCGAACTCACCGGCTCCGTATGTTTCTCCATGATAGACGGACTTATTTAAGATTATGCCGCCGCCGATACCTGTACCGTAGGTTAGACAAATGAAGTTGTCGAACCCTCGGCCTGCGCCGAATATGGCTTCACCCAAGCAAGCCGCATTCACATCGTTTTCAACCGCAACCGGAACTTTGAATTTGTCTTGAAACCTTTCTCTTACCCGCATACCTGTGTATGCGGGTATATTTTCGTTTGCGAAGGATATTTGCCCAAGCTCTGTGTTTACCTGACCTGATGTACTTATGCCAATGCGTTCATAGCCGCTGTAATAGGTAATAATTTCCTCACAGCGTTTCATAACAAACTCGCCGCCTTTTTTGGCTTCTGTAGGAAATTCGTTTGTTGAAACAAGCTCAAAGTCGCAAAGCTCTCCAACCTTAATCGTTGTGCCACCTATATCAAGCGCAAGGATTTTCATCACCAATTCCTCGTTTCGTCAATTGTGGCTTGGATGTCCTTGTGAAGCGCTATAAGGGCTTCATCTTTTTCATCAACCGGTAAAAAGGGCAATCGTGGCGCTCCGCAGTCAACACCGTTAATCCTCAGGATGGCTTTAACCGCTCCGTAAAGACTTGGGAACGAAACGAGCCTGTAAATCAAAGCTGTAACCTTGGCTTGTAGGCTGTAAGCCTTTGATAAATCACCTCTGACTATCAATTCATCGAGCTTAAGGAAAAGCTCGGGCATTGCGCCGTATGTGCCGCCTATACCGGCATCGGCTCCCATAATACGCCCGGCAAGATACTGTTCATCGGGGCCGTTGAACACCAAAAAATCCTTGCCTCCCGCCTCTTTGAAGCGTATAATGTCATGTGCGGGTTCGCTTGAGCATTTTACTCCGACAACTCGGGGATTTTTAAGCATCCTATTAAAAAGTGTCATTGAAAGATTGAAGCCCGTAAGTTGAGGGATATTGTAGATTATGAACGGAAGCTCTGCGCTCTCGGTTATGGCTGTCCAGTGTCTAAAAACGCCTTCCTCGCTTGGACGGTAATAGACGCATGGCACAGCACTCGTTGCGTCTGCCCCAGCATTTTGTGCATGCATTGCAAGCTCGCAGGAATATTTTGTTGACGCATCGCCCACGTGCACAATAACGTTCATCTTCCCTCCTACTTCCTCGACCACAGCTTCAACCAAGGCCTTTCTTTCGCTATGGCTAAGTAAAAATCCCTCGCCCGTGGAGCCGCATACATAAAGCTGTTTAATGCCCTTATCCAAAAAATATCTTGCAAGCTTTTTGCTTTGAGTGAGGTCTAATGCGTCGCTTTTGTCAAACGGCGTATTGAATGCAACAGTAACGTGTCTGAAATTCTTAGTCCCAGTCATGGTTTATCCCTCCAAGATAATTATATTTTTTGGAGTATAACACCGTTAATTTGAAAATGCAAGGGGGTGGTTTTATTAAATATATTACAACAATAGAGTCTTTTTACACGTCATTAAGCAAGGCAGAAAAGAAGGTTGCGGATTTTTTTCTTAATGTGAATGGTGACGTGATTTATAACACCTTGTTAGAGGTTTCAAAGGAAACCGGCGTTGGCGAGGCAACTGTTGTACGGTTTTGCCGGCGTATCGGTTTTACGGGCTTTCAGGATTTGAAGCTTGCAATTGCACGTGAATATACGGAGGAAGTCAAAAACGATAATGAAAACTTTGCAGACACCGTTGCTGAAAATATGACGCGCTCAATAACAAACACAAGGCTTATATTAAACAAAGACACGCTTGATAAGGCTGTTGATGCAATATCAAAATCACATAGGCTCTTCTTCTATGGAGTTGGTGCGTCTGGCATTGCGGCTGGTGAAGCGCAATCAAGATTTCTGCGTTTCGGCAAGATAGGAAATGCTGTTACAGATGCACATTTTCAACTTATGTATTCGGCTGTATGCACGGTTGGTGACGTGATTGTGGCCATCTCGTTATCGGGCTATACGAAGGATATTTTGGAGTCTGTACGCTTGGCGAAGGATAACGGTGCTTTTATAATAGTCCTTACAAACCACACCCTTTCGCCCCTCGCAAGCCTTGCAAACTGCCTTCTTCTTACTGCGGGTAAGGAAAGTTTACTTGATGGAGGTTCATTTTCAGCCAAGATTGCCCAACTTTATATGCTTGACCTACTTTGTACAGGATATGCAATAAAAGAAAGGGAAGCCGGACAATATCAGCAGAAGTCTGCAAAGGCTGTGATAGGAATGATAAATTCATGAGAAAAATGCACAAACATTTTACAAATGTTTGTGCATTTTTTATATTTACAAAGATTGGTTTGAGTGCTAAAATCGCATCAAGAAGTAACGCTTCATTTGCATATAATATTTTGGAGTGTTACTCAAATGCCTTAGAAGGCTCT
>CAYPQA010000212.1:0-4843 GCA_964412725.1 uncultured Eubacteriales bacterium
AACAGTGGAACCGTCTATATCTTTTACAAGTCCCGTTGCTCTTAAAATTTTTTCCGCATGCGCGGGATTATTTATGTTAACCGAATAAACACGGTTTTTCTTAAGCTGACGGTTATTTTTTATGGAAACCTCACCCGTAATGTTAAAGGTGTTTTTTATAAGTGTGAAGTATTTTTTTGCGACAAATGCATTTTCTGAATGGATTTTTATGAATTGAGGTGACGTTCCAACCAAGCCGCAGGTGTTTATAATGCCTGCAAGCTCTGCGATATGACAATGCCGTCCGTTACCAAAGTGAGCGCAAAGCTCCTTTTTTATTTCTGATGAAAACGTCATCTCTTTGCATCCTTATCAATATCCCTATGATTAACGTTAACCGAATAATCATTGCCCAGTGACTTTGCAAGGGAATTTGCCAATGTAACGGATCGGTGCTTGCCGCCCGTACAGCCTATAGATATAACAAGCTGGTTCTTGCCCTCACGTTTATAGCAGGGTATCAGAAATCTTAACATGTCCTCACATTTTTCCAGAAAGGTAACGCTTTCCTCACAATTTAAAACATAGCTGTACACAGGCTCATCGTTACCGGTTTGGTGTTTAAGAGCAGGGATATAGAATGGATTTGGGATGAAACGTACATCAAACACCAAGTCCGAATCAGTAGGTATGCCATACTTATAGCCAAAGGACAAAACAGTTATCATAAGGCTGTCAAAGTCTTTGTCATCCACAAAAATCTTTTCAATTTGTTCCTTAAGATTACGCGTAAGGATATGCGACGTATCAAGAATATAAGTAGCCTTTTCCTTAACGGTGTCAAGCAGTTTGCGTTCTTCTTTTATGCCGTCCTCAATTCTTCCGTTCAGGGACAGAGGATGTGGACGTCTTGATTCTTTATAACGTGTTATAAGAATTTCATCGGACGCATCAAGGAAGATTATCCTTGCCTTGAAGCCAGCGTCCTCCAATTCCTTGAGACCCGAGGAAAAATCATTGAACATACGTCCACCGCGGATGTCCATACCCAGTGCAACGCGCTCAATCTGCGAACCTGCACAAGTACAAATCTGTGCAAATTTCTCCAAAAGCCCGGGCGGGATATTGTCGGCACAGAAATAACCATAGTCCTCTAAAAATTTAAGTACAGTAGATTTGCCCGCGCCCGACATACCCGTAACAATGACAAAATCCATTAAACCACCTCAACCGGTATAATTTCAGGTTCAAGCAATATGCCTGAATTTTCAAAAACAACTCTTTTTATGTGTTCGATAAGGCGGCAAACATCCTTTGAGGTTGCATTGCCCTTGTTTACAATAAAACCCGCGTGTTTATCAGAAACCTGCGCGTCACCTATAGAAAAACCCTTAAGGCCTGAATCTGAGATAAGTTTGCCAGCATATATTTCAGGAGCCGGACGTTTGAACGCACTGCCTGCGCTGGGCATGCTAAGCGGCTGTGAATCACGCCTTCTCTTGTTAAAATCATCCATTTGGTTTTTTATGTCGTGTGCGTTCGCTTTCTTAAGTACGCAAGCTACCTCTAAAACAACGTATCCGTTTTGCCTAAAAATACTTGAACGATATCCAAAGGCTAAATCCTTGTTATAGAATGTTTTAAGCCCGCCGTTCTTGTCCATAGCAAGACAATAGTCCACAACGTCTGACATCTCATAACCATATGCTCCCGCATTCATGTAGACTGCACCGCCTATGGTTCCGGGTATGCCGGAGGCGTATTCAAGGCCTGAAAGGGAACGATTAAGCGCAAAACTTGAAACAGCAGATAGCAGCGCACCCGCATCCGCAATTATACGGTCTTCGCCCAGAGCGGACACCTTGTTAAATTCTTTAAGCTTTATAACAACTCCGCGGAAACCCTCATCCGCAAAAAGCAGATTTGTACCGTTGCCAAGTATAAAATGAGGCACAGAAAGCTCGTTACAGGCTCGCACGGTTTGTATAATCTCCTCAATGGATCTAGGAGTAACCAAAATGTCGGCGTTGCCGCCAATCTTAATCGAAGTGTGATTTTTCAAAGGTTCGTTTGTAAAAACAAATTGTGACAACGTATCCGGCAGTATGCTTTTAAGTTTGGAAACGTCCAAACAAATCACCCCTTGCTCATATTTTTCATAACACGTTCGCTTAAAACCTTAGCGGCATTGTAGCCCAGTTTTTTCTGTCTGTGATTAATTGCGGCGGCTTCACAGATTATTGCGAGGTTACGACCGGGTCTTATTGGGATAGAATGACATACAACGCGATTGGTCAGGATTTCCATATACTCATCTTTAAGACCCAATCTGTCATACTCTATATCCTTATTCCAAACCTCTAATTTTATTATTAAATCGATAGCTTTTGTTGCTTTTATGGATTCAACGCCGAACATCTGTTTAACATCAATAATTCCGACGCCCCTAAGCTCAATAAAATATTTTAAAACATCAGGGCAGCTTCCGATAAGCGTGCTTTTAGACACACGCTTTATTTCAACAGCATCATCGGCCACAAGCCTATGTCCGCGTTTAATGAGTTCAAGAGCGGTTTCGCTTTTGCCAACACCGCTTTCGCCTATAATCATTACGCCTTCACCGTATATATCAACAAGCACGCCATGCATTGTAAGTCGCGGTGCAAGCTGAACACGAAGCCAGCGTATAAGCTCACCCATGAAGTTGGTTGTTGATTCAGGGTAGCTTAAAAACGGAACATCATATTTTTCCGCATACTCAATCATATGCGGCAACGGCTGAAGTCCTCGGCTTAAGACAAGGCAAGGAATTTGGCATGAAAACAGCTTTTCAAGACGTTTGTCACATTCTTCGGAAGGCAGACTTTGAAGGTAGGCATATTCAACCATTCCAATAATCTGGACACGGTCGGAATCGAAGAAGTCATAGAAGTCAGCCAACTGCAACGCAGGGCGGTTAATCTCGGAATGAACAACCACTTTACTTTTTACATCAACCTTTTCAGACAAAAGCTTACAGTCAAACTCGTCAATAATGGCTTGGATTGTAACGGAAAACATTTTTTATTCCTCCGAAGGGCAATTAGATATGCCTAAGTTTGTGATAATCATATAATAATTCCAAGAATTTTTCAATCACTTTTTCTAAAAAAATTGTAAACCGCTTCTGCAGAACGCGCGTTCATGGTTGGTACTTTTAGCAATTCTTCCAATTCTGCCTTTTTAATATTGGTAAAATTGCCAAAATAACGCAGAAGGTTTTTGCGGCGCAAAGGACCTACACCCTCAATCTCATCAAGCACAGAGCGCACCTGCGTTTTTTGGCGTAGCTTTCTGTGGTATTCAATCGCGAAACGGTGAACCTCGTCTTGGATACGTGTTACAAGATTAAACGCCTCTTTGTCCAAGGTTATTTCATTGCCGTTAAACAAGAGCGCCCTTGTCCTATGCTTATCGTCCTTGACCATGCCACAAACGGGTATGTCAACGCACAAGGTCTTAAGAGTTCGCTGTGCTGTACTCACATGTCCGCTGCCGCCGTCTATAAAAATAATATCCGGAAGATTCAAGAAACCCTCGCTGTTGTTCTTGTAGCGCAGAAACCGTCTCGTGAGAACTTCTTCGACGCCCGCATAGTCGTTAGGGCCGTCATTGGCCTTTAACTTGAATTTCCTGTAATCATTCTTCTTAGGCACGCCGTTTTCAAAAACAATCATCGAACCCACGGCTTCATAGCCTTGGATGTTTGATATATCTATAGCTTCGATGCGCTTCAATTCAAGTTCAAGCCCCAAAGCCTTTGATATATCTGCAAGCGCACCCTCTGTGCGTTCGTATTCGCGTTTCATCTTCTCAACAGTTCGCTCTGCAAGCATATTCACATTCTTTTTTGCCATATGCAAAAGCTTAAGCTTTTCGCCGCGTTTTGGAACGGTAACGGTGACCTTTTTTTCCTTCAAGAATGAAAGGTAATCACAGATAACCTCGCAGTCGTGCGGCATATATTCAACATACAATGCTCTTGGTACATAGGACATATCCGTGTAAAACTGTTTTATAAAGTCCGAAATAAGTGTTTCGTCATCGTCATTGCCGCGCAGTACATAATTCTCACGCCCCAAAAGCTTTCCGCCGCGCACAAAATAAACCTGAAAAAGCACATCTTCATTTGAGCGTGAAAAAGCAATATAATCCCCTTCTTCATCAGAGGCATGCTCAAGCTTTTGCTTTTCATACAAGCGTTTGACAGCGCTAAGCTTATCCCTTAGTATGGCAGCTTTCTCAAATTCCAATGCGTCGGATGCTTTAAGCATCTCTGTTTCCAAGTCCTTTATAACCTTATCCTGCTTGCCCTCAAGAAAACTCACAGCCTGTTCCACATATTCTGCATAAGCTTCGGGCGTTATAAAACCATTGCAAGGCCCAGAGCATTGCTTAATATGATAATTCAAACAAGCCCTATCCTTACGCTCGGTTACACATTTTTTGAGAGGCCAAATCTTTCCGATAATTTCAAGAATCTCTGAGACCGCGAAATTGCTCGTGAACGGGCCATAATAACGCGCCTTGTCCTTATCAAGCTTATTAACCTTTATAATCCTTGGGAATTTCTCATCTGTAACCTTTATGTAGGGATAGGACTTATCGTCCTTGAGCAATGTGTTGTATCGAGGCCAGTGTTGTTTAATCAAATTACATTCCAGGATTAGGGCTTCAAGCTCCGAGTCTGTAACAATATATTCAAACTCCGAGACTTCGGTGACCATAGTTGAAATTTTTTCACTGTGAGGAGTACCGGCTTGAAAATATTGGCGTACACGGTTTTTGAGGTTTATAGCCTTGCCTACATATATAATTTCCCCGG
>CAYPQA010000213.1:0-4764 GCA_964412725.1 uncultured Eubacteriales bacterium
TCCTACCGGTACTACCTATGCTGTGAGTGAGCTCGACGCCGATAAGGACGGCTAAAAGACCACTGTTACAGGCGGCAGCGGCGTTATTGCAGCAGACAAGACGGTTACGGCGGCTTTTGTGAACGATAAGTCCACCGAGCCGACACAGACACCAGAGCCAACCAAACCCACCGACCCTGATGTACCGAAAACAAGCGACGATTTCGCTCTTTTTGTATGGAGGGTTTGCTTATAATGTGCTTTCTAAAACACTATTTGTTCAGCTTCATAAGACGGTAAAAGTATGACATCTCGTATAATATCCATAAAAAGTATGCTGTGACCAGTATTGCAAAGACAAGGTTGGTTTGCAGTAAAAAGAATGCCAGTACCGGCAGAATAACGGGGAATATGAGCATGGCATAGAAAAACATTTTCAGATTTTTTGTTTTTTGAAGTAATAAAGGGGATAAGCCCAATAGTAGGATAACAACAACCGTTAGGACAATAGAAACAATATCATTGTATACAATAATATTGTATAAAATAAAGCCAAACATCAGATAGACAATTACACCTAAATAACGCATTATTCTCAACAGCAATGCGTTATCCGGGTGCTTCAGGCTGTCAAACCATTCCTGATAATCTTTGCTCTGGGATTTACCAGCAATGAAAATTGATATTAGGCAACAACCCAGTGTGTATAAAAATGCTATTACGTTAAAACCCATAGCACACCTCACAAAATATAAATAATCTTTATAACAGTTTACCACAAAAAGAACCCTTATTCAATCAGTCTTTTGTAAACATTCAACCTCAAAAACCCTATCCTTAAATGGTAAACAACCGCTTAGGGATTTTTATATATCAACCCATTCAAAGGAGGTACTTTTGACGAAAACAGGAGCGAATATACTACTCACAGCAATCATCACCCTGTTTGTCGCTGTCTTCGTTGTATCCGGCTTCACCCTATTTTCATACTACCGCACGGCACATACCGAAAACGAGCAATTGAACAGCTCCGGCAAATAGTGACAAATTGCAAGACGGAAACCGACACGCTCTATGAACAGCGTGAATATGAGGTTATCGCTGCTTTTCGCAGAAGAGCTTATGCAATCGGCGAAACCGGCTTCCGCTATTATCTCTACACCGATTTCAGTAACGAGGACACCCTTAACGAATACATGGGACAGTAGCCGAATGATAAACATAATAAAAAGGAGATTAACTGTATGAAAAAGATTAATTCTATTGCACTCAATGGTTGATAAACAAATCGATACACTTATCAATAAGCACCTTTGTATCTACAGGCCTTGGGAGATTCTCTGATTCATGCAATAGCGGTCTAAGAAAAATGTCGAGAAAGTATTCAAAGGAAGCGTTATAAACACTAAACAAATCCAATCCTGCTTTGATAATTTTTGCTTTCATTTCCATAGAGCGCTATTGCCTTGGTTCACGAATGGGTAATTCACTCAACGTACGATAGCAAAGAGTAAATCGTGTCAATATTAAAGCTGAGACGACCTCTGTCATGTTTCTTAGGCACTTTCAGCTGTAAATGGAAAATTAAGCGCATCAATAAAGTTTCCCACTGGTTGATTTTAGCCGACAATAGTCAACTACAAAACCATTGTGTTAGAAGTTTCCTATCGGTTATAATTGGTTATATAAAGGAACTATTATCAAGAAAGAAGATGTAAAATGATAAATATTAACATTGCGAGAACTCTAATCGCTAAACGAAGTGAAAAGGGCATTACGCAAGAAGAACTTGCAAATTTCATGGGGGTATCTAAAGCATCTGTGTCCAAATGGGAGAAAGGACATAGCTACCCGGACATTACTTTTCTGCCACAGCTTGCGGCATACTTTGACATCAGCTTAGACGAATTGATGGGCTACGAGCCTCAAATGACAGTTGATGATATTCGCAAGCTCAACGTGGAGCTGTTAAATGATTTTGCTACAAAACCCTTTGATGAAACGATGAATCGTTGCCGTGGCATTGTCAAGAAATATTATTCATGCTTTCCTCTGCTTTTCCAAATAGCTGTGCTTTTTTCAAGTTATGGTTCAACCTCCAAAGATGAAGAGCAAAAAATCTCTATCCTTACAGAAGCAAAAGAGCTTTTCATTCGAGTAAAAACCCTATGTGACAATGCCGAACTAAAACAACTTGCTCTACACTCAGAAGCAGCATGTGAAATGATGGTACACAACCCAAACGGAGTGATCGCGTTGTTGGAAAATGAAAGAAGATATTCACCCCAACCGTCCAATAGCATATTACTCTCACAATCCTATCAAATGCTTGGGAAAACGCAAGAAGCCAAAAGTACGATGCAAGATAGTATTTTGGATAATATTATTGCCCTTTTTTTTGATATAACCGCTTATCTGCCGCTTTGTACAGATGATATAGAACACTTTGAGGAAATATGCAGGCGGACAATTGATATGGACAAAGTATTTAAGGTTAAAGAGCTTTTACCAATTGCGATTCTACAATTCTATTTAGCCGCCGCTGAAGGGTATTTGATAATTGGAGATATAGAGAAGTCCCTTGCCATGTTGGAAACCTATGCCGAAGTTGCAACAGGCGACATTTTCCCGCTGACACTAAGAGAAGATAATTTCTTTAACCTGATTAACGAGCTTCGTGATCGGCAGTTAAATGAGCGTCCATTTGGAATGCCGGAGTTCCCTCTTGATGAACAATCAATCAAGCAAGGCATGATAGATGCTACAGTCAATAATCCTGTTTTTGCCGCCCTACATGAAAACAAACGATTTCAAGACTTAGCAAAAAGGCTGAAGCAAATGCTTTAAGGTGCGTGGAATACCCGTTGCCGGTGGAGCTGCACTCATTTTAAAGGTAGAAAAAGAACAGATTTAATCAAAAGGAGGAGACGTGTAAAAATGAAGAGATTAATCCATCTACAGGTAGTGGAATATGGGAGGTTATAACAATGAAAGATTCGAATCCAAATAAATACATGAAAGGACAACGAATTATGAAAATTACTTCTTTTGACGGCTATCCTCTTGAATGCAAATTGTTTTTACCGGAAGGAGACGACCAAATTGATAAATTGGTTATATTTGTTCACGGAACAGGCCCTGGTACAGTTGATAACCGCGATGTATATGAAGGTATCGAGTTGAATATGTTTAGGACCTTTTCAGACGAATTTTTAAAGCGAGGGATTGCACTTTTAACGTATAGCCAGCGAGGAATCTATGCAACAGATACCCCGCCTCTCTTCTATGACATGAATGTAGAAGAGTATAAAACATACCTGCCCTTAAATACTGTTGAAGACCTCCACTATTTGATTGGGGAGATGAAAAAAGCAAAACGGCTAAAGAACAGTAAAATCTATTTATTAGGCGCCAGCGAAGGGACAATAATTTCGCCTTTATTTGCAAAAAAATACCCAGACGAGGTTGATGCCTTGTTTCTTTGGGGGTATGCAAACGAGAACTTAAAGGACATAACGATATGGCAGTTCAGCGGTAAAAGTTTTATCTATCTTTTTAGAGAATACTTTGAAGCGGATGATACTGGACGCATAAGCCAAGAAGCCTTTAATAATGGTGAAAAAGAAATGCTTGTAACAAGGCTTGGGCTTGGTGACAATGCTTTTGAGGTCTGCGACACCAATCACGATGGTTATATTGATGAGGAAGAAATTATCGCGCTTGGAAAATCCCTTATTGGGTTTGACTCAAATGATTTTATAGCGGCGGCCGAAAATGGTGATGACGAATGGCTGCTAAACAATGGTATAAACCCATTTACATCTGGTTGGTTTTTACAACATGCCAGCCTGCGCAATAATATGGAAGTGCTGCCTGAGCTCGACCTGCCGATTTATATTTTCCATGGCACACTAGATATGAACGTTGATGTGCAAGGGGTATATGATATCAATGCGCGTTTTCAAGACCTTGGAAAGACCAACTTGAAAATAAATATTTTCAAAGGTATGGACCACGGCTTGAATGTTGCCCAATACATTGCTACCGGCGAGATGCCCGAGAGTATGAAAGGGATATTTGATTCCGTTGATGAGATGCCATTAAGCTAATGGCTACAACTCGGTATGGGTGTTATTTGCGCAGTTGAAGGGCTGATACTCCTGCGCCGTGCTTCAACAAATTTAGGAGGACACGTCTATATGGAATACACACGAAAGAAACAATTGGAACTGTTTGCAGAAAACACACAAACCCTTAAAAAAGAATTTTTTTGGCACAACACTCTGACAAAGCGGCTCGCATCACTTATATACGCACAGGCTGGTAAAACGGTTGATTGCGAAGCAATCCGGCAGTGCCATGATTTGATTAAGCAAAATACCGGGGTGTTTTCCGCATTTCGAGGAGATATGGCATTATGTATTTCGTCACTACTCTCGTTGTCGCCTAACCCTCAGGAGTTATTTAGTGAAACACTGAAAGTATATGACTTGTTGAAAGGCGTAAAATTCCATTCTTCCGACTTTCTTGCGGTTGCCGCCTATCAGATTGCACAATCGGGTGCATCCGATTACTCGAATGCCATAACACGTACAAGAAACTTTTACGATGGAATGAAAGCTCACCATTTCTTCCTAACTGGGGAAGATGACTATATTTTTGCAGCTATGTTGGGACTTACCGATTTGGATATTGCAACGGGAGTGGAGCGCATTGAACAGCTTCACAGCCGATTGAAGGGTGAGTTTTGGGATAAAAACAGCGTTCAGGCTTTGGCGCAGGTGT
>CAYPQA010000214.1:0-4743 GCA_964412725.1 uncultured Eubacteriales bacterium
TGAGGATTTTGAGAAATACAGCTTCACTTGGAAAGGAAAATCCGAGTGCTTACAGCTTGCCCAAAGGCGGTCAACAGGTACGCTTCGCCCTTGTGCTGATGAAAGCGTAAACTTTGATACCACGCAAAATATTTATATTGAGGGCGATAATCTTGAGGTTTTGAAGCTGTTGCAAACAGCCTATTTCCGCAAGGTAAAATTGATATATTGTGATAGCCCATACAACACAGGGAACGATTTTGTGTATGAGGACGATTTTGCCGACCCTATTGGAAATTATAAAGAGGTAACAAGCCAAGCAACAAAAAGCAATCCAGAATCAATGGGGCGTTTCCACACGACATGGCTCAACATGATGTACCCACGGCTTAGACTTGCCGCTAATCTACTCCGCGATGATGGAGTTATTTTCATATCGATTGATGATAATGAGGTACATAACCTCCGAAAGCTGTGCGATGAAGTTTTTGGAGAAGAAAACTTTATTGGTACAATTTTGTGGAAGAAGAAAACTAACGGCAATAATATGGGGTTAATACCGCCAGTCCATGACTATATCCTTGCTTATGCTAAAAGCATAGGAAATATCTTAGATATGGGATATGAAATAACACATGAGTTTCTCGAAAAAACCTACTCCAATCCCGACAATGACCCTCGCGGGCCGTGGACTACAATGGATTTATCTGCTAACCACAAGGGGCCGCACTTTACTATTACTAATCCAATGACAGGACAGGAATTTTTACCGCCCGACGGCAGGTATTGGGTTTTTAATGAAGAAGAAGTATTACGGCGAATAGCTGACGGTCGAATTATATTTGAAAAAAGCGGTAATGCTCGTCCTGTCCAAAAAGTATATGCACTCGAAAGAAACAAAGGAAAAATCAGAGCTGAATCATGGTGGGATAATCACGGTATGAATGAAGATGCCACAACAGAAATTAAAGCCTTGCTTGAAAAGGCAAAGCTGTTTACTCACCCGAAGCCAACAAAATTACTTTATCATTTAGCTAAAATCTCAACATCACCTAACAATGAAGATATTATTCTTGACTTGTTTTCAGGCTCAGCCACAACAGCCCACGCTGTTATGCAGTTAAATAAAGAGGACGGCGGCAATCGAAGGTTCATCATGGTACAACTTCCCGAAGTGTGTGCCAATGACAGCGAAGCCTACAAAGCAGGTTACAAAAACATCTGTGAAATCGGCAAGGAACGCATACGCCGTGCCGGAACAAAGCTACTCGAAACAGACGGACAAATAGAACTTGTAGAGGAACGCAAACCGCTCGATGTCGGCTTCAAGGTATTCAAACTCGACACCTCAAACCTACAAGAATGGGACAGTACCCCTATTCCAAACAACGATTTAACGCTGTTCTAGGAACGCTTGAACAGTATGACCGACAGCATAAAACCCGACCGCACTGATATGGACGTGATTTGTGAGGTTATGCTCAGAATGGGCGTACCGCTTGAAACACCTGTACTTCCGATGGATATTAACAGCAAAAAGGCTTATTCAATCGGTGAGGACTGCTTACTGTTGGTTTGCCTTGCTAATGGCATTGAAGTCGATGATGTAGACGCTATGACAGAGTATGCCCCTGCTAAAATCATCTTGGCTGAACAGGGCTTTGAGAGCGATACGGCGATGAGTAATGCTCACTATATCCTTAGAGATAAGGGTATTGAGTTGAAACTGGTGTGAGTAAATTCATAGAGTAGGTTTGAAAGGGTGTAGAGAATGTCAAGAGTTGATGATATTTTAGAATTTAATAGGTGTTTTGTAGAAAATAAAGGTTATGAAAAATTCAACACTACAAAATATCCGAATAAAAAAATTGTTATTCTATCTTGTATGGATACAAGATTAACAGGGCTTTTGCCTGCTGCCCTAAATCTTCAAAATGGTGATGTAAAAATGATAAAAAATGCAGGAGCATTAATCACTAATCCTTTTGGTAGTGTTATGAGAAGTCTGCTTGTAGCTATATATGAACTTGGTGTAGATGAAATCTTGGTAATAAATCACTATGATTGCGGTATGCAGGGTATAAATCCAAAAGCTATTATCCAAAAAATGTTGGAACGTGGAATTGATTCAAAAGAGTTGGAGTTTTTGCACTATTTAGGTATAGATATAGACAAATGGTTGCAAGGGTTTGATGACCCCCATATATCTGTGAAAGAAACCGTAAAAATGATAAGAATGCACCCACTTGTTCCGAAAGATGTATCTGTATCCGGTTTTTTAATTGACCCTGTAACAGGCAAACTTGATTTGATAGAGCAGGTCTTATGAGCATTTGTAGATAAAGATTAACCAACAGCAATTATTAACAAAGGAGTATACAAGATGAAAAGGATTTACATTATACTTGCTGTTTTGGGAACAGCTTTGCCGTATTACTTTTTAATCCAATTTATTGTAGAAAATGGCTTTAACTTAAATTTATTAGTAGAAATGCTTTTTACCAACAGTATTTCAACATTTTTTGCTGTGGATTTCTTTATATCCTGCTTCGTATTCATTATATTCATGTTCAAAGAGTCAAAACGGTTGAATATAAAAAAGGCTCAATGGGTGTGCTTAATAACTTTATGTGTTGTTGGGCTGTCGCTTGCCTTTCCTCTATTCTTATACATTAGAGAATGTAAATTAGAAAATATGGAGGTAGCGGGATGAAACTAAAATTTAAAAATCAATCCTTCCAAACCGATGCGGTAAACGCCGTTTGTGACCTCTTTTTAGGGCAAGAGAAAAAGCAGTCCACCTTTTCCGTGGTACAAGAAAACCAAATAAGCCTACTGCAAAGCGACTATGGTATCGGTAACGCTCTGCTTGTTGACAACACCACAATTCTCGCCAATATGCACGAAATACAGAAGCGAAACAGCCTACCACTTACCAACTTAGAGGACAGGCAGTTTTCAATAGAAATGGAAACAGCAACTGGCAAGACATATGTGTTTACCAAAACAGCCTACGAACTGCATAAACGCTACGGCTTTTGCAAGTTTATTATTGTCGTGCCAAGCGTTGCTATTCGCGAAGGCGTGTATAAATCGCTTCAAGTCACAGGTGAGCATTTTGGAAATCAGTACGACAACGTGCCTTGCCGTTTCTTTATATATAACTCGGCGAAACTATCAGATGTACGTCAGTTTGCCACCAGTGCCAACATTGAAATAATGATTATCAACATAGATGCGTTCAAGAAAGCCGAAAACATCATCAACCAAGCACAGGACAAGCTAAACGGCGAAACAGCTATGCGGTACATTCAAGACACAAACCCGATTGTCATAATAGATGAGCCGCAAAGCGTGGATAATACGGCGAAATCAAAAGAAGCAATCTCGTCACTTAATCCGCTTTGTGTTTTGCGTTATTCAGCTACGTACCGTGATAAAATCAATCTGCTTTACCGCTTAACGCCCGTAGACGCCTACCAAATGGGGCTTGTGAAGCAAATTGTTGTATCGAGTAATCAAGTGGCAAACGACTTTAACAAGCCTTACATCAAACTGCTGTCTGTGAGTATGGATAACGGCTTTCGTGCCAAAATTGAAATAGATGTACGCAACAAAGAGGGTATTGTTTCACGCAAGGCTATAACAGTGAAACAAGGTGATGATTTATTTTTACTGACCAATAAGCGTGAATTATATGACGGTTACCAAGTCAGTGGCATTGACTGTACACCCGGCAGAGAGTGCATAGAGTTTTCAAATACCGAAACCGTGGCTTTAGGCAAGGCTTTGGGGAGCATTGATGAAAACATCATCAAACAGGCACAAATCCGCCGGACGATTGAAGCACATCTCGACAAGGAGTTAATGTATACAGCAAAGGGAATTAAGATTCTTTCCCTCTTTTTCATAGATGAAGTAAAGAAATACCGCACTGTTGACGGTGATAAGGGTATCTATGCCGAAATGTTTGAGCGTTGTTATAACGAGCTTATGGCATTGCCTAAATATGCCGACTTGCGTGATAAATTTCCCTCCGCTGTTTCAAGCGTTCATAACGGCTACTTTTCGCAAGACAAAAAAGGCGTATTCAAGGACACCAAAGGCGATACTCTTGCCGACGACGATACTTACAATACGATTATGAAAGATAAAGAGTGGCTACTCTCCTTTGACTGCCCACTCCGCTTTATATGGTCACATTCGGCTCTCAAAGAAGGCTGGGACAATCCGAATGTATTCCAAGTTTGCACCCTCATTGAGCAAAAATCAACCTTCACTTGCCGTCAAAAGGTTGGTCGTGGGCTTCGTTTATGTGTCAACCAAGACGGCGAACGTATTGAGGATAAAAATATCAATGTGCTTCACGTTATGGCAAATGAGAGCTTTGCAGAGTTTGCCGAAACCTTGCAAAAAGAAATCGAAACCGAAACAGGGGTTAAGTTTGGTATTTTGCAAATAAGCCTGTTTAGCGGTATGACATATACAGAAACTAAAACCGTTGAAAAAACTGTGATCACCGAACAAGCCGCAAAAGTAGTGGAAGTTCTTAAAACAAGCGGTGTTATCACCGAAAGCGGCAAGATAGACGAAAAAGTCAAGCCTGCTGATATTGTTCTGCCAAAGGAATTAGAGCCGGTTAAAGAGGTAGTTGCGGCTGTTATTCAAAAGGCAGAGATTATAGACACCACCAAGCTAACCGGTACTACTTATATAGCATATTGACTTTAAATCCATAAATATCCATCATGCAGAAAATAAGCC
>CAYPQA010000215.1:0-4723 GCA_964412725.1 uncultured Eubacteriales bacterium
GTTGACGTGAATTTACAACAATTTCTCCGCAACCGTTTGGTATGTCCAACATAATATAATCGGAGTAATCATCAGGTTCCAAAAGATGTTTTAATCCAATTTCGATAATTTGGCGCCCATTCTTGCGTAGCATGTTTGGAGAAAAAATTGCCTTATCTTTTTGGATACTGTCCCAGTTAGTCAACGTTGTACTGTGAACTGCATATGGAATATCTGTATCACGTAACACAACATCGTAACTTGTATTATTATAACGTTTAAGTATTTCTTCGGCGTTCATATTGGAACAAACTTTTATTATTACATTTCTTCCGAAAGATTCTTCATAAAACAAGAAGTCGAAAAGACGATTGTAATTTTCATCGATTTTGGGAGAAAGTCGAACGGTATATAATTTAGCGTTATTATAAATATTAGTAGCGTTTCTTATTGTTTCATCATAAATAAACGATGACCAAGCGCTGCCATATGCGCCGTCATGAGTGAATGGGTTTTCGTCTGTGGGAAGCCATTGAGCATTTGCTATGTAAACCATAATATTTTTCCTCCTTCAAATAGAATAAAAATAGCCGATAACCGTAAGAAATTATACAGTTATCGGCTATTTTGAGATGTTTTAATTTCCGTTACATTGCTATAATTATACCGACTAAATGTATTGTTGACAATATACCCATAAGTGTGATAATGCTCATAGAAATAGTATTGTTAAACCTATTATCCTTGTGATTTCTAAAGCAGATATGGATTAATAGGTGCGCGATCAGAAAAATATCCGCAATATAATACGCTACGTTAAAAAACGATGACATCAAGAGCAAGAGGTATGACACATAAAGCGGGATATGCAGTAAAAGAAAAACAGTGTAAGCTTTATTTTCTTCCATATCTTTAAGGATTATGAACATCTTCCACTCTTTGTAACGTATTGCCTCCATCTCATGTATGAACAAAAGCGATAAGTTCAACGCAAATATAATTGATAGAATCATATCATTTTTTCCTCAATAGAACCCATAAAAACCATATCCGCTATTAAGCAAGCATCTCTTTAACCTTGTCCATAGCGGTCGGGATAGCATCCTTGTTTTTGCCGCCGGCTTGTGCCATGTCTGGGCGACCGCCGCCGCCACCGCCTGTAATTTCTGCAAGAGCCTTTACAATTTTGCCCGCGTTAAGGCCGGACTTCACCTTGTCTTGGGTTACAAATGAGATGATGTTGACTTTTTCTTCGTCATTTTCAGAAACAACACTGAATAATACAGCAACGCCCGATGTTAGCTTTTCGCGGAAAACATCGCACATTGAACGTAATGAACCCATATCAAGCCCGTCAATGCGTGAGAGTATAAGCTTTGTGCCGTTTATTGTTTCAGCCGCTGACAATAAACCATCTATACGGGAGCTTGCGTCCTTCTGTCCGGCTTTTTCAACCGCAGAACGCAGCTCCTTATTTTCTGCGACAAGCGCAGCTATCTTTTGAACAACACCGTCTTTTTTGGACTTCGCAAGCTCGCAAACTTCAAGAAGGGTGTCTTCTGCATCTTGATAATACTTTAGCGCCAAACGTCCGGTCAAAGCTTCGATACGACGTACACCTGCCGAAACACCGCTTTCGGATACAAGCTTAAAGCTTCCGATTATTGAGGTGTTGGAAACGTGAGTACCGCCGCAGAGTTCAATGCTGTAATTGGACTTGTCGTTATTGCCCACGCTTACAACGCGTACAATATCGCCGTACTTCTCACCAAACAAGGCCATGGCTCCCGCAGAGCGTGCTTCGTCAATGCCGCATTCCTTTGTCTTAACAGGTATGCATTCAAGTATGCGTTTGTTAACCTCGTCTTGGATTTTGTTAATCTCATCATCTGTGAGCGGCGCAAAATGTGTGAAGTCGAAGCGCAACCTGTCTGCGGATACGCTCGAACCAGCCTGATGAATATGCTCTCCAACAATAAGTCGCAAAGCTTTTTGAAGAAGATGCGTTGCGGTGTGGTTGCGGCTTGTATCAAGGCGGTTACGCGCTTCAACAATAACCGTAGCATGTTCTCCTACTTTTATCGTGCCGCTTTCAACAATACCAATGTGCGCAAACTTGCCTAAAACCTTAATACAGTCGGTAATGCGTACCACGGCGTCCTTCGTACAAATCTCACCAATATCGCCCTTTTGTCCGCCGCTTTCGGCATAGAACACGGTGCGGTCAAGCACAATCATAACGTTTGACTTAGCGGTAGCTTCGCTGACTAGCTCATTGCCCACAGATATGGCAAGGATGTCCGCTTTGCATTCGGTTTGCTCATATCCGATAAACTCCGTTTTCACATCACCCAATTTGTCAAGTGCGGTTTCATCCGTACCCATGTAGGTATTTTCGCCTCTGGCTTTTCTGCCCATCTCCCTTTGCTCTTCCATTTCAAGCTTGAAGCCTTCTTCGTCTACTGTAAAACCTTCATCTTCAGCCATTTCTTTCATGAGCTCAAAAGGAAAACCATAGGTGTCATAAAGCTTGAATGCTTGCTTGCCTTGAATAACGTTAGCATTCGAGGCTTTAAGCTCCTCCATGTATTCCTTAAGCAGAGACATGCCTGAGTCAATGTTTTCGTTGAAGCGTTCTTCTTCATTAGAAATAACCTTTAAAACATAGGATTTTTTCTCCAAAAGCTCTGGATATGCACCGCCGGAAACTTCAATAACAGATTCGGCAACATTTGTGAGGAATAAGCCTTGAATGCCTAAAAGACGTCCATGCCTTGCGGCGCGGCGCAAAAGTCTTCTTAAAACATAGCCTCGTCCTTCATTTGATGGCATGATACCATCTGCGGTCATAAACGTAACCGCTCTTAAGTGGTCAGTTATAATGCGTATGGAAACATCCTGCTTTTCATTCTCGTTATACTTAACTTTGGCAATATCACATACGCGGTTCAAAATATGTTTAATTGTGTCAACGTCAAAAATAGAATCTACGCCCTGCATAACCGCAGCAATACGTTCAAGACCCATGCCCGTATCTATGTTCGGGAATGCAAGCTTTGAATAACTGCCGTCCTCTTCTTTGCAAAATTGCGTGAATACAAGGTTCCAAACCTCCATGTAGCGGTCACAGTCGCAGCCAACGGTACAATCGGGCTTGCCGCAACCGTATTTTTCTCCCTTGTCAAAATAAATCTCCGAGCAAGGGCCGCAGGGGCCTAAGCCAACCTCCCAGAAATTGTCATCTTTGCCCATACGGAAGATGCGCTCTTTGGGTATGCCAACAACGTTATGCCAGATATCAAAAGCCTCATCATCTTCAACATATACAGAGGGATAGAGTCGGCTTTCAGGAATACCCAAAACCTTTGTAAAAAACTCCCAAGCCCAAGGTATAATCTCATTTTTGAAATAATCTCCAAAAGAAAAATCCCCAAGCATTTCAAAGAAGGTACCATGACGGAGGGTATAGCCCACATTTTCTATATCATTTGTTCTTATGCATTTTTGACAGGTTGTTACACGTTTTTTAGGTGGCGTTTCCAAGCCCGTGAAATAAGGCTTAAGAGGTGCCATACCTGAATTTATAAGCAAAAGGCTTTTATCGTTATTTGGGATAAGAGGAAAGCTTTGCATGCGCAAGTGATCCTTGCCTTCAAAGAATGCAAGAAATTTCTCGCGAAGCTCGTTCAATCCCATAAATTTAATGTCACCCATTTTAACCTCCTATAAAAAAAGAGGCTGGCGCATTATGCGACAGCCCCTGAATCGGCAGTGATTTACTGAATAATTGTAACAACAGAGCCAGCACCAACTGTACGTCCGCCTTCACGAATAGCGAAACGAAGACCGGGTTCCATAGCGATAGGAGTGATTAACTCAATGGTCATTTGGATGTTATCGCCAGGCATACACATCTCAACGCCTTCAGGCAATGTGATAACGCCTGTAACGTCTGTTGTTCTGAAGTAGAACTGAGGTCTGTAGTTGTTGAAGAAAGGTTTGTGACGTCCGCCTTCTTCGTGTGAAAGCACGTAAACCTGAGCTGTGAACTTTGTGTGTGGGGTGATTGTTCCGGGCTTTGCAAGAACTTGGCCTCTTTCGATTTCATGTCTTTGAACGCCACGGAGAAGGATACCAACGTTGTCACCTGCTTGACCTTGGTCAAGAAGCTTCTTAAACATTTCGATACCTGTTACAACAACCTTGCGCTTCTCGTCTGTAAGACCAACGATTTCAACTTCCTCTTGAACCTTGACAGTACCGCGCTCAACTCTACCAGTAGCAACAGTACCGCGGCCTGTGATTGAGAAAACGTCCTCAACAGGCATAAGGAAAGGCTTATCTGTGTCACGCTCTGGAGTTGGGATATATTCGTCAACAGCGTTGAAGAGCTCTAAAATCTTGTCGCCCCAAGGGCAAGCTGGGTCTTGAAGTGCGTTGAAAGCAGAACCTCTAACGATAGGTGTGTCATCGCCGGGGAATTCGTATTCATTTAAGAGGTCACGGATTTCCATTTCAACGAGATCAAGTAATTCTTCGTCATCAACAGCGTCGCACTTGTTCATGAAAACAACGATTTTAGGCACGCCAACCTGACGAGCAAGAAGGATGTGCTCACGTGTTTGAGCCATAACACCATCTGTAGCAGCAACAACAAGGATAGCACCGTCCATCTGAGCGGCACCGGTGATCATGTTTTTAACGTAGTCAGCATGGCCTGGGCAGTCAACGTGTGCGTAGTGAC
>CAYPQA010000216.1:0-4720 GCA_964412725.1 uncultured Eubacteriales bacterium
AGGCTTATTTTCTGCATGATGGATATTTATGGATTTAAAGTCAATATGCTATATACGGAATCTGAAGGAAGTCGTCGCGGGTAAAACAGAATGGTGGAGCAGCCGGAGTAGATGGCATGAAAGTAGGTGATATGCTGTTGTACCTAACAAACGGTACGCACGGTGGTGTGAGTAGCCCACTACTCCATTATAATCCAAATAACCTTAACAGTTTTTGCCAAAAACTAAGTTTTACCGTTTGAGGAGAGGCTTCAGCATTAACCACAGGCTTTTTTATGGTTTCCGTTTTAATGACAAATTGAACAGCCGAAACATTTAAGTTTTTATCCGACACAAACGACACCACAGGGTCACCGTTTCCGCTTATTCCTGCAAGCACTTCTTCGGTCTTTGCTGAAACATCGCTACCCATGTTTGATGTTTGACCTCTCAGCTCGTTTGTACCTTTGTTGTAGCTGTCAAGTCCTTCACGAAGCTTTTTTGTGGCTGTATTTATCTCTGTTCCTGCGCTGTATAATTCATTTGAAGCAGTCGATAGCTTGGAGATAGCCGTCTTTAACTCTGCGGAGCCGCTTATAATACCATCAGCACCTGTCCCAAGGCTGGAAACACCGCTTGTATAGCTTTTAATTCCAACTGTAAACTGAACAGCGCTGTCAAGCTGTGCTTTTATGCTTACGAGCTGTTCTTTATCACCTAAAACCGCTTTATAGTTTTCGGGAGTTAAAGTTGGAAACCCTATGTTCTGTGCTGTAAGCTGTTTGTTCACGCTGTCAAACACACCTTGCTGCAAAGCAGTTGCACCGTTTACAAGGTTGTCATTTTGTGCTGTCAAATCAGTTATGCCTTTTTTGAGAGAGGTTGCACCGTTCCATAATTTTTCAGAACCACTACTGAGGTTTTTCATACCGTCATTAAACTCTTTTAGACTTGCTTGGTATTTTGTCACTCCGTCAAGTAGCTTGTTTGCACCGTCTAAAAGCTCTGCCGCACCATCATCAAGCTGTGTAATCGCTTCAATCAGATTGTTTATTTGTGATGTAAATCCCGCATCATCAACACTAATTCCAAGAGCAAGCTTAATGCCGTTTATCGAAATAGCGTCCATTTCAAAATCGTGGACATCAGCGGTTACGGTAAAATCCACACCCTTGGTTGGCAGTCCTGTAAATGTGAGTTGCTTTTTGCCGCCCACCTGTGCGATGGTCGCACCCTCTGCTACAATATTTTCGCACAAGCTGTTATCAAGCGAAAAGCTAACCTGTACGGCGTAATTTTCAAAGAATGTGCTGTCTACATTTTCGTTTTGTGTGACCGAAACATCTATTTTTAATGCACCGTTTTTACCAGCAAGCTCACTGCCGCTTATCTCTGTGCCATCAAGCTCATATTCAATATCTATATTCCAAGGCAAGTCGTGGTTTTCGAGTGTACCTTGATAGTATAATTTGCCCTCAGCACTTGCTGTGAGTTTGTCACCATCACGGCTAATCCGAGCAGTGCTTGTCATGTTGCGGACACTGGTGTAATTGCCGTAATCGATAATCTCTCCACCATCAAAAATATTGACAACATATACATCGTTTACCTTGCCGTCCGCTGACAGCAAGCCATAAACAACTTCTTCCTTTGAGGACGGCGAAGCGGCAAAGGTTGTGAGTGTTGTGGATAACAACATTACCGTTACAACACAGATAGAAATTAACTTTTTCATATTAGTTATTCTCCTTTACAAAATCTGAATTCTTAGTGGTTTTACCAATTAAGCCATCACAGAAATACAGCAGTGCAGGAAGCACAGTCAGCACCATAATAACCGACAAAATCGCACCACGTCCAATAAATGTTCCAAGCTGTGAAAGTATCTCGTTTGATGAGATGATGCCAAGCACTAATCCTCCAAGAGTTAAAATACTGCCTGATGTGAGGATTGATAGCGTTACACCTCTTATAGTGTTAAGTAAGGCTTGCTTTTTGGGTACAAGTTTCCTCTCATCTAAATATCTTGACGATAGTAGAATCGCATAGTCAACTGTTGCACCGAGTTGAATGGAGCTTATGATGAGGTACGCAATGTAGAAAATAGGTTGCTCACCAAAGTAAGGGAACGAAAGATTAAGCCATATTGCACTTTCTATTGTAAGTACCAGTATAAACGGTAAAGTAACCGACTTCATTGAGAGTAGCAGTACCAAGAATACCGCTCCTATTGCCACTAAATTCACCTTTACCATATCGGCTGTAACTACGTTTTTAAGGTCGTATGTATTAGCCGATTCGCCTGCAAGATAGAAGCTATTGTAATATTTTGATACTGTACTTTCCACATTTTCTACAAGTGAGAACGCTCTATCTCCCTCAAATTCGCAGTCAACAGCAAGGATTATTCTACTATAATTCTCGCCGATTAGTTTGGCTCTCTGTTTGCTATCTAAAAATTCAGGAGGTATCTCTGCACCAACAACATCGACATAGGATATGACATTTGTTACCTCGGGCAGCTTGTGCAGTTCATCGGACAGCATTTTCTCTTTGGCGATATCACCTGTGGGAATTAGGATTACAAGCTGATTAGTGCGACCGAACACGCTTTCAATCTCGTTTTTTTCTACCATTACTCGTGATGTTTTGGGGAACATATTGGCAGAGCCATAGTAGAAATTGTTTGAGTTTTGAGCCAAAAATGATGGGATAAGGAGTATTAAAAAGATAATTAGTGCAGGCATTTTTATTTTACCGACAAGCCGTGCAAGCCCGTCCCATTTGGGAAGCAGCGATTTATGCTCGGTTTTGTCTATTAGCTTGTAGGACATAAGGGTTAATACAGGCAGTAAAACCAACACACTGAGCATACTCAGCACAATCGCCTTTGCCATAACAATACCCATATCGGGTCCGATTTTGAATTGCATCAAAATCAATGCCGCAAAGCCTATAACTGTTGTTACACCGCTTGCAGTAATAGTTGAGAATGCTGATTTTAGTGCTTTTGTCATAGCGGTAGTTACATTATCACCCTCACGCCTAAAATCGGCAAAACGGTGGAGTAGGAATATGGAATAATCCATCGAAACAGCAAGCTGTAATATGCTTCCCGCTGAATTTGTTACAAAGGAAATTTCGCTGAAAAACATATTTGTGCCACGGTTTAGCATTATCGCAGCACCGATTGTAACCATGAACAGTACAGGCTCAAACCACGAGCTTGTGGTGAGTAGCAGTATCAAAAATACAATCGGCAATAGAAGCATTGTAATTTTTTTCACTTCGGTAGCAGAGCTTTCAGTTGCCGCCGCCGTGTTCACCGCCGAGCCGAGAAATGCACTCTGGTGACCGTTATCGCTGATCATCCCTCTAATCTTGGCAATAGCTTCAATCTTTTTTGTATCGTCAAGATTAAGCGAGAATAATGCATTGCCGTCTTTGAAGAAGTTTTCGACTATTTTTTGCTCAGCCGTTTCAATGGGAACATATATATTTACATTGTCATCAAGCCATAAAACCTCGTTCACCCCGTCAATTGCGTCAATTTGAGATTTAAGCTCCAAAGCTTCAGGAATATCCACCCCCTTAACCATAACCTTTGCATTAGACACACCGCCGCCAAACTCCGTTTCCATAATATCGACAGCTTGTGTGGATTGTGCGCTGTCGGGCAGATAGTCGAGTATGTTGTAATTTATACTAACCCCTTTTGACAAGACCGCACACAAAAGTGTTAAAACAGAAAGTACAATGATCACCGTTTTCTTATGGCTGACTATTGCATTAAAAACCATCTCCATAAAATCTCTCCTTTTACTTGACATATGTTTAGTAACTGTCTATAATTTAATTATAATTACACTTGTTAATTAATGCAATAGTCAATTATTATTGTAAACGCTGTTTAATAGACATTATACCCATAAAGTGTTGAATAGGAGGCATTTATGAGCGAAATTGTTGACCGCAGAGTACGCAAAACAAAAAAGCAGCTAAGGCAGGGACTTGCCAAGCTGCTTGCAGAAAAACCGATAAAAAATATCACTGTGCGTGAAATCTCCGACCTTGTGGATATTAATAGAGGTACTTTTTATCTGCATTACAAGGACATTTACGATATGGTCGAGCAAATTCAAGGGGAAATGTTTGAGGAATTAAGTGCGATTATTAATAATCATAAGGAAAGCAGACTTAAAAAAGAGCCGCTCCCTATGCTTACCGCTATATTTGAATATCTTTCTGAAAATGCGGAAATGGCAAGTGTGTTGATGAGCAAAAACGGTGATGCTTCATTTGTCGGCAGATTTAATGATATTATGAAAGATAAATTGATTGATGACTGGTCTAAGGTTTTTACTGTTAAAAATCCTGATTATTTTAACTATACGTTTTCATTTATAATGTTAGGTTGCATTGGTATATTTTATGCTTGGCTTGAAAACGGCAGAAAAGAGCCGCCAAGTGAGATGGCGGCTCTGGTGAGCAAGATTGTCTTGGGTGGAATTAGTGGGGTGTAAATTAATTGTTGTAACAGTAGTCAATATATGTTTCCATAGCACTTATAAAATACGGAAAGTTCGAATGAGCCAATAACTTGCTAATCAAGCGGTTGTTGGCTTTTTTTGTGCGCTCGGCATGTTTGAAAGCTTTATGGTGAAATGTCAAACAACATTAGTCCGTTACCACGGCATTCTAATTTGAGAAATTCTTTCAAATAAATGGTATAATCAACCTA
>CAYPQA010000217.1:0-4630 GCA_964412725.1 uncultured Eubacteriales bacterium
CGCGAATACTGTTGTTATCACGCAGATACCTTCTTATTTCACCTATTATCATCGGAATGAACGTTAAATGTCGTAAACAAACTCTATATCGATACGCCCGTCTGTTATAGTTATCTTGTTTATAAGCTCCCTTATGAGCTTTTGCTGTTCTTGTGAGGTCATGTATTCCCAAAGCTCAGAGATGTTTTCAATCTCTTTTTTAAGCTTTTTGTATTTGTTTGAAATGGTGCTACGCTCTTGCTCGAGTTTTATCGCGCTTTTCAGTTTCTCAAGCTCCTTTTTGTTTTGCTCAATTGTTTCAAGAAGGATATCGTCCGAGGATGCCGCGTAGAGATTATAGAGCCTTTTTATTTTTGCCGCGCAGGTTTCATATTGGTCATTTAGTGCCTTTACTGCATCATAATCATCTGCTACGTTGCTATCTGCATTGTGCTTAAAATTTAACTCGAAAAGACAATTTACAACTGCTGTTTCAACCTTATCCGACCACAAGGCTTCATTATCACATTCAGGATTTTTTACAAGATGCGGTTTTGATTTATCCCTTGAATAGCATACAATCTTGGTGCCCGCCTTTCCCCATTTTTGGTAACGCAATTTTGCGCCGCATTTACCGCAATACATTAGCCCTGTAAGTAAATATCCTGAGGTTGTAAGATTGTTGAAACTGCGTCTTTGCATAAGTGCCATTGCTTCATAGTAAGTTTCTATACTTACTATTGGTTCGTGCTTTCCTTGGTATTCCTCTCCGTTATAACATATATAGCCTGCGTTAGACTTCCGCATAAGGATTTGTCTGGCAAGCCGTTCGTATTTAAGACCAACCATTTGCGCGATTTTATTTAGAGAATATCCTTGAAGATATAATGAATAAACCTTACGCACGGTTTCTGCATCCTTGTTCGGCACAAGAACGCCTTTATCCTTATCGTAATCATAGCCATACGGGATACGCCCGCCGCCCATCCAAAGACCATTCTTAACGCGTTCCTTCATGCCCATTCTTGTACGTTCTTTAATGTTTTCCCTTTCAAGCTGTGCAAAAGCTGAGAGTATGCCAAGCATAAGACGTCCCAAAGGTGTCGACGTATCCATGCTTTCCTGCATAGATATAAAATCCACACCGTGCGGGTTAAATACATCTTCTATAAGATAAAGCGTATCCTTCTGGCTACGTGACAGACGGTCAAGCTTGTAGACGATGACGTGGCTAAGCATATTATTCTTTGCGTCGTCTATAAGCCTTTGCATTTCTGGTCTTTCGATGTTGCTGCCACTGAAACCGCCGTCTATATAAAGTTCGTAATGCTTTATCTGTTTGCTAACGCAGTAGGCTGTGAGCATCTCCTTCTGGGCCTCAATCGAATATCCTTCCTCCCTTTGCGCATCCGTTGAAACCCTTATATAAATTGCGGCTTTTTTTTGTTCCATGCCTAACCTCATTTCCAGTGTAAATCATTTCTGTTCAAAACACGTTCAATAAGCTTTGTAACGGACGGATTTGTAATATTATGCTGTCTCAATTCATCTCGTTCGGTGTCCGAACCATTTATTTTTATCTTGCCAATCCTCACATCCATAGTAACACCTCCTGATGTAATTATTGACAGTTATATTAAAAATAAGTATATATATTGCCTCATGTATTTAAAATAAAAACAGGTTATTGCAAAGTTTATATTTTGCAACAACCTGTTTTTGTTTTAAATACATTAATTTACTTTAACACCGTCAAGATTAGCACACAAGCCCTTCAGGGAATTGTGAGTCAGCTTATCCATTATAGCACCGTTAAAGTCAATGGTCTTAATAACTTTATAATATTTGTTTGTCAGAGCAAATGGTGGTGCGAAGGAAACATTCTGCAAGGTAGCGTTTTGGAAGGATACTTTTGTTAAATCTGCTTTTCCGAGATCAGCATTCCTTATTGTAACTCCATCAAAGCACATACCTTGTAGAGTTGCGTTCTTAAAATCTCCACCTTCAATGATACAGTCTTCAAAACTTGCCTTTCTCAGATCCGACATAGAGAAACTCACATCGATTAGATTGACGCGGATGAATTTCACATCAGTAAGCATAGCCTTATTAAAAACCGTGCGAACCATTATGGTATCTTTGAAGCTTAAGTCCTTAAGATCAATGAGTGAAAAGCTACAGTCTGTGAGGTTCGCCCTGTCAAAAATTGCTCCGCTAAGATCGCTGCACTTGAAGGAACTACCGGTCAAATCCGCACTGGAAAAGTCCGCGCCCTTCATTACACTACAATTAAACTTGCCTCCGTGCAAAATGACGCCTGCAAAATCACTGCTTGTAAGCTCTTGTGCACTGAAATTTACCAAAACCTTTCTCTTAAGCGTATTGGTGAGGTTGGACATTTCAACCAAAGTTCCCTCAATATCACCTATACTTTCCACTGTCATATCGAAAGCGGTTCTTTCGTCCTTACCCTCAGCTTTGAGCTCCATAAAACGCTCCTGCAAGTCAAGCATCAAATCGTTTTTTAATTCCATAATGCTTTTTACATTGTTATACGGTGCAAAAACATCCTCTAAATAGTTTGTCAATTTTTTATTCATAGTTAGTCCCTCCTACAACAATCTGTCAAGCACGCGTTTCGCGTAATCCCAATTGTCCTTATTACGGGCATAGGTATGCCTGCCCTTCTCTGTGATCTTGAAATACTTACGCCGTCCACCTTGGGATTCGTCGCCCCAATACCATTCAACATCGCCATCCGCCTCCATACGTCGCAGACTTGAATACATGGTGACTTCCTTAATCTCATAGTCTCCACCCGAATTATCAGCTATGAGCTTTACAATCTCATAACCATAGCGATCACCTTCGGAAAGAAGACGCAGTATCATTGTGTCTGTATGACCTCTAAGCAAGTCGGATGTAATTTTGTTTTCGCCCATAAGTTCACCTCCACATTTACAATATACAATAAATTACTATATCTGTCAATGTAGTATATTAAATATATTTTGTGAAAGGTGCTATACCGTTTAACGTTAATAATTTGCACTTCTTTCTTTGCTAAAGGGCACAAACTTGTTTCTGCAAGTTTGTAAACGCTCAAAACAAGCGTAATCTTTATGCGTTAAGCAGTATATTTGATGCATGAAAATATTGCAGATTTTCCTGCAAATTTAGATTTGACTGATGAGCTTGTAGTAGAACTCAAGGAGTTGAACGAGTTGTTTTTAATTCTTATGAAATCCATATATAGGGAATCTGCATTTTCTTATTGAAACAAACGACGAAAAGATTAAGACAAACGTCCAACATAATAATTAGATAAAGCAAGTTTTATCGCCCGTCAGGATTTTATACATTACTGCAACAACCGGCAATTTTGACAAGGAAAGCAACACTGTCAAATTCAGTAGCGTAGATTTAAAATCCGGAAGTGCTGTAAATTATTGAAATATCTGCGCCATCAAAGAATGTTGGGCTTACTTGAGGATTTTGGTTTTGCTGTCTCAATACAAGATGACCGTTTTAAAGTTGAATACGCTGATAATCGCGATCTGCTTGAAGTTTTGGTTATCTATGCGCCTATACGGAAAAAAATCAGCGCTTTGAGCGTGCGAATTTCAGGGTACTTGAAAAGGGCAAAATTAAGTATAACTGTTCGGACATTACACGGATTATAGGCAACAAAGAGGGAGCTTTTTATAGTGGATTGTTTGCTCTTGCTAATAAAATGGGCGAGACTATATCAATAAAACTAGGCAATGCAAATACAGTCACTTGGGGCTGCGTTTGTAAATCGAAGAAAATAAATAGACTTTTGATCACGTTTAATGCGGGCAGGCTAAAGTATGATTTTGTTCACTTATTGTGCCAAAACAATGAAAAAACTACATAATGGATAAATACATTAACCGATGATTTGTTCCGTAGGTTTATAACCTATGCAAAGTGCAGTGACTGTGGATGTTGTAACACGTATTTAGACATACTTAAGCGCGGGATTAAGCCCAATAAAGTTGAATGTGACAACGAAGAATTTATTTTTTTGCGGTGCCGGGTGGTATTTTAATATTTCCGAAATTGACAACCTGTCTTTTATCAAGACATTAACTTTAGCGAACTCATGATACTATTTGACATCTAATACAAAATTTGCTATAATTCTACTATTATAAACGTAGTTGAATAATGTGTTTTAGAAATCTAAGTATTGGGGTGGTTATGTTTCTAAACAATTGGATATATCTTTTTCTTAATTAATTGTGCAATAATTACAAGTTAAATAACTATAGGGAGTGCTTAATGGGAGATGTAATTACGGCAATCTATCCAATGTTAGTCATTTTGATTTTTATTATGGTAATCGTAGCCTTTTCTTTTTTTATTTTTAATAAATTTATAAATCTAAGTAATAAAACTGCACGTAAAATAGAAATAATAGGTTATTTTTTTCTATTTGTTATATTAGTTTGGGAATTATTAATCAAAAACATTATTATGAACTCTTTTTATAATGCTAATAGCTTATATTTAAATGAAAAGCTAAACTATATATATTCTACTAGAGTCAATAGTTGGTAAAGCAAGCATAAATAACGAAGCGTTACATAAATTTTGTAATCTTGAAATTGGAGATTATGTTAACCAT
>CAYPQA010000218.1:0-4564 GCA_964412725.1 uncultured Eubacteriales bacterium
CAAAGACGTGTATTTTATCAAAACATTTTAAAATGGTTGATAAAGTACACGTCTTTTTTTATTACAAGGAGGACTGGTTTATGTATTCAGCAGTTGATACAATATGGGTTTTGTTAGGTGCGGCTTTGGTTTTCTTTATGCAGGCAGGTTTTGCCATGGTAGAAACAGGCTTTACAAGGGCAAAAAATGCAGGAAACATTATTATGAAAAACATGATGGATTTTGCGCTTGGAACTCTTGTATTTTGGATTTTTGGATTTGGGATTATGTTTGCAGGAAGCGGTTTAATCTTTGGCGGCTTTGATTTCTTTATTAAAGGCGATTACAGTTCTACTATTCCGTCATCGGCCTTTATAATTTTTCAGACTGTATTTTGTGCTACAGCCGCTACTATTGTTTCAGGTGCTATGGCCGAGAGAACAAAGTTTTCATCTTATTGTATTTATAGCGTGATTATAAGTGCCTTTATTTATCCTGTTTCAGGTCATTGGATATGGGGTGGCGGTTGGCTTTCGCAGATTGGCTTTCACGATTTTGCAGGCTCTACCGCTGTTCATATGGTTGGTGGCGTTGCGGCTTTAATCGGTGCAAAAATCTTAGGTCCCCGAATCGGTAAGTATTCCAAAAGCGGAAAGGTGCGTGCAATCCCCGGCCACAGTTTAACGCTTGGTGCTTTGGGAGTGTTTATCCTATGGCTTTGTTGGTTTGGGTTCAATGGTTGTTCAACTGTATCTATGACAGGTGATGATGTAATCTCATCGGCGGCAAATATCTTTGTTACCACAAATATTGCGGCGGCCGCGGCCACATCTGCGGTTATGATTATCACTTGGATTAGGTACAAAAAGCCTGATGTATCAATGACTTTGAATGGTGCATTGGCAGGACTTGTAGCTATTACCGCAGGTTGTGATATGGTTTCACCTACAGGAGCATTCTTCATCGGGCTGATTTCTGCTTTTGTTGTTGTTTTTGGGATTGAGTTTGTTGAAAAGACACTTAAAATTGATGATCCTGTTGGTGCGGTGGGTGTTCATGGTATGTGCGGCGCTGTAGGTACATTGCTTGTTGGTGTTTTTGCTCTTGACGGCGGTCTTTTGTATGGCGGGGGCTTTAAGTTTCTGGTAATTCAGACGTTGGGTGTTTTATCCGTTATTGCTTGGGTTGCTGTTACGATGACGGTTGTTTTTATGGTTATAAAAAAGACAGTAGGTCTTCGTGTATCTAAATCTGAAGAAATTGCGGGACTTGATATAGAGGAACATGGCTTGCCCAGCAGTTATGCAGATTTTATGCCTGTTACTATGGGAACAGACTTTAAACCTCAATCCGATGTAACTTCGGTATCTCCTGACATTGCAATTCCTGTGTCATATAATTCAAACCCTGGTGCAAAAATGACAAAAGTTGTTATTGTAACAAAACAAAGTAAATTTGAAACATTAAAAGCTGCACTTGACCAAATAGGTATAACTGGTATGACCGTGACTCAAGTTTTAGGATGTGGTATGCAAAAGGGTGGTAAAGAATTTTATCGTGGTGTGGCTCTTGAAACCACTCTTTTACCAAAGGTGAAAATAGAAATTGTTATCTGTAAAGTACCTTTGGAACTGCTTATTAAAACGGTTAAAGAATCACTTTATACAGGCAATATAGGTGACGGAAAGATGTTTATATATGACGTTGAAAATGTCATAAAGGTAAGAACAGGAGAAGAAGGATATGACGCTTTACAGGATGAGGAATAGCGCTGTAGAATGTTAGGGTTATTTCAACAATTGACTAGTTGGAAGTAGCGGTATAAAAATTGCAGAAAAAAACAAAATCACTTCATAGGAGCAGGTATAAATGAAGCAGGATGCATACATTACACCATCCCCTTCGGTTGGGGGAAAAGTCAAAAACGTGGGGATGGTGTTAATCACACTATGAGAAAATTTGAAGCATATCTGTCGCGGGCAATTTTACATCTACAAAAAACAAATCTTTCGTAGTATCCAACCCATTTATGATGGCAGAATAACTGTATTCATCCACAGATATACTCCTTAACGCATTAAAATCGCACTTGTTTCGAGCGTTTGCAAACTTGTAGAGGCAAAGTTTGCGCCATCTCGCGAAGAAAGAAGTGCGATTTTTAGCGTTAAGGAGTATACTCCCGGCAAATGTTCTGGGTTAAGATAGAGATTTACATATAGAACGTCATTTTTATCATAACCGCCAATAAGACAACCTTCATGTGTCAGACCGACCAAGCTTTCTTCCATCCGCATATGTCATCAAACACGTCACATTACACATACCCCAAGCCTTTACCCGCTTTTGATTTATCGATGAACGCAAAAACGGCAGATATAAAATCTGCCGTTCATCTTATAAGCCACGGTATGCGTTTGGTCGCACTTATGCGTTGCCCTGTTTTGCCTTGGTAGAAGTGTTGAGATTTATTAGGAATATTATTCGCTTTACACGGTTTATTGTTCAGAACCTAAGTTGAATTGGTATAGTACCAACTTTTCACCTACTCCGGAAGCTTAAAGCTTTTCACATATCTCAAAATATCATTTCTTGTTTTTATTGCTTCTTCTCTTGCTGCTTTTGCATACATATTGTCCAAAAGGTTTTGTTTCTGATATGCTGTCATAATATTTCTAGATGTGTTGATAACTGCTCCGAGTCCGTTTTTGTCAAAAGCATAAGCAACGTCTTTGCCCTCTCCACCTTGAAATCCATATCCCG
Source organism: uncultured Eubacteriales bacterium (assembly GCA_964412725.1). Classification (GTDB taxonomy): domain Bacteria; phylum Bacillota; class Clostridia; order Lachnospirales; family CAYPQA01; genus CAYPQA01. Next base: position 2,740 of record CAYPQA010000218.1, read on the forward strand.
GCACAAGTATAAAAAGTAGTTGGCATTGATTCTCTCAGTTCTTTAAGCCGCTTAGGATATGTAGCACCCATAACAACACCGACACTGGAATATCCGTATTTGCCTATACTCTCTTTTCCCCACTTTTCACACATTTCTCCCATAACCGCATAAAGCGGCTTGTCTTCAAGAAACTTATCTTGAAACTAACCTGAAGAGGGGTTTGAAGTTATATGCTTATTTTGCAGTTATTAGGTGCTGCATTTCTTTTATATATCTACCTAAATTTTCAGGCTTATGTGCATCTGAAGCAGTTTTTATTTTAACATTCTGCGATTTCATAACAGACAACATATTTTTATCCATACCGATACGTTCAATTCCATAATTAACCGCAAGACCGCTACTCAGCTCCACATACATATCCGATGAATTTAACTCCTGTGCCAATTTGACATATATGTCTGTTAAATCAAAACTCGGAAATACATTGAAGCAACTTAAAGAATCCGGGTGAGCAAGTCCGTTAAACAGTCTGCTTTTAACAAGCTGTATCATAATATCGTAGTATTTTCTGTAGATAAGATTAACATCCACATCATCACAAGTCCATTTTTGTTTAAGATGACTAAAAGCCCAACCGTCTATAGAGTGCACTGAGCCTACAAGAAAATCAAATTTATAGCGTTTTGTTAAATCGCTTATTATCCCTTCATATTGCGGTTCATAACATACTTCCAATCCCATTTTTACTTTAACAGGAAATGTTACTTTTCGCATTTCGTCGATAAAATCTGTATAAACCGACAACGGAATAGCGTTTTGCACTTTGTTATTTACCCAATTTCTTTGATAATCATTGTATTGCCGCATATTCCCATAAATCGGCATAAACTCAGTAAACATATTTGTGTGTTGAAGAAAATATATCTCGTCAATGCCCATTTCCAAGGCTATTTGTATAAACTTGTTAACATATTGCAATGATAATTCGCCTTTATCAAGATGAACATGTGCATCAGTCATTGTCAAAGACCCCCATTGTTTATAAATGTATGTGCCTCGTGTATAAAATTTTCAAAATCAACATCCGCAAAATTTGTAGTGTCCACTTTAATTATTTTCCCGCCAACGCTAAAGTCTCCCAAAGGCTTTATGCTTTTTTCAAAAACCTCATAATCGTCGAATATACCATTAACTCGATTGGCTTGTTCCCGCTCAGAGCTGTTGTCTCGTTCAATAAAAAGCTTATGTATAATCCGTAAATCTCCCAAAAACAGATATGTTAATGAGTTGTAATCATATTTTTGTATCAAATTATGTAAAACATTGGCTTCTGCACTTATAAAATTGCTTTCTAAAATAAAAGGCATATTGGCTTTCATTAAGTTTTCTGCGTTGTGTGTCATTATTCCAAATGTTGCACGACTAAGGTTTTTACTCTCATCACGGTTGTTAATTTTTATGTAATCTCCAAGAACGGATTTTATACGGTCTTTGTTGAAAACAGGTATGTTTAAAGCATCTGATAATTTTAATGAAAATGTGGTTTTCCCGCCGGCTACGTAACCAGCTAATAGTATAACTGTCTTTGGCATACCTTTCCTCCTCGTTGTCCAATATTTATAATTCCATAATCAAAAATAAATTACTCAAAAAAACTTTTCTTTGTAGAAATTGTCATTGTGAAGCTTTGTCGCTGTATAGAAAAGCTATCGACCAAAAATTCATTGTTCAAGCTCATTGGCAGAAATCCTATGTGTTGCCGCCTATAGGCGTTATTTTTTAGGTTGAATACGCTATGCTTTCCCCATAAAAAGTAAATAATTATTTTTTTGCTATCACT
>CAYPQA010000219.1:0-4525 GCA_964412725.1 uncultured Eubacteriales bacterium
AGGCAGAAGCCGTTTTGCCAAAACTCATAAGCGAAACGATTAGATAGAATTATGCGTATACTTATTTTCGGTATAGGAGCAATATAGTGATTAAATGCTTGAAAGGTTAGGAACAGATAATGAGTAAAACAGAACAATCAAGAGATTCATACAATAAAAAAGCTCATGACTACGACAACACCTTTGACGGCAAGTTTACCGTTCGCTTTAAGCAGGAACTCGTAAACACTATCAAGTTAAAGCCAAATGCCAATGTACTTGATGTTGCTTGTGGAAACGGTAATTTGCTCGCTATGCTCGACGGTAAAATTAAAATCAATGGTTATGGTGTTGACATATCCGAAAATATGATAACCGAAGCGAAAAAGCTACACCCTGATTTTCAATATGCGGTGTCTGGCTGTGATAAGTTGCCTTTTAATGATAATTATTTTGACTGTGTAACTGTTTCGGCATCATTCCACCATTTTGAACAGCCTGACCTTTTCTTGAAAGAAGCAAAAAGAGTGTTAAAGCAGGGCGGCGAGCTTTTTATAGCTGAAATATATTGGCCTCCTGTTTTGCGTGTCATCGGCAATTTCTTATTACCGTTGCTAAAATCCGGTGATGTTAAAATATATTCACCAAAGGAGCTTGAAAAACTGCTCTTAAATAACGGCTTTGTTAGTGTCAGGAACAACATTGACCGTAATATACAGATTATAAGAAGTGCAAAGTGAACGACTTACTTTTGAACATAGGCAAACTGCATACCACTGAGCTTGGTGTTGTCAGAATTAAGAGAAATCTTAGCATAGACAATGACGGTGTGGTGGCTTGGTGCAAGGATATGATAACAAATTCCGCTTGCAAAATTGAACGCAAAGGCAAAAATTGGTATGCTGAAATAGACAATTGTGTTTTCACCGTAAATGCCTATAGCTATACTATAATCACAGCACATAAAATAAAACTGTAAGGGTGGAATATGAAAATGAACATCTTAGATATATCCATAATTATTTTTGTCATAATGGAAACCGCAAATGTGTGTATTTTATACTTTGCTCCCGATTCAAGACTTGGTAACGGCGTTGCTGTGTTTAATGAGTGGGAAAACTCTAAAAAAGATGATAGCTCTCATCTTTTCGCACGGTATATGGCCTATTGGGTAGCCGGAACCAAGCTAATTTTTATTGTACTATTGTTGGTTGTGTTGTTTACGGGTACAGAAGCAACCAAGCTATATGCTGTTGGAGCCATGGTTTTTTCAATCGCTACATACTTTTGGAAGCTCCACCCTATTGTTAAAAAACTTGATAAAATGGGGGAAATTACACCGAAAGGTTACTCAAAAACCTTGGGAATGATGATTGCAGGATTCCTTATCATGTTTTCAGCGGCACTGATTATATACTTAGTTATCCGTTAGTAGTGGAAAGAATATGAATTTATATGATTATATTTTCAAACGCAATCAACACGCAAGTATGATATGTCATCGCTTGATGAAACCACGCTTGTGACCAACACTTCATCGAACAATTTTAAGTTTTTCCATGAAAACCCCCAAAGCAAGTATTTATTTTGTGGACAAGGGACTTTTTCGAGGTGTTAGTCTTTCCGGAATGGTTAAAAATTTTGGAAACGCCCTAAGCTAAGGAAATGATATGGCGTTACAGCAATACTATGTATTACAAAAAATGCGTTACCAACCTTGACTATTGTGTGCTTAAATTTACCGCCATTAAACAACATTATTATAGCAATTTTAAGTCGGAGGGTTTTGAGGTATGAAAAATTTTGAAAGAAAAGATTTAATGTTTTCTCTATGTGGCTTAAATTGTGCCTTATGTACAATGAAGCTTGACGGTTATTGCCCCGGTTGCGGCGGCGGTGCAGGTAATCAAGGCTGTGCCATTGCGAAGTGCAGTTTACAACACAACATAGATTATTGCTTTGAATGCGAAAAGTACCCCTGCGATAAATATAAAGGTATCGACGAATTCGACTCATTTATTATTCACCGTCATCAGCTTATAGATATGGAAAAAGCTCAAAGAATAGGTATTGAAGCATATCACGCCGAGCTTAATGAAAAATCTGTTATACTCAAAATTTTACTTGCCAACTTTAATGATGGTCGGCGAAAAGGCTTTTACTGCATTGCTGTAAATCTTATGTCTTTGCAGGACATTAAGGAGGTTATGAGTCAAATTCAAAATAACATATCGGAAACATCAACTATTAAAGAAAAGGCAACCATAGTAGCGGAGCTGTTTACTAAAAAAGCAAATGAACAAGGGATTGTTTTGAAACTAAACAAAAAAAGGAGCAAATAAATGAAGCATGAATGGAAGAAGGCAGAAAAAGATATTTATTTACCTAAAACCACACCTACACTTATCACAATACCCACTTATAAATTTTTCACTTTAGAGGGACAAGGCAACCCAAACGATGAGTCTTTTACCGAAGCAATCGGTGTGCTTTATTCACTTTCCTACGGTGTGAAGATGTTTCCAAAGAAGAATCCTATCCCACAGGGATATTATGAATACTCTGTCTATCCGCTTGAGGGTATATGGGGTTTGACTGAAAAAGCGATAGAGCAAGATGTTTTCAGCAAGGACGAGCTTGTTTACAAAATCATGCTCCGTCAACCGGATTTCGTAACGAATGAGCTTGCCGCTACGGTATTGGAGCAAACCAAAAAGAAAAAGCCACATCCGCTGCTTGAAACAGTTAAGTTTGAAAATATTAAGGACGGTATGTGCGTTCAAATGCTGTACATTGGTTCTATGATAACGAGCCGCAGAGCTTTGATATGATGAAGCTGTTTTGTGCGGATAATAATTTGATACGACACGACTTACGGCATAGAGAAATTTATATTACCGATGCCCGAAAGACCGCACCCGAAAAACTAAAGACGGTGCTAAGATACTTTGTAAAGAAATGAAAATTATAAAATATATACCCAATATTCTGTCTGTTTGCCGTATTATAGCTTCTATTATGCTACTCTTGACAAAACCGCTATCTGTCTTGTTTTTTATAATATATTCATTTTGCGGTCTAAGTGATATGTTGGACGGATATATTGCACGAAAGGCAAACTGTACAAGCAAACTCGGTTCGGCTCTTGACAGTTTATCGGATTTTATACTTGTCGCGACAATGGCTTTGATTTTAGTACTGCGGATAAATTGGCAATCGTGGCATATTGTGTGTATTGTAACGATTGCCACAATCCGCTTTATAACTCTTGCTGTTTCTTATATTAAATACAAAACGTTTGCATTTTTGCATACATACGCAAATAAATTTACAGGATTACTGTTGTTTTTGGATGTTTTTGCTATGGACTTTATAGAGTGGTCTATTTTATTTTTTATTATGTGTAGCATTGCAATCGTTTCATCAGTGGAAGAATTGGTTATTATAATTAACAGTAAAATACTTAACAGAGATGTAAAATCTGTTTTTGTAAAAAAAGAGGTAGAAAGCAAAAACATATAAGGAGCATATCAATATGGAAAAACATAAAATCAAGCCGTTCTTGACTTTTAACGGGAATGCCGAGGTAGCTATGCGGTTTTACTCCGAACATCTTCCTGAAACAAAAATAACTAAACTCATTCCCTACGGAAAAGACCACCCTTTTGCCAAAGATGGTGGCGAAAACAAAATTTTAATGGGTAAGTTATCTCTTATGGGGCAAGAGATAATGTTTCTTGATATGACTGAAGCTCACCCTGCCCCCAATTTTAATTGGGCGATGTCACTTTATATTGATTGCCGTAATGAAATTGAATTTGACATGATATTCAATGTATTATCAAAGGAAGGGGCTGTTATGATGGGTCCTGAAAGCATAGAGGGCTTTCGTAAATGTGCGTGGGTGACGGACAAATTCGGCGTGACTTGGCAACCAGTTTGGGAGTAATTCTATGACTACGATTGATGAATATGTTAATGCACTGCCATTACTCAGAAAAGAACGAGTTTCTGCGGTAATATATTATATTCGAGCTAAATACCCCCGCACAATTGAAACCTTAGATTTTTCACCCAAGATTAAGTTTCCAACATTTAAGCAAGGCGAGGTTTATGTATCCGTTACGAGTATGAAAAACTATATATCCGTACACTTCGGCAAGTATGGGGCAGTCAAGATTATTGCCGAAAACAACCCGAAAATCAAAGCAAACATCGGCTGCGTTAATATTCCCGATAAGGTAGACTTCCCATTGGGTGATATTAAGAAAGCGGTTGATTTTTGCTTTGAAATATAAAACATAAACGAGAAATAAAAATGGTTATCAATACCTATGTCAATTTCAATGGCAACTGCAAGGAAAAGGTAGAGTTTTACAGTAAGGTATTTGACGTAACCCGCACATTATGACATTTGGTGAAATACCGCCAAATCCAGAATTTTTTATGAGCGAAGAAGTGAAAAGCTCGTTATGATAAATTGTTGATTGTAGCTGTGAATTACACAGCTTTTTTCTTGACAATCAATCGTACTTACGGTACAATA
>CAYPQA010000220.1:0-4514 GCA_964412725.1 uncultured Eubacteriales bacterium
TTTTCACATTCTTCATCATGGTATTTATGACGGGTTTAATCGGTGCATTTGCAATTTTTAACATGCTTAATATGCTGAAAAAATCCGAAGTTTCAACTGACAAAAACATGGAACCCATAGTTATTGTGGATAGAATCGCAACAGAAGACCTATCAATGGGTATCAGTATGCGTACAGTTATGCTTTTTCACGAAAACGCAGATACCGTAAAATCAACCACAGCAACGTACAACGATTATTGGGACAAAATAAGATCGGACTTGAACAGCTATAAACAATCAATCTCACGCTATGAGGTTACAAAAGAAGAGCTTGATTTATTTAACCAGCTTGAAGATATCTTTTTTAACAAGCTAAAGCCTTTGACAGACCTTACTGTACAGAATGCAACAAATCATGATATAGACGCGGCTAAGGCTTCAATGGCTCAATGCTCACAGTATATACCAGTTAAACGCGAAATAATAAGCAAGCTTATGGACATACACGTTAGCGATGCAAAAAATACAAACCAAGAAAACAGTAAAACTATAACAACAAGTATCGTTGTTATGGCTATAATTGCATCTCTTTCTCTTATTATAGCTATACTTATAGGTTGGTTACTTATTCGTTCTATAATGAAGCCAATCAACCAAATGATTAGTGCCTCAGAAGAAATTGTAAACGGTAACCTTAACGTTAATATGGCCACAGGCTCTAATGACGAAATTGATATTCTTGCCACGTCTTATAAAAAGGTTGTTGCAACCTTGCTTGGCCTTGTTTCGGACTTAGAAAAAATGATAAAAGACCAGTTGAACGGCGATATTGATGCTAAGATTGAAGAGAGCAAATATTTAGGTGCTTACCAAAATCTCGCAAAGGACATTAACTTCCTTACACAGGAGAACAACGGTCAAATTTTCGACATACTCGCCTGCATTGAACGTTTCTCAAAGGGTGACTTTAAAGCAAAGCTTAGGGAATTTTCGGGCAAGAAAAAAGTTGCAAATGAAATCACTGAGGACGTTAGACGCAATTTGATTTCCGTTAATATGCAAATTAACGAGCTTGTAAACGCATCCATTAAAGGTGATTTGACCGTACGTGCAAATGCAGCTGCATTTAGTGGTGATTGGGCTGAGATTATCTCAGGCTTAAATAGACTTATGGAAACCATTGTGACCTCCTTGCATGAATCCTCTGACGCAATCAAAGAGATGTCAAAGGGTAACTTTGAAAACAGAGTTGTTGGTAATTATCAAGGTTACTTTAATGAAATTAAAACCACTGTAAACGATACTATGTCTTCAATAAGCTCATACATCAAAGAAGTAACGTTGGTTCTTAATAAGATAGCCGATAATGATTTGAACGTTGAGATTACGCGTGAATATGTCGGTGATTTTGCAAGCATTAAGGCTTCTATAAACAACATTATCAAGAAATTTAACGGAGTTTTGTCAAACCTCAATTCCGCTTCCGAGCGTCTTGCAAGCGGAGCTATGCAAATCTCTGATATGAGCTCATCGCTCTCTAACGGTGTTTTGCATCAATCTGAGGCTGTACAGAGCCTTAACTCAACGCTTCATATTATCAATGAAAATACAAAGAAGAACAACGACAATGCTAAGAGTGCAGAAAGCCTTTCCACATTATCTTGCGAAAACGCCAAGAACTGTAATGAAGAAATGAAGCGAATGCTCTTATCAATGGAAGGCATAAAGGAATCTTCCGCAAACATTTCGAAGATTATCAAGGTTATAGACGAAATTGCTTTCCAAACAAATTTGCTTGCGCTTAATGCGTCCGTAGAGGCCGCGCGTGCAGGCGAAAACGGCAGAGGCTTCACTGTTGTTGCTCAAGAGGTTGGAAGCCTCGCAGCAAGAAGTCAAAATGCTGCAAAAGAAACCACTCTTATGATAGAAGAATCTATAAACAAGGTTAATGAGGGAACCGGCATTGCCAAACAGACTGCCGATGCACTAAACAAGATTGTTACGGACACATTGGAGGTATCCGAATTAATCAGAGATATTTCATCAATGAGCGAGGAGCAATCTAAAGCTATTGCTAAAATAAACGAAGGCATCAACAATATCTCCACCGTAACCATCTCAAATTCCTCCGCTTCCGAAGAAACTTCCGCATCTGCTGAGGAGCTTACAAGTCAATCCGACCAATTAAAATCTATGGTTAATGTTTTCAAATTAAAGCGTTAGAGGTAAAAGGGGCTGTGCAAACTCAAGTGAGTTTGCACAGCCCCTTTTGATTATTTAATGGCAAATTTCTTTTTTTCCAAATCCAAATACAGATATGAAAAAAACTGATATGAAGATTAATATCGCACAAGGCAGGAATGGGAATAGTTCAAATACAACGCTCGAGCCTTCTGTTGCAAAATCATATAAAGAACAAGATACTAAGTAGCCACTATAGCAGTATGGGTAAACAATCCAAAAAGTTGTATTTGCCACTAAGACACTTGGGATAACAAGCAGTAAGTTTAACCCGACAGACAGCAATGGATTTTCAAATAAAACAGTAATTGCCCACATTGTTGCTACACAAGGTAGCATGGTAAAAAATAGATTGAAACACGATTTTAGTAGATACAAAATTGGGAGTGATTCGGTAATGCCTGTACTGCTTGTGGCAATTAATCCTGCAATTACAAATACACCAATAAATATTACTATTTCAGCAAACAAGTAGAACAACAACACGCAAAACTTCGCCATAGAGAGTGCATAACGGCTGATTGGCAAAGCTAACATTTTCAAAATTCCATTATTTTGCGTTTCTCGCCCTGCAATCATAACACAAACAACTATCATGCTAAACGGAAGAAGATAGTAGGCATATACCAATGCACTTTGGATGAACATAGCCGCCCAAGCGTTCGTATATTCCGGTGTGAAGTAACTGCTTAGATTAGCTACTCCAGACGCTATTACTAATATAGGTGAAACAAAAATTAAAGGAATAATTTTTGAGCGTTTCACTTTCATAAACTCAATTTTTAGCAATTCAAGAAAATTCAATATGGTACCTCCTTACTCGTATCGCAGGTTCTTCGCCGCCCACAATCCCACTCCAAGGAAAAGGGACGTTTCAATTAAAGAAATAATTATCACAACTATATTAGGCTGTGCGCTCATGGCAACAGCGAGTTTTAGCATTACAACAAAAGGATGTGACATAAAAAAAGGAATCTCAGATGTTGCGAATGCCATTCCGCTTAAAAACCCCGCAACTCCTATACCAAGAGCAACCCACATGTTTTCAAAGAGTGAAGAAACAAAAATCATAAAAGACAGTACGGGCATTGATGTAATAAATGAATAGCCAGCAAATACTATAAGCGTTCTAATTTCAAAAGTTCCTTGCGGTAACGTTGTTACGCCAATTTGCAAAAGTGACAAATTCTGAAAACAAATAGCAATTAATAACGTAACAGTCAAGATCATAAACTTACAAAAGTACATAACGGGTAAGCTAACAGGCAGCATATGCATTTTTTTAATAGCGTTTCCCGTAAACTCCATGTTGTAAATCATACAAGCAGAAACCACAATACCAAACATATTCAAGACCATAATCATACCGTAAAGCTGTGTTAGCAATACGTCCATCAGCGGCAACGGCATATTTAGCAACGTTTCTTTACGTATATAGAAGTTGAGAAAAGCGTATGCCGCACCTAATATACCAACTGCAAGCAGTACAAGGGTAACGCCTGCTCTCTTTTCTTTCCGTAGTTCGATTGCAAGCGCACTCATAGTTTTGCCCTCTGCTTTCTAATGGTATTATCTTTTTCTACCATAGAAAGGAACATATCTTCTAAGTTATCCGTTGCAAAACCGGATTGTAGTGCACTCTTTCGCAAATCGTCCAAACTACCCTCGAATAATAAGCACCCGTGATTAAGTATGCCTATGTCATTTGCTATCAGTTCGATTTCAGACAGCATATGAGAGGATATTAGGACTGTGCATTCATAAAGACTGGGCAGTGATTTTATCAGATTGCGAATCTCATGTATGCCGGATGGATCAAGTCCATTTGTAGGCTCGTCTAAAATAAGGATAGGGGGTCTGCCAAGCAATGCACCGGCAATACCTAAACGCTGCTTCATACCCAGCGAATATTTTTTTGCAAGACGGTTTCCGAATTCTGATAGACCAACGAGTTCCAGTGCCTCATCTACTGCACTTTTAGAAAGTTCTAAAATCCTCCGTATGATGTCGAGATTTTCTCTGCCTGTTAAGTTAGAATAAAACGAGGGGGCTTCTATAAACGAGCCGATTTCTTTCAAAATAGAAAGGCGTTCGTTGGGAAAAGATTTTCCATCAATCGTAAAACCACCTTTTGTGGGCGAAGTCAATCCCAAAAGCATTTTCATAGTGGTAGACTTTCCGGCTCCATTCGGGCCTAGAAAACCGTATATACTGCCTTTGCGAATGTGAATCGAAACATCATTAACCGCAATAAATTTTTTGTATTTTTTTGTAAGATGCTCCGTTTTGATA